>NZ_JBSSGJ010000011.1:0-150767 GCF_054063535.1 Sinomonas sp. RB5
CCGCGAACGCATCCACGAGATCGCCGCCGCCCGCGACGGCTACACCGGCGCAGCCCCCGTCGTCGCCAACCGCACCCGACACGACTGACCCACCCGCCCCACGAGGGGACGGCCGACGACGGCGCCGCACCGCGCCGTCGTCGGCCCACCCTTGTGAGCCGACCTACTCTTGTGAGTCGGGCTACCCTGGTGAGTTCCTCCCCGCCCTTGTGAGTCGGGCTCGCGCCTACGGCAGGACGCATCTGGTCACACATACGGCACAGCACAGCCACAGCGCAGCGTGAGAGGGTGAAGCGCATGGAGAACCCGCAGACCCCGCCCGAGGCCACTGCGGACCGCTCCGCCGACCCCGCCCCGCGCCTCCGTGGGGCGCTGGGCGTCCTGCTGTCCGCGCGGCGGCTCCGGAAGAGCTGGCGCGTGCCCATGGTCCGCCAGCTCACGCGCTTCACCGGGGTCGGTGTGGTCTGCACCGTCAGCTCGCTCGCCCTCTACGCGCTGTGCCGCCCATGGCTCGGGGCCCAGACCGCCAACGCGGTGGCCCTCATCATCACCTCAGTGATGAACACGTCCCTCAACCGCCGCTTCACCTTCAGGGTGCGCGGCACCGCGAAGCTCGCCCAGGACCATCTGAACGGCCTGGTGGCCCTCGCCGTCGCCCTGGTGCTGACGGCCGGGAGCCTCGCGGGCCTGCACTGGGTGCAGCCCTCGGCCAGCGTCGCGGCGGAGCTCTGGACGACGACGATCGCCGGCTGGGTCGCCACAGCGGTCCGGTTCAGCCTCCTGCGGCACTGGATCTTCCGCCGCGCCCGCAACGCCTGAACCGGAAAGCCTGAACCGGGTCGAGCAGCGGGTGGGCTGCCTCGCCGAGAAGTGTCGGAGGCCTCTTCTAGAGTGGCCTCATGGGGTTGGAAGACATCTTCGATTGGATCGGCGATCCGCCGGTGGGTGAGCCGCCCGCGCCTCCTCCCTGGCTTCTGGCTGCATGGGCCGAACACGACCGTCTCGAGCCGGCTCTGTCGCCCCCGGCGCGGGCCGCGGCCCGGCTCGAGCAGGCCGACCGGCTGGTGGACGCCCTCAGAGAGCTCGATGCCGAGGAAGCCCGCCTGGCTGGCGAACGGGCACGGGTCCTCGGGGCCCTGACGGTGGCGGTGGGCGGCGCATCGACGGATCCTCTCCTCCGGGCCGATGCCGCGGGCATCGCCGCATCGGAGGTCGCGGCCGCGCTGAAGGTCTCGCAGCGGACGGCGCGGGCGCAGGTTGCCGAAGCTCTCGAGCTGACGGCGGATGAGTGGAGCCCGGTCCTCGAGGCCATGGAAGCCGGGCGCCTGCCGCGCCGGCGAGCCCTGGCGATCGTGGCGGCGGCGCTTCCCGTCCCTGCCAGGAGGCTTGCCGCCTTCGCTGCCGAGGCCCTCGCGCAGGCGTGCCCGGAGGACCCGGACCGGATCCCGTCGCAGGGCGCGCTGGGCCGCAGGCTGCGGCGGCTCGTGGAGGAGTACGCAGCCGAACCCCCGCAGATCCGCAAGCGTGAGGCCGTGGCGCGGCGGCGGGTCGACCTCGAACCGGCAGCTGATGGCATGTGCTGGCTCACGGCCTATCTCCCACTCGAGGTCGGCGCGGCGATCGACACCCGGCTTGAGGCGCTCGCGCGCTCCCTCCAGACGCCGAACGAGTCCCGAGGCATCGGCCAGCTCCGCCTGGACGTCTTCGCGGATCTGCTCAGGGGCCCCGGACTGAGCCGGGGCGCGTCGGCCATTCGGTGCGCGCCGGGGATCTCGAGCGGACCGGCTGCCCCGGAGGACGTTCCGCACCGAGAGTTCGGCGGGGCGCGCACCGAACTCCTCGTCACGGTCCCGGCCCGGACTCTGCGCGGCGATTCCGACGACCCCGGAGAGATCCTCGGGTACGGACCGATCGACGCGGACGCTGTGCGGCTTCTGGCTGCCGACGCTGCGACATGGAGCCGGATGTGGGTCGATCCCGAGGACGGCACGCCGGTCGCGCTGGGCCGGCGGCGCTACACGCCGACGCTGGCCATGCGCCGGCAGCTCGGAGCACGCGACGCCACCTGCCGCTTCCCCGGCTGCGACGTCCCCGCGGCCGCCACCGAGGCGGACCACACGGCCGAATGGGCCGACGGCGGCACGACAGACCTGTCCAACCTCGCCCTGCTGTGCCGCGAGCACCACCGCCTCAAGTCTCTGGGCCGCTGGAAGCTCCGGCAGCTCACCCGTGCGGACAACAGACCGCCCGGCCCCGCGGCCGGCACTCCCCCTGCCCCACCGGCTGGCACTCCCCCTGGCCCGCCGGCCGACACTCCGGGGCCCGTTTCGCGCCCTCCGGCCGAAACGCCGGGGCCCGCTCCGAGCGCTTCGGGAGTGCTCGAATGGACGTCGCCGACCGGGCACCGGCATGTGAGCTATCCCGAAGGGGACCCTCCGCCGCCGTTCTGACGCCAGTCGGCCTGACGCCAGTCGGCGCCAGGACCTTCCAGCGCTCCAGCCGGCTACCGGTGGGCGATGCCCGTCACGGCCGCATAGGCCTCCGCCACGGCCGCGGCGGCCTGCTCGAGTGCGGCGGCGTCGATCGAGCCCGGGAGGGTGAAGCGGACTGCCGTGAGGGCGACCTCGGGATCGAGTCCCATGGCGAGCAGCACGTGTGAGGGGTCGCTGGAACCGGCGGCGCAGGCCGACCCGGACGAGCACACTACGCCGCGCCGTTCGAGTTCGAGCAGGACTGACTCTCCGCTGACCCGCGGGAAGCAGAACGAGGCGCTGCCCGGCAGCCGCTCCGTGGGGTGGCCGGTCACGATCGCCTCCGGGACGAGTTCCAGGATGCGGGCGACGAAGGCGTCGCGGAGGGACGCGAGGCGGGCCGCCGCCGTCGTGCGCTCGGCCTCGGCGAGCCGCAGCGCCGTGGCGAGGGCCACCGCGCCGGCCACGTTCTCGGTGCCCGAACGCCGGCCGCGCTCCTGGCCGCCGCCGTCGAGGACCGGCTCGAGCGTGAGCCGCCCGGCCGTGTACAGCGCGCCGACGCCCTTCGGGGCGCCGAGCTTGTGCCCGGAGATGCCCAGAGCGTCCACACCGAGCGCCCGCACGTCGAGCGGCAGCCAGCCGGCGGCCTGGACCGCGTCGGTGTGGAACGGGACCCCGACCTCGTGCGCCACGCGCGCGAGCTCCGCGACCGGCTGCACCGTGCCCACCTCGTTGTTGGCGTACATGACCGAGACCACCGCCGTCTGCGGCCCCACGACCGCGGCGAGCGACTCCGGCGCGACCTGCCCCGCGGCGTCGACCGCCAGCACGTCGACGGAGAAGCCGTGCAGCCTGGCGAGCGCCCGCGCCGACTCGAGGACCGCCGGGTGCTCGACGGCGCTGACCACGACGCGCGACCGCCGCGGATCGGTGCCGCGCCGGGCGAGGGCGATGCCCTTGACGGCCAGGTTGTCCGCCTCGGTGCCGCCCGAGGTGAAGGTGACCTCCGCGGCCCTGCACCCCAACAGCCCGGCCACCTCGTCGCGCGCAGCCTCGAGCGCCTCGCGTGCGCGGGCGCCGAGGTCGTGGTGGCTCGAGGCGTTGCCGAAGTCTCCGGTGAGGAAGGGCCACATGGCCTCGAGGACTTCGCGGCGCACGGGGGTGGTCGCGGCGGCGTCCAGGTAGATCATGGCGTGCCGATCACCACGTCGAGCCCGAGGTCGAGGTTGACCACCGAGTGGGTGAGGGCCCCGACCGAGATGACGTCGACCCCCGTGGCGGCGATGGCGGCGACCGTCTCGAGGGTGACGCCCCCGCTCGCCTCGACGATGGCCCGGCCACCGATGAGCTCGACGCCGGCGCGCAGGTCGTCGAGGGTGAAGTTGTCGAGCATGATCGTGTCCACCCCCGCGGCGAGGACGGGCTCGATCTGCTCGAGGCGGTCCACCTCGACCTCGACGTGCGTGGTGTGGCCGAGCCGGGCGCGGACGCCGCGCAGGGCCTCGGTGAGCCTGGCCGGGTCGCCGCCGGTGAGGACGGCCAGGTGGTTGTCCTTGGCCATGACGGCATCGGAGAGGCTGAACCGGTGGTTGCGGCCGCCGCCGCAGCGCACGGCGTACCGCTCGAGCTCCCGCAGTCCTGGGGTGGTCTTGCGGGTGTCGACGATCCGGGCACCCGTCCCCGCCGTGAGGGCCACGTACTGGGCCGTGAGGGCCGCGATGGCGCTCATCCGCTGCACGAGGTTGAGGACCACCCGCTCGGCGGTGAGGATCGACTGCGCCCGGCCGGTGACCCTGGCGAGGACGGCCCCGGCGGCGAACTCCTCGCCCTCGGCGGCCAGCAGCTCGACGGCGGCGTCCGGGTCGTGGAAGCGGAAGCCCGCCTCGATGATGGGGCCGCCCGAGAAGACCCCCGGCACGCGGGCGCGCAGCTCGGCCGTCGCCGCCGCCTCGGCGGGGATCAGCAGCAGGGACGTGAGGTCCCCGCTCGGGGCGTCCTCGGCGTACGCCGCCTCGAGGACCCGGCGCACCGCCCCCGTGGGGAGCGGGATGGGCGCCCACTGGATCGTCGTCTGGCCGTGCGCCGCGGGGACGCCCGCGGCCTCTGCGGTGTGGGTCATGTCAGGCGGTCCTTCCGAGGAGTGCGGGCTGGGCGGGAGCGGCGTCGTCGGCGCGGCCGGCCGGGCGGCGCACGACGCCGGGACGCGGCTGGGCGTCCTGCGCGCCACCGAGCGGGGCGGGCAGGGCGCGGTCCGGGAAGTCGAGCCGGAAGTGCGCCCCGACGGACTCCTCCCGGACTGCCGCGGCGGCCGCGAGCAGGCGCCCGAGGAGGAGGAGGTGGGCGGTCTCCGGGTCGTCGGAGGTCCATCCGCGCAGCGTGCTGGACAGGCGCGCGAGGCCGCTGCCGTCCCTGATGACCCCGCCGTCCGCCTGCATCGCGTCGGCGACGCGCGTCCGCCCGGCCCGCCCCGAGAGAGCCCGGGCGTCGGCGGCCGCGGAGGCGTCCACCTCGTGCGCCTCGGCAGCGTCCGGGCCGTTCCAGCGGCCGGAGCGTCCCTCGGTGAGCGCGTGCCGCACGGCGCGGCCGGCGAACACGACGCCCTCGAGGAGCGAGTTGGAGGCGAGCCGGTTGGCCCCGTGCACGCCGGTGCAGGCGGCTTCCCCGACGGCGTAGAGGCCCGGGACGCTCGTTGCCCCATGCAGGTCGGTCGCGATCCCGCCCATCCAGTAGTGGGCGGCGGGGCCGATGGGCAAGGGCTCCCGGCGCCAGTCGAAGCCTGCGGCGCGCGTCATCGCGTCGAGTCCCGGGAAGCGCCGCGCGAGGAAGCCGTCGCCGTGGACGTCCTCGAGCCCGGTGGCGTCCAGGTACGCCTGGCCGCCCCCGGAGCGCGCGTGCAGGGCGAGGGCCCGGGAGACCACGTCCCGCGGGGCGAGCTCGCCGAGGGGGTGGTAGTCGGTGACGAAGCGGCGTCCTGAGGCGTCGCGGATCACGGCACCCTCGCCGCGCACCGCTTCCGAGATGAGCGAGGACCGCAGGGTCCCATCGGCGCCCATGACCTGCAGCGCGGTGGGGTGGAACTGGTAGAACTCGAGGTCGCGCAGCGCGGCGCCGGCCAGGAAGGCGAGGGCGACGCCGTCGCCGGTCGCGACCGCCGGGTTGGTGGTCTGGGCGAACAGCTGGCCCGCTCCCCCGGTGGCGAGCACCACGGCGTCGGCCCGGACGTGCTCGACGGTCCGGCCTCCGGCGCGTGAGACGGCGATTCCGGCGACGGCACCGCCGTCGAGCAGGATCTCGGTGGCCATCGCCCGCTCGAGCACGGCGATGCGCCCCTCGGCCTCGAGCGCGCGCACACGGCGGATGAGGGCCCGGGTGATGCCGGCGCCGCTCGCATCGCCGCCGGCGTGGAGGATCCGGGGGAACGAATGGGCGGCCTCGAGGCCGAGCAGCGGCCGGCCGCCGGGGCCGAGGTCGAACGCGACGCCCCGGCCCACGAGGTCCGAGACGGAGTCCGCGGCTGACCGGCACATGAGTTCGACGGCCGTGCGCGAGCCGATCCCGCCGCCGGCGGCCATGGTGTCGGCCACGTGGCTGGCGACCGTGTCGCCGGGCGCCCGCTGCCCCTCGGGCAGCACGGCGGCGTACCCGCCCTGCGCGAGCATGCTGTTGCTGTCGGCGAGGTGCGCCTTGGTGAGGAGCACGACGTCGGCCCCGGCCTCCGCGGCCGAGACCGCCGCCGTCAGCCCTGCGACGCCGCTGCCGACGACGACGAGCTGCCCGAGCCGGCCGCGAGCGGCCGGCCCTGCGCCGCGCGGTGTCACGGCCGCGCCGCCAGCATCCGCTCGAGGGCCACGCGCGCGGTCGAGGCGACGTCGGCGGGGACCTCGATGCGGTTGCGCACCTCGCCCTCGACGAGGCCCTCGAGGACCCAGGCGAGGTAGCCGGGGTGGATCCGGTACATGGTCGAGCACGGGCAGATCACCGGGTCGAGGCAGAAGACCGTGTGCTGGGGGTACTCTGCGGCGAGCCGGTTCACGAGGTTGACCTCGGTGCCGATGGCGAAGACGGTGGGCTCCGTCGCCGCGGCGATCGCCTTGCGGATGTAGTCTGTCGAGCCGTACTCGTCGGCCGCGTCGACGACCTCCATCGGGCACTCGGGGTGCACGATCACCCGCACGCCCGGGTACTCCTCGCGCGCCTTCTCGATCTGGGCGACGGAGAAGCGCTTGTGGACGGAGCAGAAGCCGTGCCACAGGATCACGCGGGAGTCCCGGAGGGTGGCCGCGTCGTTGCCGCCCAGAGGCTTGCGCGGGCTCCACATCGGCATCTGCTCCAGCGGGACCCCCATGGCCTTCGCGGTGTTGCGGCCCAGGTGCTGGTCGGGGAAGAAGAGCACCCGCTGCCCGCGCTCGAACGCCCACTCGAGCACCGTCGCGGCGTTGGAGGACGTGCACACGATCCCGCCGTGCTCGCCGCAGAAGCCCTTGAGGGCGGCGGACGAGTTCATGTAGGTGACGGGGATGACCGGCACGCGGCCCTCGGCGTCGGGCTCGGTGCCGAAGAGCTCCTCGAGCTGCGCCCAGGCCTGCTCGACCGAGTCGATGTCCGCCATGTCTGCCATCGAGCAGCCCGCGGCGAGGTTCGGGAGGATGACCGCCTGATCCGGCCGGGAGAGGATGTCCGCGGTCTCGGCCATGAAGTGGACGCCGCAGAACACGATCGCCTCCGCGTCGGGCCGGGTGAGGGCGGCATTGGCGAGCTGGAACGAGTCGCCCACGAAGTCGGCGTGCTCGACGACCTCGTCGCGCTGGTAGAAGTGGCCGAGGACGACCACGCGCTCGCCGAGCTTCTCCTTCGCGGCAGTGATCCGGGCGCGCAGCTCCGTCTCCGTCGCGTGCTTGTACTCCTCGGGGAGCTGGCCCTGGCGAGGCGTCGACGCGGGGGCGCGGTCCGCGACGGACGCACCCGGCCCGTAGGCGGGCATGCCACGCAGGGCCTCCGCGGCGTCGAACTCCCACGGCCCCTTCGCGAGGTCGGCGCTGCACGTGCCCGTGGCGGCCTCGGCCTCCGCGCGGGTGACGAGGCTGATGGCGGTGGCAACAGATGTCATGGCGTGCTCCTGGTGGATGCGGCTGGGGCTGTGGGGCTGGCGGGAGAGGTACTGGGGGGGGCTGGCGGAGGAGGGTCCGCCTCGCCAGATGCCTGCCGGGGAGGCGGGGCCGTCGTGGCGTCGATCCGCCCCCGCGCCCCCGTGTAGCGGTAGAGCCTCGGCGGCCGGTGACGGCCTCCTTCGAGGACCTCGTCGGTGGGCTCGATCTGTGCCATGCCCTTGAGCTGACGGCGGAAGTTGGCCGGGTCGAGCGGGCGGCCGAGCACGGCCTCGTAGACCTCGCGCAGCTGGGCGAGCGTGAACTTCTCGCCCAGGAAGTGGTAGGCGATCTGGGCGTACTCGAGCTTGCTGCGCAGGCGCCAGAGCGCGTAGTCGACGATCTCGCGGTGGTCGAAGGCGAGGCCGCCGTCCTGCTCGCCCGCGGTGTCGGCCCGGTGCCAGGCGACGTTCTCGTCCTCCTCGCCGAGGAGCTCGGCCTCCGTGGGGCGGACGAGCGCCCAGTAGACGATGGAGACGACCCGCTGGCTGCCGCGCTCGGGCCGGCTGGACCGGTTGAGGCCGCCGAAGGCATAGAGCTGTTCGAGGTACTCGGGCTCGAGCCCCGTGGTCTGGCGGAGGTTGCGCCGCGCCGCATCCTCCAGGGACTCCGTGGGTGCCAGGGGTCCCCCGGGGAGCGCCCAACGGCCCCTGAACGGCTCCTTGACCCGCCTCACGAGCGGGATCCACAGGGTGGGCCCTCCCCCGGACTCTCCGCGGGCCGACTCGGGGGTCAGGGCGAAGATCACGGTGGAGATCGCGAGCGACGGCGGCAGCTGGGCCCGCTCCGAGACGTTCGCTCCCACGACGGAGTGCGCCCCCAGGGCGACCGACGCGCCGGAAGACGGGAAGATCCCGCTCATGCGTACCTCCAGCCGTCAAGGTCCGGGACCGGGCTCGACCCCGGCACGAGTTAAAGTCATGATGACTTTTACTGATGATACGCCCCTCCGCCGCGGGCACCAAAAGGTGACACCCCGGCGTCGGACGACTCAGCCCCTGGCAGCGGCCTCGAGCAGGGGCAGCGTCCGGCCCTCGAAGTGTGTGTTGAGCACGATCACCGAGGACGAGCGGACCACGGCACGCGTGGCCGTGACGGCATCGAGCACGCGCTGGAGGTCGGAGTTGGAGCGGGCCGCGACCCGGGCCATCAGGTCGCTGTCCCCCGAGACGGTGTGGACCTCGAGCACCTCCGGGATCTCGGCGAGGGCCGCCGCGACCGCGTCATGCCCGGAGTCCTGGTTGATCGTCAGCGAGCAGAAGGCCACGACGGGGAACCCGAACGCCCGCGGCTCCGGATGCGGAGCCCACTGCCCGATGACCCCGCTCGCCACCATCCGGTCGAGCCGGGCCTGGACCGTGGCGCGGGCCACCTTGAGGATCCGGGAGGCCTCGAGCACGTTCATGCGCTGCTCGTCGGTGAACAGCCGGACAATCCTGGCGTCGAGCTCGTCGACCTTCATGCGGGCCTCCAGATCGTGGTCTGCGGATCAGATTCGAATGCTACAGATTGATGATCCGGCGCGCATGCACTGCGCATTCTGTCAACTTCCGCGGCGCGCTCTCCCCTCTTCCTGCACATCCTGCGTAGGACCGTGAGGTGCACCACACAGCCCCGCGGCAAAGGCGCTATGGTCAGGGGGTCCTCTGGCCGGCGGCGCCCATCCTCGCGACCTCGGCCACCGATCCTCCGAAAGACGGAAATGACAGCTATGCACACGTCAGACGGCCTCGGAACCGCGTCGACGACGACGCTGGAGCCGAGGCTCGGGCCCTCGATGTCCCCGCGGCAGCTCACGATGATGGGCCTCGGCAGTGCCATCGGCGCCGGCCTGTTCATCGGCTCGGGAGCGGGCATCCAGGCCGCAGGCCCCGCGGTCCTCATCTCCTACCTCGTGGCCGGGACCCTCATCATCATCGTCATGTGGGCCCTGGGCGAGATGGCGGCGGCCAACCCCACCAGCGGGGCGTTCTCGGTCTACACGGGCAAGGCACTCGGCGGCGTTGCCGGGGCCACGGTCGGGTGGCTGTGGTGGTGCCAGCTCGTGGTCGTGATCGCCGCGGAGGCCCTCGGCGCCGCCGGCCTCCTCGCCACGGTCTTCCCCGCACTCCCCGTGTGGCTCATGGCGCTGGTCTTCATGGGCGCGTTCACCGCGGTGAACCTCACCGGCGTCCGCAACTTCGGCGAGTTCGAGTTCTGGTTCGCGCTGCTCAAGGTCGCCGCGATCGTCGCCTTCCTCCTCGTCGGCGCAGCCCTCCTTCTCGGCTGGCTTCCGCACGCGGCCTCCCCGGGCCTGTCCCATTTCACCGCCGACGGCGGATTCGCACCCCACGGCATGGGCGGCATCGCGACCGGACTGTTCGTCGTCGCGTTCGCCTTCGGCGGCACCGAGATCGTCTCCGTGGCCGCGGCCGAGACGCGCGACCCCGCGCGCAGCGTCGGCCGCGCCGTCCGCACGGTCGTGTGGCGCATCCTCGTGTTCTACATCGGGTCGATCTTCGTCATCGCCGCGGTGATCCCGTGGAACTCCCCCGAGCTCAAGAGCCCGTTCGCCGGCGTCCTGGACCTCGCGGGACTTCCCGGCGCCGCCACCGTCATCACGCTCGTGGCCGTCGTCGCGCTCCTGTCCGCGCTCAACGCCAACCTCTACGGCGCGTCGCGGATGATCTTCTCCCTGGCCGAGCGCCAGGAGGCGCCCCGCGCCCTCAAGTCGCTGACCAAGGCCAGGGTCCCCGCGGTCGCGGTCGCGGCATCGGTGGCCTTCGGCTTCATCGCCACGGTGCTCGAGCTCCTGTTCCCGGACCATGTCCTGCCGCTCCTGCTCAACTTCGTCGGGTCCACATGCCTGATCGTGTGGGGCTCGGCGCTGGTCTCGCAGATCGTGCTGCGCCGCCGTGCCGATGCCGAGGGCACGGTGCTGCCGCTGCGCATGGCCGGGTTCCCGTGGCTGTCCGCCTTCGGCGTGGTGCTGCTCGCCGCGATCTTCGCCGTGGGGCTCATCGGCGCGGACAGCCGCGCCCAGCTGCTGAGCACGTTCGTGCTCGTCGCCGCCATCGCGGCGGGCGCCTGGCTGCGCCGCCGCAGCGTGGCGGCCCGGCCGGCGATGGCCGGCCCGGGAGAGCCGGAGCGCTGACCCGGACCTGCTGAGGGCACGGGCCCGGACCGCGCAGGCCAGCGCGGTCCGGGCCCGCTGCCGTCCAGGGCGTCGCAGGCGAGTCGCTCCCGTCCTGCACATTGTGTGCAGTGATCCAGGACACAACAGCGCGGTACTAGACATCTTGCCTGATGGATCGATGATCGATTGCACAGACTGTTCGCCCGCCCTACGGTTCTGCTATGCAGACTTCACCGACAGCACAGGCCTCTCCCGGCCGTGCGGGACTCGCCGGAGCGGACCGGGCCCCGCTGCCCGAGCTTCCCGCGGCCGCCCCCGCGACGGACGCAGACCTGCGTGAGCTCTACCGCCTCATGACGGCGGTCCGGCAGCTCGACCTCGCCGCCGTCGCGTGGCAGCGGCAGGGCATCCTCCCCGCCTACGCGCCCGAGCTCGGGCAGGAGGCCGCCCAGGTCGCCTCGGCGCTCGCCCTGGACCTCTCGAGGGACTTCGCCTTCCCGACCTACCGCGAACTCGGCGTCGCCCGCGCAGCCGGCGTCGACATGGTCGAGTACATGTCCACCCACCTGGCCACGTGGCACGGCGGCCTCTGGGACGCCGCCGCCACGCACGTCGCCCCGATCCAGGCCGTCGTCGCCGGCTCGGTGCTGCACGCGGTCGGCTGGGCCCACGGCCAGACCCTCCAGGCCCGCGCCGCCTCGGCGCAGTCCTCCCCCGAGGCGTCCGCTCTGGGTGTGGCGATCACGTACCTCGGGGACGGCGCCTCGAGCCAGGGCGACGTGCACGAGGCCATGAACTTCGCCGGGGTCTTCAGGGCACCGGTCGTGTTCTTCGTACAGAACAACGGCTGGGCCATCTCGGTGCCCACGGAACGGCAGGTTGCGGGCGGCAGCGTCGCCGCGCGCGGCGCCGGCTACAGCATCCCGGCCCTCCAGGTCGACGGGAACGACGCCGCCGCCGTGCTCGAGGCGACCCGCCGCGCCGTCGCCCACGCCCGTGCGGGCCACGGGCCCGTCATCGTCGAGGCGATGACGTACCGGCGCGGCCCGCACGCCACCAGCGACGACCCCGGCCGCTACCGCACCCTCGACGAGGAGCGCACCGACGGGGGCGCCGACCCCCTTCTCCGCCTGCGCGAGCGCCTGCTCAGCGAGGGCATCGCGGACGAGGCCGAGCTCGAGGCCGCCGACGCGGCGGGAGCCGCCGAGGCCGAGGCCGTCCGCGAGGGCGTCCTCGCCCTGGGCCCGCGCCCGGGGGCCGAGATGTTCGACCTCGTCTTCACCGAACCCACCGACGAGCTGCTGCGGCAGAAGGCTGCCTGGCGCGAGGAGTCCGAGCATGCCTGAGACCCTGACCAGCCCGACCCCGGGCCCGACCCCCGGCGCCGATTCCGCCGCCGCAGCGGCCACCGCCGCAGCCACCGCCTCCGCTTCCGCCTCCGCCTCGGTCTCCGGACGGGAGCCGCGCATGCTCTCGCTGCAGGGCGCCCTCAACCTCGCCCTCGACGAGCTGCTCGCCGAGGATCCGAAGGTCCTCATCCTCGGCGAGGACGTCGGGACGCTGGGCGGCGTCTTCCGCGTCACGAGCGGCCTCGCGGCCAGCCACGGTGCCGAGCGGGTCTTCGACACCCCGCTGGCCGAGTCGGGCATCCTGGGCATGTCGATCGGCCTGGCGATGGCGGGCTTCCGTCCCGTGCCCGAGGTCCAGTTCGACGGCTTCGCCTACCCGGCCATGAACCAGATCGTCACCCAGCTGGGCCGCATCCACTACCGCTCCCGCGGCGCCCTGCGCGTGCCGGTCACGCTGCGTGTGCCGAGCTTCGGCGGCATCCGCGCCCCCGAGCACCACGGCGAGAGCCTCGAGGCCGTGTTCGCGCACGTCCCGGGCCTCAAGGTGGTCTCCCCCGCGGACCCGCAGCAGGGGTACACGCTGCTCAAGGCGGCCGTGCGCATGGACGACCCGGTGATCTTCATGGAGCCCAAGTCCCGCTACTGGCAGAAGGGCGAGGTGGTCACCGAGGGCGCGGGCTCGCCGACGCACGACGGCGCGTCCTCGCCGTCGCCGCAGGACGTCACCGGGGCGCGGGTCGCCCGGGAGGGCCGGCACCTCACGCTCGTCGCGTGGGGCGCGATGGTGGCCCGGTGCCTGCAGGTCGCCGAGCTCGCCGCGGAGGACGGGATCGACGTCGAGGTCGTCGACCTCCGCTGGCTCAAGCCGATCGACACCGAGACCCTGGCGAGGTCCGTGGCCAAGACGCGGCGCGCCGTCGTCGTCCACGAGGCCCCGCTCACCGCAGGCCTCGGCGCGGAGGTGGCCCAGCGGATCACGGAGCGCTGCTTCGGAACCCTCAAGGCACCCGTTGAGCGCGTCACAGGCTTCGACGTACCGTATCCGTCGGGAGACCTGGAGGACGAGTACATCCCGAATATCGACCGCATCCTGTTCGGCATCCAGCGAGTATTGGAGTACAAGCGTGGCTGAGATCTCCTTCCCCCTTCCCGACCTCGGCGAGGGCCTCATCGAGGCCACCGTCCTCGAGTGGCTCGTCTCCGAGGGCGAGCAGGTCGAGCGCAACCAGCCGATGGTCGAGGTCGAGACCACGAAGTCGGCCCTCGAGCTGCCGAGCCCGCAGGCCGGCGTCGTCAAGAAGGTCCACGGCGCCCCCGGCGAGGTCATCAAGGTCGGCGAGCCGCTCATCGTCTTCGAGGTCGCGGACGATACCGCGGGCATCGTCGGCACGGTGCCGTCTGAGGGCGCGCCGAAGCGCCGCGTGCGGCTCAGCGCGAACCTCGACGAGGATTGAGCACAGGAGCGGCGCCGGCAGCCTCGAGGGGGACAGCCGCCGCGGTCGCGGACAAGGAGAGGATGGCGCACATGATGGCAGGCCAGCACGCCGGACAGGCGGCGCACCACACGGTCGAGGGCACGGACCCCGGCCTGCACGTGGTCGTCGCCGAGCCCGAGGACCCCGCGGCGCTGCCGCCCGTCCTGCTCATCCACGGCTTCGCTTCCTCGGTGGCCCTCAACTGGGAGCAGAGCGGATGGGTGGGGGCGCTGACCGGCGCGGGGCGGCGCGTCATCGCCGTCGACCTCCCCGGCCACGGCGCGAGCGAGGCGCCCGAGGACGTCGATTCCTACACCCCGGGGCGCATCCGGGCCGACCTGCTGCAGATCGTCACCGACTCCGGCGCCCGGCCCCTCGCCGCCGGCCATCCCGAGAGCGGCCTCGACGTGGTCGGGTACTCGCTCGGGTCCCGGCTCGCGTGGGAGTTCGGGGCGACCCAGCCCGCGCTCGTGCGGCGGATGGTGCTCGGCGGCCCGAACAGCCGCGACCCGCTCGCGGAGTTCGACCTCGCCGGCGCCCAGCGGTTCCTCGCCGACGGCACGCCGATCGAGGACGCCTCGACCGCGCGGCTGGTCACGATGGCCCTCGCCTCGCCGGGGTCGGACATGTACGCCCTGCTCTCCCTCGTGGAGGGGATCAAGGAGGAGCCCTTCGACGCCGCCGAGGCCGTGCCCCAGCAGCCCCTCCTGCTGGTCTCGGGCGAGAAAGACGAGCGCGTCGGCGCGCTCGAGGTCCTCGCAGAGCTCGCGCCGTCCGCCAGGACTGTGGTGGTCCCCGGGCGGAACCACGTCAACGTCGTGACGGCGCGCGCGTTCAAGCAGGCGGCCCTCGAGTTCCTCGCCGAGGCCTAGCACACCCGCCCCTGCCCTCGCCTCGCCCTGCCCCGTCTGGAAGTCACCTCCTGGGAGTCACCTTCTGAGGGTCAGCTCCTGAGAGTCACCTTCTGAGAGGCACCTTCTGGAAGGCACCTTCTGAGAGGCACCTTCTGAACGTCAGCTCCTGAGGGCCAACCCACGGGAGGTGACCTTCAGGACGTGACCTTCAGAAGCTGACCTTCAGAAGCTGACCTTCAGATGAGCGGGGGCGGGGCGGGGCGGCGACGCCAGCGCCGGGGGTTGACGGCCCGCGTGTTCCGCGGCACACTGGATCGTATACGATGATCGTATACGATCCAGCTCCGGCTAAGTGGGCTGCCGACTCAAGGGAGAGGGACACGTGGAGCGAGCAGAACAGCGCGAACAGCTTCGCCAGGACACCATCACGGGCGCCGGCAAGGTGATCGCCGTCCACCTCAACTACCCCAGCCGCGCCGCCCAGCGCGGCCGCACCCCCTCTGTGCCCTCGTACTTCCTCAAGCCCGCGACCTCGCTGGCCCTCGACGGCGCCGAGCTGGCCCGGCCGCGCGGCGTCGAGCTCCTCACGGTCGAGGGCGAGGTGGCCCTCGTGATCGGGGCCCGCACCCGCAACGTCTCCCCCGCGGACGCCTGGGCGCACGTCGAATCCGTCACGGCCGCGAACGACGCCGGCCTCGCGGACCTGCGCTGGCCGGACAAGGGCTCGAACCTCCGCTCGAAGGGCGCCGACGGGATCGCCCCGATCGGCCCGGCCCTCCTGCCGGCCCAGGAACTCGACCCGGCCGGCCTGCGCGTGCGGATGTGGATCAACGGCAACCTCGTCCAGGACGACGCGACCGCGACCCTCCTGTTCCCGTTCGCACAGCTCATCGCCGACCTCTCGCGCCTCATGACCCTCGAGCCCGGCGACATCATCCTCACCGGCACCCCGGCCGGCGCCACGGTGGCCCGGCCCGGCGACGTGGTCGAGGTTGAGGTCGACGGCGTGGCGTCCGACGGCGCCACCCTCACCACCGGGCGGCTCACCAACACGGTGGTCGACTCGGGCCTCGTCCTCGAGCCGTACGGCGCCCTCCCGAAGCTCACCGACGCCGACCGCATCGACGCCTGGGGCTCGGCCGAGGCCGCCGGGCTCGCAGCGGCGCACGGCGAGGGGCACGACGGCGGGCCGACGGCGGGCGCCGGCCACGCGGCGTCGTCCGCTCCCTCGCCCGAGGCGGACACCCGGCCGGCGAGCGTCCTCACGCCCGAGCTCACCGAGAAGCTGCGCTCGGTCGGGACCGCGACGCTGAGCGTGCAGCTGCGCAAGCGCGGAATGCAGAACTGCCACATCGAGGGCCTCACCCCGACGCACCCCGGCGCCAAGGTCGTGGGGACGGCCCGCACCCTGCGCTACATCCCGGCCCGCGAGGACCTCTTCAAGGAGTTCGGCGGCGGGTACAACGCGCAGAAGCGCGCCGTGGACTCGCTGCGGCCCGGGGACATCCTCGTGATGGACGCGCGCGGCGAGAAGGGCACGGGCACGCTCGGGGACGTCCTCGCGCTGCGCGCCCAGGTCCTCGGCGCCGAGGCCGTCATCACCGACGGCGGCATCCGCGACTTCGGTCCCGTCTCCGCGATGGAGATCCCCGCGTGGGGCGCGAACGCGCACCCGGCCGTCCTCGGGCGCCGGCACGTGCCGTGGAGCGTCGACGACACGGTCGCGTGCGGCGGCGCCGCCGTGGTCCCGGGCGACGTGATCGTGGGCGACGAGGACGGCCTCGTGGTCATCCCGCCCGCGCTCGTGGCCGAGGTCGCCGAGGACGCCGTGGTCCAGGAGCGTATGGAGGCCTGGGTGGCGGACCGCGTCGCCGAGGGCCACCCGGTCGACGGGCTGTTCCCGATGAACGCCGAGTGGAAGGCCAAGTACGAGGCCTACCTCGCCGAGCAGCAGGGCAGCGGAGACAAGCCGTGAGCGCATCCGTCGACGGCGCCCCGGCCCCGGCCGGCGAGCGCGGCGCGAGCAAGTCGCAGCTCGCGTACGAGTGGCTGCACGAGCAGATTGTCAGCGGTGGCCTCGCCCCGGGCGCCCGGCTCGTCCTGTCCCAGGTCGCCGAGAAGCTCGACGTCTCGGTGGTCCCCGTCCGGGAGGCGGTGCGCCGGCTCGAGGCCGAGGGGCTCGTGACGTTCGAGCGGAACGTCGGCGCCACGGTGGCGGGGATCGACCCGACCGAGTACCTGTACACGATGCAGACGCTCAGCCTCGTCGAGGGGGCCGCCACCGCCCTGTCGGCGCCGGCGGTGACCGCGGAGGACCTCGCGGCGGCGCGGGCGGTCAACGAGCGCATGCGCGAGTTCCTCGCCCCGGACCCGCTGCACTTCGACTCGGTGGCGTTCACGGCGCTCAACCGCGAGTTCCACTCCGTCCTGTTCGAGCGCTGCCCGAACCCGCACATCCTGGACCTCGTCCACCGCGGCTGGAACAGGCTCAAGGCCCTGCGCGGCTCGACCTTCAGCTACGTGCCGGAGCGGGCGAGCCAGTCCATCGAGGAGCACGAGGCGCTCCTCGCCCTCATCGAGCGCAAGGCGCCCACCGGCGAGATCGAGCTCGCCGCACGCCGGCACCGCTCGGCCACCCTGGACGCCTATCTCGCCCACACGGGCGAGAACCCCGGCTTCCCGACCCTCTAGTCCCCTCGTCCCGGACGCAGCGCGTCCACACGTTCACCGATCGAAGGATCCATTGATGACCAGCCATTCCGTTCCGGAGAACCTGCCCGAGCGCATCCAGCACTACATCGACGGCGAGTTCGTCGACTCGGTCGACGGCGACACGTTCGACGTGCTCGAGCCCGTCACCAACGAGGTCTACGTCAAGGCCGCCGCCGGCAAGAAGGCGGACATCGAGCGCGCCGTGGCTGCGGCGAAGCGCGCGTTCGAGGAGGGCCCCTGGCCCAAGATGCTCCCCCGCGAGCGCTCGCGGGTCCTGCACCGCATCGCCGACATCGTCGAGTCCCGTGACGCCCGCCTGGCCGAGCTCGAGTCCTTCGACTCGGGCCTGCCCATCACCCAGGCCCTCGGCCAGGCACGCCGCGCGGCGGAGAACTTCCGCTTCTTCGCGGACCTGATCGTCGCCCAGGCCGATGACACGTTCAAGGTCCCCGGCCGCCAGATCAACTACGTCAACCGCAAGCCGATCGGCGTCGCGGGCCTCATCACCCCCTGGAACACGCCGTTCATGCTCGAGTCCTGGAAGCTCGGCCCGGCCCTGGCCACGGGCAACACGGTGGTGCTCAAGCCTGCCGAGTTCACCCCGCTCTCGGCCTCCCTGTGGGCCGGGATCTTCGAGGAGGCGGGCCTACCGAAGGGCGTGTTCAACCTCGTCAACGGCCTCGGCGAGGACGCGGGCGACGCGCTCGTGAAGCACCCGGACGTGCCGCTCATCTCCTTCACGGGCGAGAGCCGCACGGGACAGATCATCTTCGCCAACGCCGCCCCGTACCTCAAGGGCCTCTCCATGGAGCTCGGCGGCAAGAGCCCGGCGGTCGTCTTCGCCGACGCCGACCTCGACGCGGCGGTGGACGCCACGATCTTCGGCGTCTTCTCCCTCAACGGCGAGCGCTGCACCGCCGGCTCGCGGATCCTCGTCCAGCGCGGCATCTACGACGAGTTCGTGGAGCGCTACGCCGCCCAGGCCAAGCGCGTCAAGGTCGGCTACCCGCACGACCCTTCCACCGAGGTCGGCTCCCTCGTGCACCCGGAGCACTTCGCGAAGGTCATGGGCTACGTGGAGCTCGGCAAGGAGGAGGGCCGCCTCGTCGCCGGCGGCGGCCAGCCCGAGGGCTTCGAGTTCGGCAACTTCGTGGCCCCCACGGTGTTCGCCGACGTCAAGCCGGACGCCCGGATCTTCCAGGAGGAGATCTTCGGCCCGGTCGTCGCCATCACGCCGTTCGACACCGACGAGGAAGCCCTCGAGCTCGCCAACAACACCAAGTACGGCCTGGCCGCCTACGTGTGGACCAACGACCTCAAGCGGGCGCACAACTTCGCGCAGTCCGTCGAGGCCGGCATGGTGTGGCTCAACTCCAACAATGTGCGCGACCTGCGCACGCCCTTCGGCGGCGTGAAGGCCTCCGGCCTCGGGCACGAGGGCGGCTACCGCTCGATCGACTTCTACACCGACCAGCAGGCGGTCCACATCACCCTCGGCAAGGTGCACAACCCGACTTTCGGCAAGCAGGAGGCGCCCGCGGAGGAGCACGCCGCCACCGATCTCGACGACCCGGATCCCCGCTGAGCCGGCGGCCCCGCAACCACACCCCATCTCACTGAAAGCAAGGACGCTGCCATGACCCACCGCGACGACATGACCCTGACCTCCTCGGGCTTCTACGTCTCCCAGGAGGCCCCGATCTCCTGCGCCAACCCGGTCCCGACCCCGTCGGTGCCCGCCCCGGACATCCTGCGCTGCGCGTACATGGAGCTCGTGGTCACCGACCTGGAGCGCTCGCGCAACTTCTACGTCGACGTCCTCGGGCTCACGGTCACCGAGGAGGACGAGAACGCCGTCTACCTCCGCTCGCTCGAGGAGTTCATCCACCACAACCTCGTGCTGCGCAAGGGCCCCGTCGCGGCCGTGGCAGCCTTCTCCTACCGCGTCCGCACCCCGGAGGACCTCGACAAGGCGGTCGCCTTCTACACCGAGCTCGGCTGCCGGGTGGAGCGCCGCGCGGAGGGCTTCACCAAGGGCATCGGCGACTCGGTGCGCGTGGAGGACCCGCTCGGGTTCCCGTACGAGTTCTTCCACGACGTCGAGCATGTCGAGCGCCTCGCGTGGCGCTACGACCTGCACACGCCGGGCTCGCTCGTCCGCCTCGACCACTTCAACCAGGTCACCCCGGACGTCCCGCGCGCCACCAAGTTCATGCAGGACCTCGGCTTCCGCGTCACGGAGGACATCCAGGACGAGGAGGGCACGGTGTACGCCGCGTGGATGCGCCGCAAGCCCACCGTCCACGACACCGCGATGACCGGCGGCAACGGCCCCCGCATGCACCACGTCGCGTTCGCGACGCACGAGAAGCACAACATCCTGGCCATCTGCGACAAGCTTGGGGCCCTGCGCATGTCGGACCACATCGAGCGCGGCCCGGGGCGCCACGGCGTCTCGAACGCGTTCTACCTCTACATCCTCGATCCGGACGGCCACCGCGTGGAGATCTACACGCAGGACTACTACACCGGCGACCCGGACAACCCCGTGATCACGTGGGACGTCCACGACAACCAGCGCCGCGACTGGTGGGGAAACCCGGTCGTGCCGAGCTGGTACACCGACGCCTCGCTCGTGCTCGACCTCGACGGCAACCCGCAGCCGGTCATCGAGCGCACCGACTCCTCCGAGATGGAGGTGACCATCGGCGCCGACGGGTTCTCCTACACCCGCGCCAACGACGAGTCCGGCTCGTACCACGGCCAGGCCTCGAAGGGCTTCAAGATCGGCAACCAGCTCTAAGCCATGCTGAACGAAGAGACCATTGCGGCAATCGCCGACGAGCTCGTGGAGGCGGGGCGCACGCGCACGCCGGTGCCCCTCCTCCACACCCGCTACGAGGGCATGGACGTCGAGGACTCGTACGCCGTGCAGAAGCTGTGGGCCAGCCGCCTCGAGGCGGAGGGACGGAGGGTGGCCGGCCGCAAGATCGGCCTGACGTCCAAGGCCATGCAGGCGGCCACGGGCATCACAGAGCCGGACTACGGCGTCATCTTCGACGACCAGGTCCTCGAGAACGGCGCGGTGGTGGAGTGGAAGCGCTACACCCACCCGCGCATCGAGGTCGAGCTGGCCTTCCGCCTGGGCCGGGATCTCAAGGGCCCGGGGGTGACCTTGTTCGACGTCCTCGACGCGACGGACTACGTGGTCCCCGCCCTCGAGATCCTCGACTCGCGGATCGAGATGGAGGGCCGCACCATCGTCGACACCATCTCGGACAACGCGGCGCTGGGCGCCATGGTGGTCGGCGGCCGCCCGGTGCGGCCCCACGACGTGGACCTGCGCTGGGTGTCCTCCCTGCTCTACCGCAACCAGGAGATCGTGGAGACGGGCGTCGCGGCCGGCGTCCTGAACCACCCGGCCAACGGCGTCGCGTGGCTCGCGGACAAGCTCGCCCAGCACGGGCAGGACCTGCGCGCGGGAGACCTCGTCCTGGCGGGCTCGTTCACCCGCCCCATGTGGGTGTACGAGGGCGACACGGTCTACGCGGACTACGGGCCCCTGGGGACGGTGACATGCCGTTTCGTCTAGAGCCCGAGAGGACGTTCCGGCATGCCCTGGCCCAGGCCGAGACGGCCGGCAGCGGCGCCCAGATCGGCCTGTGGGTCTGCTCCGGCAGCCCCCTGGTCGCCGAGATCATGGCCGGCTCCGGCGCCCAGTGGCTGCTGATCGACACCGAGCACAGCCCCAACTCGCTCGAGTCCGTCCTCGCCCAGCTGCACGCGGTCCACGGCTACGACGTGCTGCCCATGGTGCGCCTGCCGTGGAACGACGTGGTGCTCATCAAGCAGTACCTCGACCTCGGCGCCCAGAACCTGCTGATCCCGATGGTCAACGACGCCGACCAGGCCAGGGCCGCCGTGGCCGCCGTGCGCTATCCGCCGCACGGCGTCCGGGGCGTCGGCTCGGCCCTCGCCCGCGCGGCCCGGTGGAACCGCATCCCGGACTATCTGGCCCGCGCGGACGAGACCATCTCGCTCACGGTGCAGATCGAGACGGGCGAGGCCGTGGCGAACGTCGAGGAGATCCTGGCGGTGGACGGCGTCGACGGGATCTTCATCGGCCCCTCCGACCTGGCCGCGTCGATGGGACTGCTCGGCCAGCAGGAGCACCCCGACGTGCGCGCCGCGGTCGAGCACTGCCTCGACGCCGCCCGGCAGGCAGGCAAGCCGGCCGGCGTCAACGCATTCGTGGAGGCGACGGCGCGGCACTACATCGACCGCGGTGCGCGGTTCGTGCTCGTGGGCGCCGATGTGGCGATCCTGGCCCGCTCGAGCGAGGAACTCGCCGCGCGCTTCGCGCCCCGGGCCGGGGAGCAGACGGACGACGGCGGGCGGCCGGCGAGCTACTGAGGCTCGCCGCGCGCGCTTGCTGGGCGCCAGAGAACGGAAGCGGAGCCGGAACCTGAGGGTTCCGGCTCCGTTCCGCGCGTCGTGCGGGCATTTCGACACAACTCGCCCGGGATTCGGGGCGCTTTCACCCCGAACCTGACCCGAGTTGTGGCGATATGCCCGGCTGCGCTCAGCTTCCGGTGCCGCGGCCGAACCAGCGGCGCCAGAACGGCGGCGGCCGATCGTCGGCGTCCTCCGCCTCCTCCGCGGCACGGGCGGCCGCCGCGGCGGCACGGCGCTCGTGCCAGAGTGCGACCTCGCGCTCCACGTCGCGGGTCTTCGTGATGACGGGCGGACCGCCCAGGAGCTGGCGGCGGGCCTCGATGATGCGGCGGTTGAACGCCGCGAGGCTGTCCCTGACCTGCTGTTCGGTGTAGAGGGCGTCGAGGGTGGACTCGAGCCGGGCGTCCTCGACGCGCAGGACGAGCGCCTCGGGGCCCAGGCCTGTCAGCTGCTCGCGCTGGATGAGGCCCTTGAGCCACCAGTCGGGGTCGTTGACGTTGTCCAGGTTGGGGATCGGTTTCCCGGCGTACTGGAGGTGGTCGAACTCGCCCCGCGCCATCGCGTCGCGGATGAGGTAGTCGGCCCGGCGCGCCGCGTCGACCTCCCGGCGTCTGCGGTTGAGCTCGTCCTCCCGCTCGATCTCCTCGGCTTCCTCGGGCGAATGGGCGAGCCTGCCCGCCCGGAGCTCGGCCGCGCGCTCCATCCTGCGCCGCAGCTCCTCGTCGCCTCGGCCTCTCATGCCGCCTCCCGCATCGCCCCGTCGCGGCACTGCAGCCACAGCACAGTGCCGCCACGTCCACGGTAGGACGTGACGGCACTGCAGTCACGGCAGCTCCCCGGCCCGGGGAGGCGGATCAGTCCTCCTCGTCGCCGAGGTGGTGCGCCCGCCCTTCCTCGCCGTGCCCGATCCGCGCGTACAGCGCCGCGTCAGTGCGGCGGAGCCGGAGGGCCCAGAGGATGCCGAGCAGGCCCGGGACGACCACGATGGCGGGGAGCACCCAGCTCAGGGCGCTCGGCTCGGTGAGGCCGAGCAGGACGTCGAAGTTCGCCACGATGAGGCAGAACACGACCGCGAGGGCCACGGCGCCGAGGGCGGGGGCGATGACGGCGGTCCAGGCACTCGCCCGGAGGGCCGGGCGGCGCCGGAAGAAGCCGATCACGGCCACGGAGACGATGGCCATGAGCAGCACGAGGCCCATCGCTCCGGCGTTGGTGAGCCAGGTGAACATGGTCAGGACCGGGTACAGGGGGCCCAGCTCGGAGCCGTTGCCGGCGATCGCGAAGCCGGCCGTCACGAGCACCGCGATGCCGGTCTGCACGAGCGAGCCCGCCTTGGGGGCGCCGTGGTGGCTCGTCGCCTCGAGCCAGCCGGGCAGGACCCGCTCGCGGCCGAGGGAGAAGAAGTACCGCGCCACGGCGTTGTGGAAGCTCACGAGCGCGGCGAAGAGGCTCGTGATGAACAGGACCTGCGCGACATCCGCGGCGATCTGGCCCACGTGGGCGCCGAGGAAGGAGAAGACCAGATCCGGGCCCTGCTTGCCCGCAGCGTCGAAGAGCTGGGACGGCCCCGTGCCCACGGCCATGGCCCAGGACGAGACGGCGTAGAAGACCGCGATGATGCCGACGGCGGTGTAGGTAGCGCGCGGGATGGTGCGGTGGGGCTCCTTGGCCTCTTCGCCATAGATCGCGGCGGACTCGAACCCCATGAAGGCCGCGACGCCGAACGAGAGCACGGCGCCGATGCCGGGCACGAAGAGGCTCGACGGCACGAGCGGGGCGGCGGTGACGCCCTCGGGGGCCACGGCGAAGGAGGCGACGTCGTACACGATCACCACCAGGAACTCGAGCGCCACGAGGGCGCCGAGCACCTTCGCCGAGAGGTCCACCCGGTTGACGCCGTGCGCCGCGACGACCGCGATGCAGACCAGGATCGGGGCCCACCACGGCACGTCCACGCCGAAGCGCTCCGAGATGAAGGAGGAGACGGTGAAGCCGAAGATCCCGTAGATGCCCACCTGCATGAGGTTGTAGGACATCAGCGCGGTGAGGGAGGCGCCCACCCCGGCGGGGCGCGAGATGCCCTGCGAGACGTAGGCGTAGAAGGCGCCGGCGTTGGTCACGTGGCGGCTCATGGCCGCGTAGCCGACCGCGAAGACCGTGAGGATGGCGCCGAGGATGAGGAAGGACAGCGGGACGCCCAGCAGGCCGGTCACGGCGAACGTCGTCGTCACGCCGCCGGCCAGGACCGTCAGCGGCGCGGAGGCCGCGATGATCATGAGGGTCACGGAGGCGACGCCGAGGCGGCGCGGGCGCGGTGAGGCTGCGGCCTGCGCCACGGTGGCCTCCTTGGTCCGACGCGGGGAGCTCGTCGGGATGCTCATGGGTCCTCCAAAGTCGATGAGGTGGGGCGGCCGGTGCGGCCGCCCCACCATCGTGCGATGGGCGCCCTCTGCGTGACTTGTCCCACAGTGAACGCCTCTTGTCTGCCTGAGCGCTACCTGCCGGTACCGCCCGTGGCGGGGGCTACCGGTGGCAGTGGCCGCCGCCGGCCGCGGGGGCCGGGACGTCGAGGACGGGGCTGCGGTCGAAGAAGCCCTCGGGGCGGATCTTGAAGCCCACGTGGTCCACCGGCATGATGGGCCAGTCCTCCGGGCGCGGGAAGTGGGTCAGGCCGAACGTGTGCCACACGACGAGGTCGGTCCCGTCGAGGTCGCGGTCCTGGGCCTGGTAGGCCGGCAGGCCGGCTCCCCCGGGGTGCTGGTTCACGAAGTCGCCGGTGGGGTACCGCTCCGCCTCGTCGTAGCGGGTCACCCAGAGGGCCTTGGTCGCGAACGCGGCGCGGCCGGCGACCGACGACGCCGGGTCGGCCAGGAGCGTCGGCTGGCCCTGGGGGTGGATCTTGTAGGCCACGGGCTCGCCGAGGCGGTTGAGCGAGCCGGGGTTGGAGACGACCCACGAGCGCCCGGCCGCCATGTCGTTCTCCCGCGCCGCCTGGGACTCGCGGGCCAGGAGCGTGCGCCTGCGGGTGAACGCGTTGCCGCGCTCGTTCCCCGGCCCCAGCGGCACGCGGACGGCGTCCTCCTCCTCGACGCGGTTCGGCCCGCTGTCGAGCGCGAAGTCGAGCCGCGCGCTGAAGAGGTGCTGGTGGAACGGGGCGCCCAGGCCCGGCGCCATCTCGGACGAGTACGGGTAGTCCGCGGAGGGCTGGGCGGAGGTGAACACGACGCCGGTGGCCTTGGCCTCGAACTCGATCGTGCCGTCGAGGTAGAGGTACCAGTAGAAGCCGTAGTCGTAGTTGCCGATCGTGGTGAAGAAGCTGATGACGAGGCGGCGGTTGCGGCGCACGTAGCTGACCCCGCTCCACAGGTCGGAGTGCTTGGAGAGGATCGAGGCGTCCTCCTCGTGCATGCAGATGCCGTTCGCGATGGTGCGCGGGGTGCCGAACGCGTCGGCCACCACGGGGCTGAGGTAGGTGATCTCGCCCAGGCAGTCGCAGCCGAGCTCGAGCGAGTTCGCGAACTGGCCCACGAGGTACTCGCCGGTGTCGAAGTAGTTCTGCCACGACCGCACCGGGGACGGGTCGCCGTAGGGAACGACCATCTCGGCGATCGAGGCGCGGTCGAGGATGCGGCGGCGGCGGGTCGGCTTCCGGTCGCCCGGGTTGCCCGCCGCGGCGTCGTCGAAGGCGATGTTGTGCAGCACGAGGCCCTCGCGCACGTCGAAGCCGACGTCGAGGCTCCACCGCTCCCATTCGACGTGGTTGCCGCCGGTGACCGTGAAGCTCGGGCCGTCGGGCTGGGTGATCTCGATCGGCTTCTGGGTGCCGCGGGCCGGCCCGGTCAGCTCCGGATCGGTGAAGTTGCCGTGCTCCGCGGGCACCGGGACCGCGCCGAAGTCGAGGACCTGGTCCACGGTGCGGTTCACGACGTCGACGTAGGCCACGAGCCCGTCCACGGGGTGCGCCCACGGGCTGTCGGATGCGTGCTCCTGGACGAAGGCCAGGCCGCGCAGGATCCTGCGGCCCTTTTCCTCGGGGTACTCGAAGACGCCCGCGGAGAGCGGGGCGACGCGGACCGTCGTCGGGTCGAGGCCGCGTGCTGCGAGGGCCTCGAGCCAGCGGGCATCGCCGCCCAGGATCTCCTCGACCGCCTCGAACTCCTCCTCGAGCACGGGCAGCTCGCCGGCCGCCGACGTGTCGAGCTCGGTGTCGTCGTCGACCTCGCCCCGCGTCACCGAGAGCGTGACGTCGTGCGGTCGGGCCCCCGCGACGTCGTGCAGGAAAGCGCGGAACCGGCGGTCGACGGCGGCACCCGGCTCCCCGGCGCCGCTCCCCCGCGGCGGGTCGACGAGGCCGAGGTAGGCGATCCGGGTCGTCTCGTGCCACAGGCCTGCCCGCTCGAGGATGCCGCGGGCCGCCTCGATCTCGCTCGCGGTGGCCAGCGCGTACTGGCCGGCAGCGCCCTCCGCCGGGGACCCCGGCCCGTGGCACGCGTGCTCGCCGGCCGCGTGCTCGGGGACTGGATTCTTGTGGGCCGTCGTGTCGATGCTCATCGGGACCTCCGGGGGTTGGCGGGGAGATTTTTTTCTATGGACGTAGAGAATAACCGCCTGTAAGCTGAATCACAACGGTTGTAGAAAAAAGACGGCGGCCAGGGCCGCGAGGCACAGACTGCGAGGTGGAGATGCCCAAGATCGTCGACCACGACCAGCGTCGGCTCGAACTCGTCGATGCGACGTGGCGGGTCATCGCGGAGCGGGGCCTCGACGCCGCGACGATGCGAGAGATCGCCTCGGCCGCGGGGTTCGCCAACGGGGCGCTCAAGCCCTACTTCACGTCGAAGGACGGGCTGCTCGACTTCGCGTTCGAGCACGTCTTCGCCCGCACCAACCGCCGGATGGAGGCCGCGACCGCGGGCCTGTCGGGGCGTGCCGCCCTGCGGGCCTACTGCCACGAGATCCTCCCGCTGGACGACGACCGGCTCGCCGAGGCGCGGGTCGCGATCGCGTTCTGGAGCAAGGCGGTCAGGGACCCGGAGAAGGCGGCCCTCCACGAGCGCTCCATGGACCAGTGGCGCTCGGCCCTCGCCGACCTGCTCCGCGGGACAGGCTTCTCCGGCGGCGCGGCGGAGCTCGACTCCGCCGTCGGCGCCGTCATGGACCTCGTGCTCGGCGCCCAGATCACGGCCACCCTCTCCCCCGCCCGGCACGGCGCCGGCCAGCTCGTCGCCCAGCTCGACCTCCTGCTCGACGCGTTCCTGCGCGAGGAGCAGTCGTGAGCGCGGCGCCCTCCTCCGTGGACGCTGCCCGGCAGGCAGGCGGGCTCGAGGTCACGGTGGCCCGAGACTTCGACACCTGGCGCCGTGCCGTCTCGGCGTCGTTCGTGCCGCTGGCCGTCGAGGCGGACCGGCGCTCCGCCTTCACGGGCAGCATGCGGGGGCGCCATCTCGCCGCCCAGCAGACGAGCATGATCGAGATCGCCGCGAGCAGCCACGCCGTCATGCGCACCCCCGAGCTCATCGCCGCGGCGGACCGGAAGTACTTCAAGCTGGGCATCCAGCTCGCGGGCACCGGCCTGCTCCTGCAGGACGGCCGGGAGGCGGTGCTCACCCCCGGCACCCTGGCGATCTACTCGACGGACCGCCCGTACACGCTCGCGTTCGACGGCGACTTCCGCTCGCTCGTGCTGATGTTCCCGCACGCCGCGCTGGACCTGCCGGCGGACGCGATGGCGCAGGTGACCGCGTCCGCCATCAGCGGCTCCGAGGGGCTCGGCGCCCTCGTGGCGCCGTTCCTCGTCCGGCTGTCGGAGAATCTGGACGCGGTGGCCGGGCCCAACGGCGCGCGCCTCGTGGGAAACGCGCTGGACCTCGTCACGACGCTGTTCAACGGCGAGCTCGACGCCCGCTCGGCGGCCTCACGCGACCCCCACCAGATGCTCCTCGCGAGGATCCACGACTACATCGAGGCGAACCTGCCCGACCCGGACCTCTCCCCCGGGTCGATCGCGGCCGCGCACTTCATCTCCACGCGCCACCTCCACGACCTCTTCCGCGAGCTCGGCACCACCGTGTCGGCGTCGATCCGCGAGCGCCGCCTCGCCAGGTGCCGCCGCGACCTGCGGGACCCGGTCCTCGCCGACCGGCCCGTGACCGCGATCGCCTCCCGCTGGGGATTCACGGACTCGGCCCACTTCTCCCGCATCTTCCGGGCCGCCTACGGCCTGCCGCCCACTGCCTACCGCGCGGGCGAGGGCTAGCCGGCAGTCCAGGGCCCGCGCTCCAGGCTACGAGGCCGCGTGCAGGAACGGGACGAGTTCGTCCAGGATCGGGTCCGCCGGGGCCAGCGTGGAGGCATGCGTCCGCCCGGGCAGCTCGACGAACCGCGCGTCCGGCATGATCGCGGCCGCGCGCCGTGAGTCCTCGAGCCGCTGCGGGTCGCGGGTGCCCGCCATGAGGAGGGTGGGCAGCGCCAGTTGAGCGACGACGGCCTCCGGCAGCCCCGGGTCCTCTTCCGTTCCGGTGAAGCAGGCGGCGAGCGCCCCGGCGTCGTTCGCGAGGAAGGCCTGGCGCGTGGCGGCGTCCACGGGCTTCCCTGCCGCCTCGAGTCCCTCGACGAACGCCTCCATGCGGCCGGAGCGCAGGGCTTCGAGGTAGCCGGGGAAGAAGACCTTGGCCACTTCGCCGCGCTGCGGCCGGTAGGTGCCGCCGAGCGCGGTCAGCGACGCGGCGCGCCCGGAGGCCGTGGCGGCGAGGGAGAACGCGACCCGCGCCCCGAGCGAGTAGCCCACGAGGTGGGCGCGCCCGATCCCCTCCGCGTCGAGGACGGCGAGGACGTCGGCAGTGTGGAGCCCCATGCGGTACGCCGGGGACGTATCCGGCTTGCCGCTGCGCCCGTGGCCGCGGAGGTCGATCCGCACCACGCTGAATCCCTCGAGCGCCTTCACGTAGCCGAGCCCGCGCCAGATCGCCTTCGACAGGGCGGAGCCGTGGAGGAGGACGACGGCGGGACCGTCGCCGGAGGCGTCGTAGGAGATCTCGGTGCCGTCGGCGGGGTTCGCGGTCGTGCTCACCGGCACACCCTATCGCCGCGCGGCCCCGGTGCGGCCGCGATGTGGCGCACCCCTCAGCGGGGTACGACGGCGAGGCGCCCCGCCCGCTGACGCCGCACCCAGGCGGCGGCGAGGAGGGCGGTGCCGAGTTCGACCGCGATGATGGCGAGCATGGCCCCCGCATGGGCGTCGGCCGCTCCCGCGGCCGGCTGGTGGCCGTGCGCGTGGCCGCCGCCGTGGCCGCCGGAGAGCACGAGCACTCCGTGGACGAGCACCATGGCCAGGGACATCGCGACCACGGCGTGGGCGGCACGCAGGCTCGGCCGGCGCCAGAGGTGCCAGGCGCAGGGCAGGCAGGCCGCGGCCATGGCGGACCCGAGGACCGCCATCCATCCGCCGCCGGGGACCATGGCGAGGTGGGCAGCGCCGCCCACGGCGGCCGCCGCCGCGGCCCATCGGCCGGAGGTCCGGCCGGGCATCGTGCTCATGTCCATGTCCCCAGCATCGCCGGGCTGCGGCGCTGCCGCTTCGGCCACAGTGCACCGTCCTTGACCACGCGCGCACAGCGCGACGGCGGGCCCTCCCGCGTGGGAGGGCCCGCCGTCGTGCGCCGGTGTCGGCAGGCGGCCTGGGTCAGCAGGTGACCAGTGTCAGCGGGCGGCCCCGGGGTGCTCGCGGACGTACTCCTCGTGCGCCTCGGCGACGTGGAGGTCGACCCCCTTGGTCTCCTTCACGAGCGAGACGCCCACGAGGGAGATCACGGCGGCGATGGCGATGTAGGCGCCGATGGTCCAGGACATCCTGAACTGGTTCATGAGCATCTCGGCGATCATCGGGGCGAACGCTCCGCCCAGGATGGCACCGAGGGCGTAGCCGATCGACACGCCCGAGTACCGCACCTTCGCGGGGAACATCTCGGCGTAGAGCGCCGACTGGGGACCGTAGGAGAGGCCGAGGCCGAACGTCATGACGAAGAGGGCCACGAAGTACCAGACGATGTTCCTGGTGTCGATGAGGAACCACATCGGCACCGCCCACAGGGCGAGGAAGGCGTAGCCGATCTGGAAGGTGCGGATGCGCCCGAGCCGGTCGGAGACCACGCCGCCCCAGAGGGTGAAGACGAGCCAGCCGAACGAGGCGAGGGTCGTGGCCAGCAGCACGGTGGGCTGGTCCATCTTGAGGTTCTTCACCGCGTAGGTGGCGAAGTAGGCGATCAGCAGGTAGCCGGCGGCGTTGTTCGCGATGAAGATGACCGCGGTGAGGACGACTTCCTTCCAGTTGTGGCGGAAGAGCTGCCCGAGGGGCGCCGAGGACTCCTTGCGGCGCTCCTGGAGCGCCAGGAAGACCGGGCTCTCCTCGACGGCGCGGCGGATCAGGTAGCCGACGGCGATGAGGACGATCGAGAACAGGAACGGCAGGCGCCAGCCCCACTGGACGAACGCGGGCCCCATCACGGTGGTGAGGATCCAGAGCGTGAACGTCGCGAGGATCATCCCGATCGGCACGCCGATCTGCGGGTAGGCGCCGAAGTAGCCGCGGCGGCCCTTGGGCGCGTGCTCGACCGACATCAGGGCCGCGCCGCCCCACTCGCCGCCGGCGGAGAAGCCCTGCAGCACGCGCAGGAGGATGAGCAGGAGCGGTGCGAGCGCGCCGACCTGGGCGTACGTGGGCAGCACGCCGATGAGCGACGTGGACAGGCCCATCATGACGAGGGTGAACACGAGCATCTTCTTGCGGCCGAGCCGGTCACCGAGGTGGCCCGCCACGATCGCGCCGAGGGGGCGGAAGAGGAACGAGATGCCGATCGTCGCGAAGGCGATCACCTGGGACAGGCCCGGGTCCTCCTTCGCGACGGGGGCGAGGAAGAGCGGACCGAGCACGACGCCGGCCGCCTGGGCGTAGATGAAGAAGTCGTACCACTCGATGGTGGTGCCGACGAGGGTGCCAGCCAGGACCCGACGCTCCTCGCGCGACATCGCGGAGGTGGGCTGGGAGGCGTTGACTGTCTGGGTCATTGGGACTCCGTGGTTCTAGGGTGCGAGTGCCCCGCGGGGGGGCGAACCATTGACGTGGGCCGCACGGGCGGCCCGACCGCTCGAATTACTTACCGATTGGTCGGTCAACAAAATGCAGGATACATGGATGTGAGGTGGCCCACACGCAGTGGGCGGCAGCCGCGTGCCGCGATGCGACGAGCGGCACCTGCGGCGCGCCGAACGGCACATCGCGTTGCTCCAGCCGCCGCCGTGCCCGATACTGGGACGGATACGTTCGATAATGGAACAGATGGTGCTGATATCGGACAGCACCGATATCGGACAGCACCGTGCGCGGGACGCCGCGACAGAGCCAGCTGCAGAGGATCCCATGCCACGCACCGCCGAGACCGGCCCCCACTCCCAGACGCTCTCCCGGGGCATCCGCGCCCTCGAGGTCCTCGCGGAGGCGCGCACTCCCCTGACCATCGCCGAGCTCTCGTCGGCGTTGGACGTGCACCGCTCGATCGCCTACCGGATCGTGCGCACGCTCGAGGACCACGCGCTGGTGACCCGCGACGACTCGGGCCGGCTCCAGCCCGGAGCGGGCCTCGCGGTGCTGGCCCGCTCGGTCTCGCGTGACCTCCAGGCGGCCGCGCTGCCCGAGCTCGGCCGGCTCGCGGCGGAGCTGCACATGACCGCCTTCGTGGCGGTCTGGGACCGTTCCGACTGCATCACCCTCGCTACGGTCGAGCCCCAGCACAACGGCGCGACCCTCGCCCAGCACCCGGGGACCCGACACCCGCTGGACCGCGGCGGCCCCGGCATCGCCATCCAGTCCGCCCTCGGGCGCGACGAGTGGCAGCAGCGGGTGCCCGAGGTGCCCTACCGCGCGGAGTCGGACGAGTCCCGGGAACGGGGCTACGCCCTCAGCCACGACGAGGTGATCCCCGGTCTCTCCTCCGTGGCCGTCCCCCTCATCCTGCCGCACCACCGGCCCGCGGCCCTCGCCGTGGTCTACCTCGGCACGGCCGTCGACCCGGCGCCCATCGGGGCGGCACTCATCGCGGCGGCCGACCGGATCGCCCGCGCCGTCGGCTGAGCCCGCTGCCGGCTGCCAGCGCGGGCGGCCGTCCCGGCCGAGGCTGCGATGGCTGGGCGTTCCCGGTCGTTCAGGCGGCGAGGCGGGCGTGCCCGCGCGGCAGGAGCAGGGACGTGGCGCCGAGGAGCGCCAGGGCGGCGGCGCACACGAGCGGCGCGGCCAACGCGGCGGGCGACCCACCGCCCTCTGCCAGGACCCCGGCGGTGCCTGCACCCAGCGCCACGCCCGCCACGAGTCCGCTCGCGAGCGCGGTCATGGCCGTGCCCATGCGTCCAGCGGGCGCCAGTCGGCCGGCGAGGCCGTAGACCGTGACCATGATCGGGCCGACCGGCACGCCGACCAGCAGCATCATGGCCGCCATCGCACCGAGGCTGTGGGGCACGAGCATGAGGAAGGCGAGCGCGGTCAGGGCGCCCGCGCAGGCCGTCCAGCGTGCCGCGAGGGTGAACTTCGCCGGCCAGGCGGCAACGCTGAGCGCTGCGACGGCGGAGGTCAGGCCCAGCGCCGCGTAGAGGAGTCCGGCGGTCTCCGCGGCTCCGAGCTCTCCCGCGAAGGCGGTCAGGGCGGCCTGGGTGCTGCCGAAGAAGGCGCCCATCGCGAGCATGCCCGCGGCCGGGAGCACGACCGGCGTCCAGCTTCCGGCGGCCGCCGGCGCGGCGTCCGGCCCGTCGGTGGCGGGGCGGCCAGTCCTGGCCGCGGTGTGCACTGCTGCCGCGGTGGGGTGCACGGCGAAGGCGGTCACGAACACGGCGGTGAGGACGGCGGCCAGCGCGAGCGGCAGCCAGGGCGCGATGGCCGCCCCGAGGGCGCCGACCAGGGCGGGGCCGAGGACGAACGTCAGCTCGTCCGCCGTGCTCTCGTAGGAGAACGCCGCGTCGCGCTCGAGCTCGCGCAGTGGGCGCCGCTCGGTGAGGGCCATCCACCGCGCCCGGGCCAGGGGGCCGACCTGCGGGAGGGTCAGTCCGGCCGTGAGCGAGACCGCGATGAGCGGCAGCGGCGCCGACTCGTGGAGGCCGCCGGGCGCGTAGCTCACGGCGATGACCCCGGCAGTCGTGGCGGTGTTGAGGAGGCCGGCGACGAGGACGGTGCGGCGCTGTCCGTACTGGTCGGCCAGCCAGCCGAGCGCGGGCGCGCCCACGGCGGAGCCGATGCCGACGGCGCCGGCAGCAAGGCCGCCGAGCGCGTACGACCCGGAGGCCACCGAAACGAGGGCCAGCGTGCCGATGGTCAGCATGGCCAGTGGAAGCCTGGCGACGAGGGCGATGGGGATGAAGTCCGGCCCGGCCAGGGACGGCAGCGCGGAGTAGCGGGCAAGAAGTGAGACGCGGACGGCCACGGGGTACCTCGAGGACATGCACGGCGTCCCTGCCACCCGCCGTGCAGGACCCGGTAGCGTTCACATCCTACTGTGCTGCCGCTTCGGCCTCGGCTGTCGGCTGGGCCAGCTGGGGCGCGATCCCCACCGAGGCGATGCGGGATCCGTCGCGGCCCTTGTCCACCCGGATCTGGGCCGGGATGCGCTGTTTGAGCTCGGAGACGTGGCTCACGAGGCCAACGACCCGGCCGCCGGCCCGCAGGCCCTCGATGGCGTCCATCACCTGTTCGAGGGCCTGTTCGTCGAGGCTGCCGAACCCCTCGTCGACGAAGAGGGTCTCGATGTCGATGCCCCCGCTCTCGTGCTGCACCACGTCGGCCAGGCCGAGCGCGAGGGCGAGGGACGCCATGAACGTCTCCCCGCCGGAGAGGGTGGAAGGATCGCGCCGCTGGCCGGTCCAGCCGTCGACGACGTCGAGTCCGAGGCCCGAGGCAGCTCCGCGGGCCGCGAGGGCGTCGGTGTGCTCGAGGCTGAAGCGGCCGTCGCTCATCGCGAGCAGCCGCTCGGAGGCCGCGAGGGCCACCTGCTCGAGGCGGGCGGCGAGGACATAGCTGTGCAGCGACATCCGCCGCTCGTTCTCCCCCTGGCCCCGAGCGGTCCGGGCCAGCGCCGCGAGCGAGTCGGACCGGGCCCGCGTCCGCTCGAGCAGCGGCCGAGCGGCCTCGAACGCCGCGCCCAGCGCGGTCAGGCGGCCGCAGGCGGCGGCCGCCCGCTGGGCGGCGAACTCGGCGGTCCGCGCCCGGTCCTCGGCTGCGGCCTCGCCGGCCCGCAGCCCGTCGAGGACCTTCTGGGTCGGTGCTGCGCCGCGGTGCTCGGCTTCGAGGGCCCGCTGGACGGCCGCCGAGGCGAAGAGGCCGCTCAGCTGCTGTCCTTCGGCCTCGTGCGCGGCAGCCTCGGCCTCGAGCCGTGCCGCCTCGGCCGGACCCAGGAGCGCCGCCTGCGCGGCGGGCGCGTCGGCGAAAGGCGAGGCCGAGAGGGCCGCGGCGAGGACGTCCGCGGCCGCCGAGCGCGCCTCCTCGGCCGCGCTGCTCGCGGCGAGCGAGTCAGCGAGGGCGGCGAGCGTGCGGGCCCGTGCCGCCACATCCGCCTGCCGGGCGGCGACGCTGGGGAAGCCGCCGCGCCAGAGGACGATCTCGGCGTGCCGGCGGTCCCGTTCCTCGCCCCGGCTGCGGAGGGTCTCCTCGGCGCGGATCCTCAGGCCTGCGGCGTCCTCGCGTGCCGCGAGGGAGGCCTCACGTCGACGGGACAGGGCGCGTGTCCGCTCGAGCACGGACGTGAGCAGGGCCTCGGCCTGACGGGCATGGCCGAGCGCTGCGAGCTTCTCCTCGCGCACCCGCACGGCCTTGTCGGGGTCGGTCGCTCCGCCGCGTGCCTCCACGGCGGCCAGCCGGGCGCGCGCCGACGCCACGGCCTCGTGCGCGTCGCGCTCGCGCGCTGCCGCCGCCTCAGAGGACCGGGCGGCGGCGCGCTCCGCGTCGACGAGCAGGAGCGGGTCCTCGGTGCCCCGGGCGGGGGCGGGGTGCTCGGCGGAGCCGCACACGGGACACGGGGCTCCCTCGTCGAGGTGTGCGGCGAGCTCGGCGGCGGCCTGGCCCAGCCGGAGCTCGCGCAGGCCCAGCCACGATTCCTTGGCGTTGAGCGCCTCGGTACGCCGTTCCCCGTGCTCGGACGTGGCGTCGGTGAGCGCCCGCAGCGCCCGCGCGTGGTCCTCGACGGCCTTGACGATGTCCTCGGCCGCGTCCGCCTCGAGCGTGGCGGAGCCGAGGGCTGCGGCCTCCACGGCGAGCCGGGAGCGCTCTGCCTCGAGCTCGTCGAGTTCCCGGCCGAGCCGCTCGGCGTCCGCCTCCGCGCGGGCCGCGGCGCTGCGGTGCGCCTCGAGGGCCGCGGCGGCGTCCGCGAGCTGGCGCTCGAGGTCCGCGAGGTTGCGCTCGGCCGCGATGCGCTCGGCGAGGACGGCAGCTTCCGCTTCCTCGGCAGAGGCCGCGCCCCGCACGTCCTCGGCCTCGGGCAGTCCGCTGCCCGGCGCCGTGCGCGGCGGGGTCCACCCCGTCGCGGCGGCGGACTCCGCTGCGGCCGAGGCATCGGCGCGTGCGCGTGCCGATGCCTGTGCCGTGCGCTCTGCCTCGGCGAGCGGCCCGCTGAGGACGGTCGCCGCGCGGTGGGAGGCGAGGGCGCCCAGCCGTCTGGACCGGTCGTCGGCCGCCGATTCCCAGGCAGCCTGGCGGGCCCTGGCGGCCGAGAGTTCCTGGGCGTCCTCGAAGCCCCGGGCGGCCTCGGCCACCGTGCGACGCGCTTGAGTGAGGGCGGCCCGGGCGGCCTCGCACTCGGCTGCGGCGCGGTCCCTGAGCGCGCCGAGCGCCGCGCCCGCCCACCCGAACAGGGCCGCCGCCCGCTCGGGGTCCAGAGGCTCGTCGGGGTCCACGACCGGCCGATGATCGCCGATCGGCTGCTGGTCGCGGACCGGCCCGTGCGCGCCGTCCGGGTGCTGCCGGCCGTCCGCGGCGGTGTCGGTGCCGGTGCCGCGGCCCTCGGCCCGGCCCTCGGCTGGGCCCTCGGCCGGGCCGTCGGCAGGGTCCCCGGGTCCGGAGCCGCGCTCGGCCACCAGACGGGCGAGGCCTTCCGGCAGCTCCTCGATGAGGGCGGCGAGGTCCGACTCGAGGCTGGCGACCGGTTGGGCGGCGGCGCGTTCAGCGGCTTCTGCCTCTGCCCTGGCCGCCTGCGCGAGGGAGGCGAGCTGGGCCTCGACGTCGGCGAAGCGGCGGGTGCCGAAGAGCTTCTCGAGGAGCTCGGTGCGCTCCGAGGCCTTGGCTCTGAGGAAGGAGGCGAACTCGCCCTGCGGCAGGAGCACGACCCTGGTGAACTGCTCGCGGGCCATCCCGAGCACGTCGCCCAGGAGCGCACCCGCCTCGTCGTTGCGCGTGGTGAGGGGGCGCCAGGCGCCGTCCACGAGCTCGCGGACGTGGGTGGCGGCCTTCTGCTGGACCCAGCCGGACGCCGACCGCGCGCTCGGACGCGTCCACTCCGGGGTCCGGCGGACCTCGAAGCGGCGGCCCTGGGCGGTGAACTCGAGCACGACCGCCGGTTCCGCGTCGGCGGCGGCGTGGTGGCTCTTGAGCGAACGCGTGCCCTGCCGGGCCCCGGGGAGGCTGCCGTAGAGCGCGAAGCAGACCGCGTCGAGGATGCTGGTCTTCCCCGCGCCGGTGGGCCCGTTGAGGAGGAAGAGCCCGTGCTCGGCCAGGGAGTCGAAGTCAATGGCCTCGTGGCCGGCGAACGGTCCGAACGCACTGATCTGAAGCTGGTGCAGCCTCACGAGGCCACCTCCGCGAGCCGCACCGACTCGAGGGCGTGCTCCAGGGCCTCCCGTTCGGTCGCGTCCGCGCCGCGGCCGCGGACGTGCTCGAGGAATCCGCAGCACAGGTCCACATCGCTGCGGGCGGCTGCGAGCCGCTCGCTGTAGGTCGCGGCGGCCGTCCCGTCCCGGCCCTCGGGCTCGAAGGCGAGCGCGACCGTGAGGGGGAAGCGGGCGCGCAGCCGTTCCATCGCGGCCCTCGGGCGCTCCGCGTCGGTCAGGGTGACGTGGCAGTAGGCCGACTCGGCTGCGGTGTGGGCCGCATCGGACAGGAGGTCCTCGAGCGGCCCTCGGAGGACCGCGAGCCGGTGCCGGCTCGCCCAGTCGACGGGCTCGACCGACGCGATCCCGTCCGGGCCGACGTCGAGCATCCAGGCTCCCTTCGCCTGCCGCCACTCGGAGAACGAGTAGGCGAGCGGCGACCCCGAGTAGCGGATCGAGGGGGTCAGCTCCTGCCGCCCGTGCAGGTGGCCCAGGGCGGCGTAGTCGAAGCCCTCGAAGACCGACAGCGGCACGACGTCGAGGCCTCCCACCGACAGCGCGCGCTCGCTCTCGCTCGACACCCCGCCGCCGGCGAAGGCGTGGGCCATGACGATCGAGTGCACGGTGCCGGCGGCCTGCCGGGCCACGAGGTCCGCCCTGGCCTTGCCGAGCGCCGCCGCGGTGACGGAGGCGTGGCCGGGCGCCGAGGCCCCGAGGGCTTCGGCGACGAGGCGTGGCTCGAGGTACGGGAGCCCGTAGACGGCGAGCTGGGCGCCGTCGCCGAGCGGAAGCAGGACCGGATCGCCGATCTTCTCCACGCGGGTGCGCAGGTGTACGCCTCCCCGCTCGAGGAGCCTGGAGCCGAAGCCGAGCCTGACCGCCGAGTCGTGGTTCCCGCTCGTGATGATGACCTGTGCACCCGCGGCGGTGAGCCGCACGAGGGTCTCGTCGAGGAGCTCGACGACGTCGACGGCGGGCAGTGCCCGGTCATAGACGTCCCCCGCGACGAGCACCGCGGCGACGTGCTCCGCTTCCACGTGGGCCACGAGGGTATCGAGCCACTCGCGCTGCGCGTCGAGCATCCCGACGCCGTGGAAGGACCGGCCCAGGTGCCAGTCCGAGGTGTGGAGGATCTTCATGGTCAGAACGCTAGACGATGGCACCGACAGTTCTCGCGATGCCGCCGCCGTCACCTCAGCGGTCCTTGTCGAAGAACTCTCGTGCGTCGTCGTCGTCGGAGCGCTCCGGCGCCGGCGCCGCCTCGGCGCTCGCGGCCTCCTCGCGCGGGGCCTCCTCGCCAGCGGCCGCTTCGGACGCGCCCGTGGACTCGCGGGCTGCGGCGCCCTCGGCACCCTCTGCCCCCGCCTCCACTGCCGTCAGGACGGCCTCGGAGACGCGGGCTCCGTCGTCGCGGGTGGCCTCCGCCGTCAGGTCGCCGACGCCGCCCGCCGTCGCGCCGTGCAGCTCGTCGGACGAGCCGAAGCCGCGGAAGATGAGGCCCGTGATGACCGCTCCGAGGACCGGCGCCACCCAGAAGAGCCACAGCTGGCCGAGCGCGCTGCCCTCGGCGAACACGGCGGTCGCGGTCGAGCGGGCCGGGTTGAGCGAGGCGTTGGTGATCGGGGCGATCGCCTGGACCAGGACCGACAGGCCGAGGCCGATCGCCCACGGCGCCATGCCCTTGACCGCGCGCCCGCTGGTGACGAAGAGGATGATCGCCACGAAGGCGGCGGTGGCGACCACCTCGGCCAGGAGGCCGGCGGACATCGGGAACTTGCTCGGCGACAGGCTGTCGAACCCGTTCGAGAGCTGGGTGAAGATCGTCTGGGAGCTGTTCCCGCTGCCCAGGCTCGGCAGCGTCCGGATGGTCACCCAGAGGAGGAGGGTGCCGACCAGGCCGCCCACGAGCTGGGAGGCGATGTAGCCGGGGACGAGCCGCCAGTTGGTGCGCCCGGCCACGGCGAGCCCGAGCGTCACGGCCGGGTTGAAGTGGCCGCCGGAGATGTGCCCCACCGCCGCGATCCCCACGGCGATGCTGAGGCCGACCGCGAAGGGCGTCGGAATCGGTGCCGAGGAGGGCGTGCTGAACAGCGCGACACCGAGCCCCGCGTACGCGAGCAGGAACGTGCCGAATGCCTCGGCGACGAGCTTCGCGACGACGCTGAACTCGGCCGGCGCCTTCACGCGCGTGGACGCAGCCACGTCTGTGGTCATGAGGTCCTCTTTCATGGAGTGTCGAAGTGCTCACGAGGGTGCCTGAGCGGGGCCGCCAGCGCGGGGCAGGCCTCCAGCAGACTATCGCTTCCCACGGGGTGCCCCGAAAACCGGCCGAAGCCCGGCCGCAGGGCGAGCGAGCTGGGCCGTGGCGATCTTAGGCTGGTCCCATGGACTCCCCAGACACCGGCCCGGGCGAGGCATGGGGCCTCACCGACGTGATCACGCGGCTGCGCCGCACGCTCCGCGCCGGCGTGCGCGACGAGCTGCCCTGGGAGGCCCTCCCGATGGCGCAGGTGGAGCTCCTCCAGCGCCTGGCCGACGAGCCGGGGCTCGGGGTGAGCGAGCTCGCGCAGCGGCAGAACCTCGCGAAGAACACGGTGAGCAACCTCGTGGCGCAGATGGCCGCCTCCGGCCTCCTCGCGCGCCGCGCCAGCGAGGCCGACCGGAGGGCCGTGGTGCTGAGCCTCACGGCGGACGGGCACAGCCGGCTGGAGCACTGGCAGCAGGCCAACGAGAAACGCATCCGGCGCGCGCTCGCCTCACTCGCCGCCGAGGACCAGGACTCGATCAACCGCGCGCTCCCGGCGCTGCGCGCCCTCGCGTCCCGCATGGAGGCGGACGCCGCCGGCGAGGCCTAGCTCCGGCGCCGCGCCCGCTCAGGCGATGTCGGAGAGCCGGGTGCGCTCGAGGAAGTACACCACCGCGAGCGCCCCGGCCGTCGCCAGCATGGCGGGGACGAGCATCTCCGGACTCATGCCGGTGAACTCGGAGGCGAGGATCAGCCCGGTCATCGGTGCCTTCATGGTGCTGGCGAGGAACGCCGCGGCGCCGACGAACGCGAACGCGGCCACGGAGGTCCCGGGGGCGAACGCGTTCACGATGCTCCCCAGCACGATCCCGAGCATGGCGCCGACCGCGACCGAGGGCGTGAGCGTGCCGCCCGCCGCTCCGGCCCTGATGGTGGCGAGCGTCGTGGCCGTCTTGGCCACGAGCAGGATCCCGACGAGCGCGAGCGGCGCCGCCGCGGAGAACGCCGTCTGCGCCGCCGCCTTCCCGTTCCCCACCACCTCGGGCAGCACCATCGCGACGGCTCCCACGGCGGCGAAGAGCAGGGGCATCGTCCAGAGGATGGAGCGGCCGCGGGGCCGGGTGCCCGACGAGTAGCGGGTGAGCCAGGTGAAGCCCGCCGCGCCGAGGCCGATCAGGGGCCCCGCGGCGAACGACCAGCCGACGAGCGCAGGGGTGAGCTCCACGGGCGGCAGGGCGTACATCGGATCGGTGGGGACCACCAGCCGGGCCACGGTTGCCGCGATCGCGGAGGTCGCGAACGCGGGCAGCAGGACCGCGAAGCTCACCTCGGCGAGCAGCACCTCCACGGCGAAGAGTGCCCCGCCGAAGGGAACGTTGTAGACCGCGGCGAGCCCGGCCCCGGCGCCGCAGGCAACGAGGATGCGCACCTCGCGGGGCGAGAGGCCGGCGCCACGGGAGACCTTGTCCGCGAGCAGCGCCCCGAGCTCGCGCGGCGCCGCCTCCCGGCCGATCGATGCTCCGAGCCCCACGATGACCACCTGCAGCGCCGCGTTGGCCACGGTCGTGAACCACGGCATCGAGGTGCCCTTCGTGGCGTCCTCGACGGCGACGACCCGCTTCGCCCACGTCCGCAGCGCCCACCAGCCCAGGGCTCCGATCGCCCCGGCGACGACGAGGGCTGCGAGCCGCCGCCACGGCGGCGCCTGGGTGGCGCCGTCCAGGAGGGTCCCGTGCGAATAGCCGAAGGCGAGGTGCTCGAGGCCCTGCAGGGCGACGTCGACGGCGATGCCGATCAGGCCAGCGCCGAGGCCCACGGCGACGATGACCGCGGCCAGGCGCAGCAGCCGGCGGCCCTCCTGGCGCACTCCGTCGACGCTCATGGCCGCCCCATCAACGACGGCCATGGGACCAAAGAAGTTCTGACATAGAACTATTCTAGCGCGGACCCCGTCCCGCGCATCCCCCGGGCGCGCTGCAGGCGGCATCGGCGCCCACTACGCTGTCTGCATGGACGTCCCCTCCCCCGCCTCCCGCATCCTCGGCTGCCTCGCCGGCACGGCGGCGGCCGAGGCCGCAGCCATCGCCGGATTCGGGCCCGAGGGAGCCACCGCACCGGCCGATCAGGACCCCGGCCGGCGCCCCGCGCTGCCGCTGGGGCCGGCGGGCCAGCTGACCCTCTTCACCGCCGATGCGCTCCTCGAGGCGATCGAGTGGGCCAACGACGGGGTGGCCGCGGACGAGGCGGCCTGTGTGTGGCTCGCCTCCCTGCGCTGGGCCGCCGCGCAGGGCGTCCCCCTCGCCCCCACCGCGCCCCTCGCCCAGCCCCGCTGGCTCGACGGGCAGGACGGCGTCCAGGTCCCCGCCGCCGTACGGCCGGAGTGGATCAGTTCGCTCGCCGGCGGCCAGATGGGCTCCCCGTCCCGTCCGGTGGGCCTCGCGTTCGACGACGCCGGCGCCGCCGCGCACGCGGCCCCGTTCGGCCTCGTCCCCCACATCCCGGCCGCCGCCGTGGTGAAGATGAGCGCGGACGGCGCCTCCCTGACGCACGGGACGCCCGGGGCGGTCCAGGCCGCCGTCGCGGTGGCGTCCATGGCGCACTTCCTCTCCCTCGGCGCGGACGCCACGACCGCGGCGGGGTCGGCGCGGGCGCAGATCGCCTCGCTGCCCACCCCCGACGGCGCCATCCTGGACGCGTTCGACGCCGATGCTGCCGCCGCCGGGGGCGGCCGGCCGGACGCCGCCGCGGCCCTGGCGGCAGCGCTGGGTGCAGTGCGTGCGGCCGAGAGCGCCGCGGAGGCCGGGGACGCCGAGCAGGCCGCCTTCGCCGCCGCCATCGAGCTCGCGTCCGTCAGGGGCCACGACGCGGCCGCGATCGCGGGGGCCCTGCTGGGCACGCGCTGGGGCGCCGACGCGGTCCCGGCCCCGTGGGTCTCGCGCACCGCGGGCATGGGCGCGGCCGAGGGCCTCGCGGCCCGTCTGGCGAAGGCCACCGGGGCCCTGGCGGACTGACAGGCTGACCGGAGGATCCGGGTCAGGGCCTGCGGTGCCTCAGGGCTTGCGGCGCCGCAGGGCGATGTCGCTGCAGGCCTCGCACGCCGAGGCGGGGACGAGCCCCGCCAGCTGCAGGCGGCCGAAGAGCCAGCAGCCGAGGCAGAATCCGGCGAAGGCCTCGAGGGAGGCCGCCACGATGAGGATGCCGAGGGCCACCCAGGCGGCGCCCGCCAGCCCGCACGCGAACAGCACGGCCGCGGCGGTCGAGACCACGGCCCCGATGCCCTGGGCGAAGCGCTTGGGGGGCCCGGCGACCAGCCGTGCGGGGCCGAGGCGCGGTGCGATGACGTGCACGGCGAGCCTGCCGGCCGGCGAGTAGCGCGGGCCGCCGGCCACCCTGAGCCAGAAGCCTGCGGCGATGACCCAGAGTCCCCATCCGGCCCCGGTGGCGAGCCCGGCGGCGAGCACTGCCGTGCTGAGCACCACGATGATGCCCGCGGTGGACCTCGCGGCGTACTCGTTGACCGGGTTCGGGAAGGCGAACGCGCGCGCCAGGAGGGAAGGACGGGCCTCCACGGGCGCAATGAACTGGCCGCCCTGCGGCGCGTCGAACACTGACCGAGCGGCGGAGGAGGTGGGTGCAGCCATGCGGATCATGGTAGGAGCGCCGGCGCCAGCCCGCGAAGGAATGTTGCCCCGCATGACGAAACGGGGCCGGATGGCGAAAGGGGCCCGGCCGGCGAAGGGGGGGCAGGGACTCAGGCGCTGGCGGCGGGCCAGCGGCCGCCGAGCATCTGGAGGAACTCGCCCTCGGAGAGCACCTCGACCCGCTGTCCCTTCTCCTGCAGCTGCAGGGCCCGCCGTGCCTTGGTGGTCACGCGCCCGGAGGCGAGGTCGGAGGCGACGAATCCGTCGCCCACCACGAGCAGGGTGGTCGCGCGGGTCACCGAGCTGGCCGGCTGCGCCCCGAGCTCGGCGGCGCGGGACTTCGCCTCGCTGCGCGGCATCCCGAGCGACCCGGTGAAGACGATCCGGTGCCCGAAGAGCGGATGGTGTGGGTCGGCCGCCGCGTTCGCGGGCGGGTTCGCCCCCTCCTGGGGCCACGGCGCCCAGGTGCGGCCCGAGCGGGAGCCGTCCGGCGCCGTCGTCCGCCCGGCGCCCGAGGAGAGGCCCTCGAGGGCGCGGACCGTGGCCGGGGAGTAGGGGTCTCCCGGGACGTACCCGGCTTGGCGCGGAAGGGAGAGCCCGACGGCGCCGTAGACGTCCGCCACGCTGTCGGCGCCGTGCCGGCCGGCGATGTCGATGAGGATTCCGGCGCAGGCCGCGGCGTCCTCGGTGGCATCGTGGTGGTGCTCGAGGGGCACCCCGGCCTCCCGCGCGGCGAACGGCAGTGAATGGGAGACGAGGCGGTAGGTCTTGCGGGAGAGGACCACGGTGCAGGCGTAGTCGTAGGCCGGGGCCTCGAGGCCGCTGACCTCGAGGGCCGAGCGGATCACGCCGAGGTCGAAGGCCGCGTTGTGGGCCACGAGGACGTCACCGCCGATGAACCCGCCGATCTCGGCGAAGAGGTCCCCGAACCGCGGCGCCCCGGCCACCATCTCGGGCGTGATGCCGTGGATGGCCACGTTGCGCGGGTCGAAGGTGTCGTGGCCCGCCGGGGGGCGCATGAGCCACGAGGCACGCTCGGCCACCCGTCCGCCGCGGACCCGGATGAGGCCCACGGAGCAGGGGGAGCCTCGGAATCCATTGGCCGTCTCGAAGTCGATCGCGGTGAAGTCCAGGGCCACGCAGCGAGCTTAGCCGGAGTGCGCCCGCAGGCCCGCCAGCGCCACGCGCCGGCGGCCGCACGCCGCTGTGGGCTGCCCCACTCCCCCGCCCCGCCGCGCCCCCGGCCGGTACCCTTGGAGGGTGATCCCTGCTGCCCTGGCCGATGCCGCCTCTGTCCTGACGCTCGCCGTCCAGCCCAAGACCTCGTTCCTGCCCGACTGGCTCAACCCGGACGTGTTCCTGCGCGATTCGCCGCTGGGGCCCTGGGTGGTGCTCGTGGTGTGCGGGATCATCTTCGCCGAGACCGGCCTGCTCGTCGGGTTCTTCCTCCCCGGCGACTCCATGCTGTTCACGGCCGGCCTGCTCGTGGCCACCGGCGCGATCCGGTTCAACCTCTGGCTCCTGGCCCTGCTCGTGGTCGTCGCCGCGATCCTCGGCAACCAGTGCGGCTACCTCATCGGTGCCAAGGCCGGCCCGGCCCTCTTCAACCGGCCCGATTCGCGGCTCTTCAAGAGGGAGAACGTCGAGAAGGCCCACGCGTTCTTCGCCAAGCACGGCGGCAAGGCACTCATCCTCGCCCGGTTCGTGCCGATCATCCGCACGTTCGTGCCCGTGATCGTGGGCGTGGCGGGCATGAGCCGGGCCCGGTTCTTCCTCTACAACGTGATCGGCGCCGTGCTCTGGGGCGGCGGCGTCACCCTCCTGGGCGCCTGGCTCGGCCAGTACGCGTGGGTGGGCAAGAACATCGACCTCATCTTCGTGGCGATCGTGCTGGTCTCGGTCCTGCCGATCATCGTCGAGTTCATCCGCGGCCGCTCCGCCCGCCGCCAGGCCGAGGCCTTCGGCACGGACCCGGTGGACGAGTTCATCGAGGAGCACGAGCCGGTCGAGGAGCGCAAGACCAACCCCGACTGGAAGTAGCCCTTCCCCCGAGGTGCTGTGCGGCTCAGCCGCGCAGCACCTCGACGATGGCCGGCAGCAGCGCGCGGAACGCGTGCCCGCGGTGGCTGATCTCGTTCTTCTGCTCGCGGCTCAGCTCGGCGACGCTGACGCTGAGGCCCTCGGGCAGCAGGATGGGGTCGTAGCCGAAGCCGCCCTCCCCGCGCGGCTCGCGCAGCAGGGTGCCGGGCATCTCGCCCAGCTCGACCGTCTCGTAGCGCGTGCCGCCTTCGCCCGGCACCGCGAGCGCGGCGGCGCACACGAAGGCCGCCTGCCGGTGCTCGTCCCGCACGTCGCCGAGCTGGGCCAGGAGCAGCTCGAGGTTCGCGCGGTCGTCGCCGTGGCGGCCGGCCCAGCGGGCCGAGAAGATGCCGGGCGCGCCGCCGAGCACCTCGACCGCCAGCCCCGAGTCGTCCGCGATCGCCGGCAGGCCCGTGGCCTCGGCCACCGCGCGCGCCTTCTTCAGCGCATTCTCGGCGAACGTCACGCCGTCCTCGACGACGTCCGGGCCGCCGACCGCGCCCGCGTCGACCACCTGCGTGTCGACGTCGAGGCCCGGCACCTTGCCGCGCAGGAGGTCGCGCAGCTCCTTGAGCTTGCCCTGGTTGTGGGTGGCGAGCACGAGCCGCGGGGCGGGGACGGACGACGCCGGGCGGTCGCCGTCGTGCGCGGCGCCGGCGCCGGCAGTGCTCACCGCAGTGCCTCGGCCAGAGTCTCCCGCTGGATGTCCGCCAGCTGGGCCGTTCCCAGGAGCGCCAGGTCCAGGAGGCTGTTGAGCTCGTCGCGGTCGAACGGCGCGCCCTCGGCGGTGCCCTGGACCTCGACGAACTTGCCCGAGCCGGTGACCACGACGTTCATGTCCGTCTCGGCCCGCACGTCCTCGACGTAGGGCAGGTCCAGCATCGGCGTACCGTCGATGATCCCCACCGACACGGCGGAGACGGTGTCCACGAGCGGCTCGGCGCCGCGCTCCACGAGGCCCTGCTCCTTCGCCCAGCGGACCGCCTCGGCGAGCGCCACGAAGGCGCCGGTGATCGCCGCGGTGCGGGTGCCGCCGTCGGCCTGGAGGACGTCGCAGTCGAGGACGATCGTGTTCTCCCCGAGCGCCTTCGTGTCGATGATCGAGCGCAGCGAGCGTCCGATCAGCCGGGAGATCTCGTGCGTGCGGCCGCCGATGCGGCCCTTGACCGACTCGCGGTCCGAGCGGGTGTTCGTGGCCCGCGGGAGCATCGCGTACTCGGCCGTGACCCAGCCCCGGCCCTCGCCCTTGAGCCAACGCGGCACGCCCTCGGTGAACGAGGCGGTGCACAGCACGCGCGTGTTGCCGAACTCGATGAGCGCCGAGCCCTCGGCCTGCTTCGACCAGCCGCGGGTGATGGAGATGGGCCGGAGCTGGTCGGGCGTGCGGCCGTCGGCGCGCGCGACGAGGGGACTTCCAGGGGTGCTTGGGGTCATGGGACCAGCTTATAGACTCGCCGCATGGTCACCGAAGTCCCCACCGTCGCCCTGCCCAACGGGACCGAGGTCCCCGTGCTCGGACAGGGCACGTGGTACCTCGGGGACTCCCCCTCGGCCAGGGCAGAGGAGGTCCGCGCCCTCCGCACCGGGATCGACGCCGGGCTGACGCTCATCGACACGGCGGAGATGTACGGCGACGGGCGGTCCGAGGAGCTCGTCGGGGAGGCCATCGCCGGGCGGCGCGACGAGGTGTTCCTCGTGAGCAAGGTGCTGCCGTGGAACGCGACCGCCCGCGGCACGGCCGCCGCGCTCGAGGGCAGCCTCCGCCGCCTCGGGACCGACCGGCTTGACCTGTACCTCTACCACTGGCGCGGGAGCACGCCGCTGGCCGAGAGCATCGCCGCCCTCCAGCGCCTCCAGGACGAGGGCAAGATCCTCGCGTGGGGCGTGAGCAACCTCGACCCGGACGACCTCGACGAGTTCGCCGGACTCCCCGGCGCGAGCGGCCCGAAGGGGGTCCAGACCGACCAGGTGCTCTACAACCTCGGCCGGCGCGGCATCGAGGCCGACCTGCTGCCACGCCTGCGCGGGCAGGGCGTGCCGGTCATGGCCTACTCCCCCATCGAGCAGGCCCGCCTGCTCGGCCACCCGGCGCTCGCTGCCGTCGCGGCCCGCCACGGCGTCGACGAGGCGGCCGTCGCGCTGGCCTGGGTGCTGCGGGGCCCCGGGGTCATCGCGATCCCCAAGGCGGGCACAGCCGAGCATGTCCTCGCGAACCGGGCGGCCCTCGAGGTGCGGCTCGACGATGCGGACCTCGCCGCGCTCGACGCCGCGTTCCCGCCGCCGCGCGGGCCCGTCCCGCTCGAGATGCTCTAGGCCGCCGGCGCCGGCAGTGCCGCCGGGCTCAGGCAGTGCCGGGCTCGTGCGGTGCCGGGCTCAGACGGTGTAGTGCACGCCCGCGACGGCGACGGCGATGGGGCCGCCGTAGGCCTCCTGGGCCTCGGCTACGGAGCGGTTCGCGTCGTTCCACACCGGAAGGTGGGTCAGCAGCAGGCGCTTCGCGTCGGCGTCGTGCGCGGCCTGCCCGGCCCGCAGGCCGGTGAGGTGGACGCCGTCGATCGCGTCGTCGCGGCCCTCGTGGTAGGCGGCCTCGCAGAGGAAGAGGTCGCATTCCCGCGCCGCCTCGACGAGCCCGGCGCACGAGTCGGTGTCCCCCGAGTAGGTCAGGACGCGCCGCATGACGCCGCCCGCGCCGTCGGGCTCGGTGCACTCGACACGCAGCGCGTAGGCCTCGGCGATCGGGTGCCGGGCGCGGTAGGCGGTGAACCGGAACGGGCCGAGCTCGACCGGCTCCTCGGCCGCCCACTCGTGGAACTCGAAGTCCTCGCCGAGGTCCGTCGGGGGCTCCATGTCGAGGGCGATGGTGATGCGCTTCTTCGTCGCGGCGGGCCCCCACACCGGGATCCGCCCGGCGGTCCAGCCGTTCGGGTCCCAGTGCACCGCGATGTGCAGGCCGGTGAGGTCCATGCAGTGGTCGGGGTGGAGGTGGCTGAGGAGGACGCCGTCGATGTCGCTGAGGTCCACGTAGCGCTGGAGCACGCCGAGCGCGCCCGAGCCGAGGTCGAGCAGGATCCGCCAGTCCCGCTCGCCGTCGTTGGCCGTGACGAGGTAGCACGAGGCGGGCGAACTCGGGCCGGGGAACGAGCCCGAGCAGCCGACGATGGTGAGCTTCACGGTGCCATCCTGCCCGCGTCGCGCAGGGCGAAGTGGGAGATCCGGGCCGACCCGCCGCGCGCCCGCGCCTCCTCGAGCATCTCCGGGGTGATCGTGGCCAGGCTCGCCGTGGGATAGCGGGCGGCGACGTGGTCGGCGTGCTCCACGCCCTGGACCTCGGGGCCCAGGAACCGGCGCGCGAGCGTCTCGAACTGGGCAGGGTCTCCGGTGGCGATGAACCGGTGCACGGGCGCGGTGGTGCCCGAGCGGACGAGGTTGTGCCGCATGAGCGCCCGGTAGACGTCCTTGGCGGTCTCCTCCGCGCTCGAGACGAGCGTGACGCCCTCCCCCATCACGTAGGAGATCACGCCGGTCAGGAGCGGGTAGTGGGTGCAGCCGAGCACGAGCGTGTCGACCCCGGCGGCCTTGAGCGGCGCGAGGTAGCCCTCGGCGGCCTCGAGGAGCTCCGGGCCGGTGGTGACGCCCGCCTCGACGAACGGGACAAAGTCCGGGCACGCCGCGGAGGTGATCGCCAGGTCCGGGGCGGCGGCGAACGTGTCCTCGTAGGCGCGGGAGCCCACGGTGGCACTCGTGCCGATCACGCCGACCCGGCCGTTCCGGGTGGCCGTGACGGCAGCCCGGACCGCGGGCTGGATCACCTCGATGACGGGGATCCCGTAGCGGGCGGTGTAGCGCTCCCGTGCGTCCCGCAGCACCGCGGCGGTGGCCGAGTTGCAGGCGATGGTCAGCGCCTTGACGCCCGAGTCGACGAGCTCGTCCATGACCCCGAGCGCGAAGGCCCGGACCTCCGCGATCGGCAGCGGGCCGTAGGGGCCGTGGGCGGTGTCGCCCACGTAGACGATCGATTCCTGGGGCAGCTGGTCGATGACGGCGCGGGCCACGGTCAGGCCGCCCACGCCTGAGTCGAAGATGCCGATGGGGCGCTCCGAGCGCGGCAGGTCGCCCGTGGAGCCGAGCTCGGCCAGGGCGGCCGGGGCGGTCGGCTCACTCATGGCCGCTCCCCTGGGAGCGCACCCGGCGGGCGTCGAGCATCGCCTCGATGAGCGTCGTCTGGAGCCACGTCACGAAGTTGTACACGAGAGCAAGGTACGCCTCCACGTCCTCCGCGGCGGACCAGTCGGTGATCGCGTGGACCTTCTCGGCGTCCTCCTCGCTGCGTATCCCGAGGCGGGAGGCGAGGACGAGGCGGACGTCGTTGAGCGCCGTCGACCAGTGCTGGGCGGCGGCGTCGTCGAGCACGAGGTGGCGGGACTCGAGGGAGAGGGCGGCGGCGCGGAGGGCGCCGGCCTTGCCCTCGCGCAGGGACCGCTCGGTCAGGCGCCGGAAGTCGAGCGCGGCCTCGGGGTCGTCCTTGAAGGCGTTGGGCAGCAGCCGGGCGAGCGCGGGGTCCTCCGGCTCCTTCGCGTGCGGGGACAGCCCCACGAGGGCCTCGAGGGGATCCTGGTCGCCGGTCCCGGGATCGAGCATGCCGATGACGTCGTTGAAGAGCCCCCGCAGGAGCTCCCGCTCCGGCTCCTCGAGCCTGCCGGTGATGCCCCGGCGGCCATAGGTGAAGGGCTCAGCCATGCTCGCCGGACCTCTCGACCGTGGCCCAGAGGCCGTAGGTGTGCATCGCGACGGCATGCTGCTCGACCGTCTCCTTCGATCCGTGGCTCACGATCGAGCGCCCCTCGGTGTGGACCTGCATCATGAGGGCATCGGCCTTGGCCTCCGAGTAGCCGAAGTAGGACTGGAACACGTAGCTGACGTAGCTCATGAGGTTGACCGGATCATTCCAGACCACGAGGTTCCACGGGGTCAGCCGTGCGGCATCCTCCCGCGCCTCGATCTGCCCGGCGACCTCCTGGGAGGGCTCGGTGGCGACGCTGATGCTCATGCGCTCCATTCTAGGCAGGCCCTCGGACGCCCCGGCCGCCGCCGTCGCCCGGCCGGGCGTGGGGGCCGCCATATAGAGTGGCACCGTGACCGACCCGAGTCCCTGGGCCCCGCCCCGCACCTCCCTGTTCACGGACCACTACGAGCTCACGATGCTCCAGGCCTCCCTCCACTCCGGCGCCGCCCACCGGCGCTGCGTCTTCGAGGCCTTCGCCCGCCGCCTTCCGGACGGGAGGCGCTACGGCGTGGTCGGGGGAACCGGGCGCCTGCTCGAGGGCATCATGGCGTTCCGCTTCACCGACGAGGAGCTCGGCTTCCTCGAGCGCGCCAAGGTGGTGAACGCCGAGACGCTCGACTACCTCGCCGGCTACCGGTTCTCGGGCGACGTCTACGGCTACGCCGAGGGCGAGGCCTACTTCCCCAACTCCCCGGTCCTCATCGTCGAGTCGACGTTCGCCGAGGCCTGCATCCTGGAGACGTACGTGCTCTCGGTGCTCAACCACGACTCCGCGATCGCCTCCGCGGCCTCGCGGATGACGACGGCGGCCGGCGGCCGCCCCTGCATCGAGATGGGCTCGCGGCGCACGCACGAGGAATCCGCCGTGGCCGCGGCCCGGGCCGCCGTGATCGCCGGGTTCGCGAGCACGTCCAACCTCGAGGCAGGGCTGCGCTACGGCATCCCGACCGTGGGCACCGCCGCCCACTCGTTCACCCTGCTGCACGACACGGAGCGGGACGCGTTCGAGGCCCAGATCGCCTCGATGGGCCCGGGCACCTCGCTGCTCGTGGACACCTACGACGTCGAGCGGGCCGTGCGCACGGCGGTCGAGATCGCCGGCGAGAAGCTCGGCGCCGTCCGCCTCGACTCGGGGGACCTGATCGAGCAGGCGCACTGGGTGCGCCGCCTCCTCGACGAGCTGGGCAACGTCGACACCAGGATCATGGTCACGTCCGACCTGGACGAGTACGCGATCGCCGCGCTCCAGTCCGCGCCCGTCGACGCCTACGGCGTCGGGACCTCGCTCGTCACGGGGTCCGGGGCGCCCACCGCCTCCATGGTCTACAAGCTCGTCAGCCACGTCGACGACGCGGGGCACGAGGTCTCGGTCGCCAAGTCCTCCAAGAACAAGGCGACCGTGGGAGGCCGGAAGTACGCCCTCCGCCGGCTCGACGAGCGGGGCCGGGCGACCCAGGAGATCATCGGCGTGGGCCGCCGGCCGCACGACGACGGCAACGACCGGCCGCTGCTCGAGCACTTCATCGTCGGCGGCGAGCTCAAGCCGGGGTGGACGGGCCACGAGGGTGTTTCCCGGGCCAGGGAGCGGCACGCGGCGTCCCTCGCCGAGCTGCCGTCGTCCGTCCAGCGCATGCACCGCGGCGAGGCGGCGATCCCCACGGTCTACGAGGAGTCCAGACCCGTCTGAAAGTCACCTCCTGAGAGTCATTTTCTGAAGGTCACCTCCTGAAGGTCACCTTCTGGGAGTCACCTTCTGGGAGTTAGGCCGCGGCCGAGGCGAGGTGGGCTCGTATCCTGCGGAGGACGGCCCGGAAGTCATCCCTGAGGTCCTCGACGCGGACGAGGATGATCGTCCATCCTGCTTCGCGGAAGGCGCGGTCGCGCAGAGCATCGCGAAGCCGCTGGGCCTCATCGTTGTGGTGGGCGCCTTCATACTGGATGACCAGCTTGAGATGCCGGTAGCCCATGTCTCCGGACGGCGCGTAGGGGTCGAGGGGCCAGAGGGAAATCTGCAGCTCGGGCTCCGGCAGGCCAGCGGCGATGATCGCCTGGCGGAGCAGCGACTCCGGCACAGAGTCAGCGCCCACGCGAAGGTGCTCGAGTGCTGACCGCGCAAGGCCCACGCCCTTCATCCAGACATGGGCGTCCAGCAGCTCCCTGAGGTCCGCCATCGAAGCCAGCGGCTGGTCGCGCCCATTCTCGAGCTCGGGCCTGGGACGGCGGATGAGCTGGTCACCCAGCGCAATGCGGAACTCCTCCCCCAGCTCGACGGCGAGGTCCAGCCAGGTCCGTGCCGGTGTGGTCATGAGGAGGCCCTCAGCGTGGTGGAGCTCCCCGGGCCGGATCCGGGTGTGGTGGCCGACAACGCCCGCGCGGCGAACCCGCGCGAGATGTGCGGGCCTGCTCAGGTGGATCCTGTCGTGGTCATCGACCCACGGCGGCAGGAACATCCCCTGCAGCGACGCAGCGGTGCGGTGGGAGATCCAGGCGTCTTCCGTCACCGCAAGATGGACCTCGGCGCGTTCCGGCAGTGTCGATGCGCATCCGGTCGGAACGTAGATGCCGCGGCTCCAGCGCTCGAGATCCTGGGCACGAAGCCTGCTGACGCTGACGCCAGCTTCCCGGGCGTCTCGATAGGTGAAGGCCCGATCCCGAAAGTCTTCTGGAAGCTCTCCGCGTGTGCTCACCCGGCCAGTCTGCTGGACATCCCCTCGGGCCCGACCAGGTTATCCACAGCAACCCGCAGGACGTGACCTTCAGAAGCTGACCTTCAGAAGGTGCCTTTCAGAAGATCGGGCGTCAAGCCAGGGCAATGCCCGATCCCTTGAGTTCCTCGTACGTCGGCCCGAGGTCGTCGGCGATGCCGGCACACAGCCCGGTGAGCACGCGGGTCGCGTAGCCGGACCGCGCGGCGTCGAGCGCCGTGGCCCGCACGCAGTAGTCCGTCGCGATGCCCACGACATCGACGGCGCCGATGTGGTGCTCGCGCAGCCAGCCGTCCAGGGTCGCCGAGTCGCCCGCGTCCCCGGCGGCGTCCCCGTACTGGGCGAGATGTCCCTCGAAACCGGAATAGGCGGCGGTGTACTGGCCCTTGCGGAACATCGCATCGACTTCTGCGACGTCCAGATTCCGGTGGAACTCGGCCCCGGGGCTCCCCGCCACGCAGTGCGGCGGCCACGAGTCGACGAAGTCCGGGTGGTCGGAGAAATGGCGGCCGGGGTCGATGTGCCAGTCCTGGGTCGTCACCACGGCGTCGTAGTCGGAAGCATGCTCAGCGAGGAACGCGGTGATCCGCGAGGCGGCGGCCGCTCCGCCGTCCACCGCAAGGGATCCCCCTTCGCAGAAGTCGTTCTGGACATCGACGATCACGAGTGCTCGAGGTGTGGCCATGGCACCATTGTGGCCCTTCAGCGCGCTCGGAGACCCGCAGGACGTGGCCTACAGGAGCTGACCTCCAGGAGGTGACACCCAGAAGCTGACGTTCAGGAGGTGACACCCAGGAGGTGACCTTCAGGAGGTGACCTTCAGGAGCTGACACTCAGAGGGTGAGCTGGCGGGCCGGCGGGCGGCGGGAATCAGGCGCGGCCCACGAACCAGTCGGCCAGCTTGGACAGCCGCGCCCTGAGCTGAGCCTCGTCCGCCTGGGCCACGGCCGGGCCGCCGCACAGCTCGCGCAGCTTGTTGTGCACCACGCCGTGCGGGGTGCCGGTCCGCGCGCTCCACGCGGAGACGTTCTTGGCGAGCTCGTTGCGCAAGTCCATGAGGCGGCGGTGGTCCGGCACACCGGCCGGGGAGGACGTGGGGCGGGAGCCGCGCCGGGACACCTGCTCCTGCTGCCGCTGGCGCAGGAGCGTGGCGACCTGGTCGGCGTCGAGCAGTCCCGGGATGCCGAGGAAGTCGAGCTCGTCGTCGGAGCCGACGTCGCCGCCCATCCCGAACTCGCCGCCGTCGAAGAGCACCTTGTCGAACGCGGCCTGGGACTCGAGCGCCTCGTACTTGCCCTTCACGAGGGTGTCCGAGGCCTTCTCCTCCCGGTTGGCCTCGTCCATGAGGGACTCTTCGAGGTCCATCAGCCCGTCCTCGCCGCTCGAGGGGCGGTCGAGGGCGTGGTCCCGCTCGGCCTCCATCGAGTTGGCGAGCGCCATGAGCTGCGGCACGGAGGGCAGGAAGACCGACGCCGTCTCCCCCCGCCGCCTGGCCCGGACGAAGCGTCCCACGGCCTGCGCGAAGAAGAGCGGGGTGGAGGTCGAGGTCGCGTAGACGCCGACGGCGAGGCGCGGCACGTCCACGCCCTCGGACACCATGCGCACCGCGACCATCCAGCGCTGCGTGCCGGCCGAGAACTCCTCGATCTTCCCGGAGGCCTTCGCATCGTCGGAGAGGATGACCGAGGGCGACTCGCCGGTGATCTTCTTCAGGAGGCCCGCGTAGGCCCGGGCGTCCTCGTGGTCCGTGGCGATGACGAGGCCGCCGGCGTCGGGGACGGTGCGGCGCACCTCGGTGAGCCGGCGGTCGGCGCCGGCGAGGACGGCGGGGATCCACTCCCCCTGCGGGTTGAGCGCGGTCCGCCACGCCTGGGCCGTGACGTCCTTCGTCACCGCTGCCTCGCCGAGGGAGGCCGCCATCTCCTCGCCCGCGCTCGTGCGCCAGCGCATCTGGCCCGAGTACGCCATGAAGATGACCGGACGCACCACGTGGTCCCGCAGGGCCTGCCCGTAGCCGTACGTGTAGTCCGCCTTCGAGCGGCGGATGCCGTCCTTGTCCTCGGCATACTCGACGAACGGGATGGGCGAGGTGTCGGAGCGGAACGGCGTTCCGGTCAGGGCCAGGCGCCGCACCGCGGGGTCGAAGGCCTCGCGCAGCCCGTCGCCCCACGAGAGCGACTCGCCGCCGTGGTGGATCTCGTCGAGGATCACGAGGGTGCGCGCGGCCTCGGTCTTCGCCCGGTGCAGGAGCGGCTTGCTGGCGACCTGGGCGTAGGTGACGGCGACGCCCATGAACCCGCGCCCGTGCTGGCCGTCGGCGTTCTTGAAGTTGGGGTCGATCGCGATCCCGATCCGGGCCGCCGCGTCCGCCCACTGCCGCTTGAGGTGGTCGGTGGGGGCGACGATCGTCACGCGGTTGATGAGGCCGCGCTCGATCAGCGTGGAGGCGACCCGCAGCGCGAACGTGGTCTTTCCGGCGCCGGGGGTGGCCACGGCGAGGTAGTCGCGCGGGGCGATCTCGAGGTACTTCTCCAGCGCCTCCTGCTGCCAGGCGCGCAGCTTGGGGGCGGTGCCCCAGGCGGCCCGCTCGGGGTATGCAGGGGGGAGAGCGGGAGAGGCCTGCGGGAGGGCGGGAGAGGCCTGCGGAAGCGCGGGCGCACCGTGGGCGGCGGAAGCGGAGGCCGCGGGGCCGCCGTCGGACGTGGAGGATCCGGCGTTCGACGGCGAGGGGTCACCGAAGAGCGTTTCCCTCACGCGAGGTCCTCGCCCGCCGCAGCGGCGGTCACGGCCGACGGCGCGGCGGACCGCACGCCGGCGAAGGCGGACAGGAAGGCGGAGAGCGTCAGCGCGGCGGCCAGCAGGGCGAAGACGCCGGGCCCGGGAACCGCCTCCGGGGTCAGCAGCAGCGAGTACAGCGTTCCAGCTCCGGCGGTTCCCATCACTCCACCGAGCATATCGGCCATCTGCAGCGAGGCCGAATTCCGCCCCCGGTCCGCGGCCTCGCTCAGGTCGAGGACGAGCACGGATGTCGTGGTCGTGGCGAGCCCCATCCCGCACCCCGCGAGGAGCCAGCCGAGGGCCAGGAGCCACGGCGCCGCGGCCACGGACACCACGCCCGCGATGGACCCGAGGCCCGCGGTGAGGACTACGGAGCCGAGCACGAGGAACGTCGGCTTGGCGAGCCAGCCGCGCGCCTGGACGAAGGAGCCGACGGTCCACCCGAGGGCCCCGCCGGTGAGGGCGAGGCCCGCAACGGACGGCTCGAGACCGTACGCGTCGACCAGCATGAGCGGAATGAACGCCTCGGCGCCGAAGAACGCGAGCGTCAGCAGGCCGCGCACCACCATGACGGCGGGCAGCCCCCTGGCCACGCGGGCCACCCCGCGCGGCATGAGCCGCGGCGCGGTCGCGAGGACCGCGGCGATGCCGCAGAGCACGACGGCGCCGAGCACCGGCGCCGGGACGGCGGCCCGCGCGGCCGGGTCGGCCCAGGACTGGGCGGCCCACTGCGCCGCCGCGACGCCCGCGGCGAGGAGGACGCCCAGGAGGGCACGCCGTCGGCCCTCGCCCGGCGCGAGCGAGGTCTCCTCCGGCGCCCCGAGGCCGCGGACCCGCGGCCAGATGAGCACGACCGCCACGATGACGATCGGGGCCACCCCGAAGAACACCCACCGCCAGCTCGCGTGCTGGGCGAGCAGGCCCGAGATGTAGGGCCCCACGAGGGACGGCAGGACCCACGCGGCAGAGAACCAGCTGAACAGCACGGGCTGGAGGGCGGAGGGCAGGGCCTGGCCGATGATGACGTAGAGCGGGACGATCATGAAGCCGGTCCCCGCCCCGGAGACCATCCGGCCGACCGTGAACACGCCGAAGTCCCATGCCCCGCCGGCCAGCAGGAGGCCGCCCGTCATGAGGACGAGGCCGACCAGCAGCGAGGGACGGGGACCTGCGCGGTCGCACCAGGGGCCGGCGGCCGCGGTGGCGGCGAGGGACGCGGTGAGGAACAGCGAGAACGCGAGGCCGTAGGCCCGCTCGCCGCCGAGGTCTGCGGCGACGACGGGCATGGCGGTCGTCACGGCCATCGCCTCGAAGGCGCTGCACGTGACGATCGCCAGGAGGCCGACGACGAGCCCCCGGTAGGCGGGGGACATGAGCCCGCGCGGGCGCGACGCCGTGCCGCCTGCTCCGTGGGGCCCCTCCCCCACAGGCGCCGTCACGGGGTCATGACTGGTCGTCGTCGTTGCTCGGGCGCAGGCCCTCGTAGATCTCCTTGCACGTGGGGCACACGGGGAACTTCTTGGGGTCGCGGCCGGGGGTCCAGACCTTGCCGCACAGGGCGATCACGGGCTCGCCGGTGAGGGCGGACTCCATGATCTTCTCCTTGCGCACGTAGTGGGAGAAGCGTTCGCGGTCGCCGGGCTCGAGCTCCTCGCGCAGCTCCTCGCGCTCGATCGTGGCGGTGGAGCCGCCGAGGCCGGGGTCGCGGGGGTCGTCGGCGAACGGGTCCGGGGGCATGGTGCTCATGGGATCCATGCTAGCCCCGGCCGGCAGGGGCGCCCCAGTCACAGGCCCTGCCATGAGGGCTTGTTGTCGTAGATGTGCCGGTAGTAGTCGGCGAGGTCCAGGGCCGAGGCCGCGGCCTCGTCCACGATCACCGTCGCGTGCGGGTGGAACTGCAGGACCGAGGCGACGCACATCGCGGTGACGGGTCCCTCGACCAGCCCGTGCACGGCCCCGGCCTTGACGGCGCCGGTCGCCACGAGCACCACGTGCCGCGCGGCCATGATGGTCCCGACGCCCTGGGTGACCACGTGGTGCGGGACCTCGTCGATCGAGGAGAAGAAGCGCGCGTTGTCGCGCCGGGTCTGCTCGGTGAGGGTCTTGATGCGGGTGCGGGAGGCGAGCGAGGACCCGGGCTCGTTGAAGCCGATGTGCCCGTCCGTGCCGATGCCGAGGATCTGGAGGTCCACTCCCCCGGCGTCGAGGATCGCCTGCTCGTACCGGGCGCATGCGTCCTCGAGGTCGGCGGCGGCGCCGTCCGGGCTGTGGACGCGCGCGGGGTCGATGTTGACCCGCTCGGCGAAGTCGCGGCGGATCACGGACCGGTAGGACTCGGGGTGGTCCGCGGCCAGGCCGACGTACTCGTCGAGGGCGAACCCCGAGGCGCGGGAGAAGTCGAGCCCGTCCTCGGCGTGGAGGCGGACCAGCTCGTCGTAGACGGGCAGGGGCGAGGACCCCGTGGCGAGCCCGAGCACCGCGTCGGGCCGGCGAGCCAGCAGCGCGGCGACGGCGGACGCGGCGGTCCTGCCGACCTCGTGCGCGTCCCTGAGGATGACGATTTCCATGCTGGCCCCTCCCGTCGGTCTCCGGCACCTCGCGCCGGGCGGTGCGCATCCGGCGCGGACTTCCTGCTGTCCTATCTTCCGCCGCGGCGGCCCGGCGCACGACGGCGGCCGCCCGCCGTCGTGCCTCGGCCCGCCGTGCGCTTCAGCGCACCCGGACGAGGCTCGAGTACAGCTCGGGGCCGCGCGCGTCCATGAGGCGGCCGCCGAGGAGGATGCCGGCGGCGAGCAGCGCGCCTCCGAGCAGCACCCCCACGCCGAGGGTCGCCCACGCGAAGCCGGCAGCGCCCGTCGCGGCAGCGAGCACCGTGAGGACGATCTCGGGTGCGGCGAGGATCCCGAGCGCCACGACGCCCCCGAACTGGACGAGGAGCGTCTGGGCGCTGTTGCCGGCAGGCTTCTTGAACGGGCTCTCCCCGGGCAGCGGGACCGCCACGGTGTACCGCGCCGAGACCACGGAGGACAGCCCTACCCCGCTGAGCAGCACCCCGAGCGCGAGCCCGAGGAGGGCCGGGAACAGGGCCCAGTCGCCCGCCAGGGCAAACGGGAGCGCGGTGATGAGCGCCACTGCGGGCAGGGCGAAGAGCAGCAGGGCCGCAGCCCGCCCCAGCCGGTCGGCCCAGCCGCGCACGCCCGCGGCCAGGTGCATCGAGAAGGCCGTCGAGTCGTAGGAGACGTCGGCCGAGATCGACCAGGCCAGGACGAAGGCGGAGATCGCCCCGGCGAGCGGGAACGGTCCCTCGAGCACCGATCCGGAGCTGTGCCGGCCGGCGCGCGAGGCGACGAAGAGCACCACGGGCAGCAGCGGCACCACGATGAGCCCCGTGGTGTACCGGGGATCGCGGATCCAGTAGGTGAGGGCACGGGCCGCGACGGCGCCCGCCGGCGTGGCGGGCATCCAGCCGAAGGCGCCGAGCCCCCGCCGCGGGGCCGGCGAGCGCCCGGATCCCCTGCTGCCGGGATTCTCGAGGGCCCGCGCGAGCGCCCAGGACCATCCCCAGGCAGCGAGGACGAGCGCCGCGGCGGTGATCAGCAGCTTCGCGGCCGCCTCGCCCATCCGGCCCTCGGCCACCGCCGCGGGCGCCGAGAAGGCCGCGCCCAGCGGCGTCCAGCCCAGCACGGCCGCGGCCTGGGAGACGGCCGTGGTGCCGCCCTCGCCGATGCCGCGGGCGAGCAGCGAGATGCCGGGGCCAAGGAACATGATCGGCACGATGAACAGGATCCGGGTCACGTCGCGGAACCGGCGCGAGGAGGCCAGCTCCGCCACGATGCTCGCCACGAGGCGGCTCGTGACCACGCACAGCGCGAGCGCGAGCAGCGCGCCCAGCACGGCCGCGGCGACGACCAGGCCTCCGCGCGCCCACGTCACGGTGGTCCCGGCGAGCGCGAGCGCGGTGCACACCCCCGGCACGCCGATGAGCCCCGCGGCGGCCTGCCCGAGGAGCAGCTGGCGCAGCGGGATGGGGTAGAGCGCGAACCGGGCCGGGTCCAGCGTGAGGTCGATCCCCGAGAGCACGATCGGGGTCAGGGCCCAGCCCAGCACGAGCAGGGAGCCCGCCAGCACCAGCACCGTCTCGGCAATGGGAACCGGGACGGCCCTGAGGGCCACGAGCCCCACCAGGGCGAGCGCGAGGATCCAGAGCCCGTACAGGGCCCCGATGATCACGCCCACCAGCTGCCAGGGGCTGCGGCGCAGGCCGTTGCGCAGGAGGGTGAGCTTGAGCCGGATCAGGTGTGCAACCACGACAGTCCCCCCGTGCGCCCCGGCCCGCCCACGAGCTGGACGAACCGGTCCTCGAGCGAGGCCCCGGCGCGGACCTCGTCCACGGTGCCGGCCGCGAGGATCTGTCCCTGCGCCACGACCGCGACGTGGTCGCACATGCGCTGCACGAGGTCCATGACATGGCTCGAGACGACGACGGTGCCGCCGGATCGGACGAACTCGGCGAGGATGGCCCGGATCCCGGAGGCCGAGATCGGGTCCACCGACTCGAACGGCTCGTCCAGCACGAGCACCCTGGGCGCGTGGACGAGCGCCGCGGCGAGCGCGATCTTCTTCGTCATGCCGGCCGAGTAGTCCACCACGAGCGTGCGGCCCGCATCGGCGAGGTCGAACGCCTCGAGCAGGTCCCGGACGCGCGCCGCGACGGTCACACGGTCCATGCCCCGCAGGAGGCCCGCGTAGGTCAGCAGCTGCTCCCCGCTGAGCCGGTCGAAGAGGCGCACCCCGTCGGGGAGCACTCCGAGGAGCCGCTTCGCACCGACCGGGTCGGCCCAGACGTCGACGCCCAGCACGGCGGCCGTGCCGGCGTCGGGGCGGAGGAGGCCGGTGGCCATCGAGAGGGTGGTGGTCTTCCCTGCCCCGTTCGGCCCGACCAGCCCGTAGAACGAGCCGGCGGGCACGTCGAGGCTGATCCCTGCCACGGCCGGCTTGCCGCCGAAGGTCTTCACAAGGCCCCGGAGGGAGAGCGCGGCGGGCACGGCCGGGCTGGGAGCATCCATGCCACCACGCTAGCAAGCGCCGTCCCGCCGCGGATGAGCCCCGAGGATGACTAGCGGCTCAGTCTTGAGGATGACCGGCGCGCAGTGGCCTCAGAAGAGGGCCGTCCTCAGAAGAGGGCGCGGGCGAGCTGCTGCCGGGCCGTGGCCACCCGCGGATCGGCGGCGCCGACCACCTCGAAGAGCTCGAGCAGCCGGACGCGTGCCGCCTCCCGGTCCTCGCCCCCGGTGCGGGAGATGAATCCGACGAGGCGCGAGAACGCATCCTCCACGTGCCCGCCCGCCACGTCGAGGTCCGCGACCCGGAGCTGGGCGGCGAGGTCGTCGGGGGACGCCGCGGCGGCGGCCCGGGCGGCCTCGGCCGCGGGCTGGTCCACCTCGGCCACGCGGGCCATGAGCTGGACCTGGACGAGCCCCGCCTTGGCCTCGCGGTCCGCGGGCTGCTCGGCGAGCGCCCTGCGGTACGCGGCCTCGGCCGCGGCGAAGTCGCCGCGGTCGATCGCGTCGAAGGCCTCCTGGTGCAGCGGGGGCAGCTCCGGCTCCGCCTCGGCGGCGGGGACGCCGTCGGCGGTGCCGGTGACGCCGTTGGCCGCGGCGACCCGCAGCAGCTCGTCGAGGAGCTGGCGCGTCTGCGGCTCGGAGGCCGCGCCCTGGAAGAGCGGGATCGGCTGGCCCTTGAGGATGGCGACGGCGGTCGGCACGGCCTGGGCCTGGAAGGCCTGGGCGAGCTGCGGGAAGGCCTCGACGTCCGCGGCGGTGTAGAGCAGCCGCCCGGCGTAGGAGGAGACGATCGTGCCGAGGTCGTCGCGCAGCCGCTGGGACTCGGGCGAATAGGAGGCCCACAGGAGCACGACGACGGGCACGGTCGCCGAGCGCTGGACGACCTCGCCGAAGGTCCGCTCGTCGAGGTCGATCCGGCCCGGTGCCGGGGCGCCCTGCGCGGGCGCCGCGTGGTCGGCGGGCTGCCCGGCGCCCGCAGGCGCCGGGTGGGCGGCCGAGGCGGGCGGGGCCGCCGTCGCCCGCGCCTTGAGGGCCGAGAGGTCGACGGCGCCGCGGAAGTTCAGCTGCGGCTGGGGCTGGCGGGAACCGGGAACACTCATGGCCCCAGCTTAGCGAAGGGCCGGGACGGGCGAGGGCGGGGCCGCACCGCGTCGGTGCAGCCCCGCCCTCACTCCGGACGGACCTCGTCAGCTCACGCTGGCCCCGGAGAGGTTCCGGGTGGCCCCGATGAGGGTGACCTGCTGCGGGCCGCCGTCCTTGGGGATGTAGAGCATGACCGACTCGCGGAACGTGAGGGTCGCCTTCGTGCTGGCCTCCTTGCCGCCGGCGAGCGCCGCGGCGTCGTCCTGGAGGGTGACCTTGTCGCCCGAGGCCTTCGGCGTGCCCTCGACCGTGAAGTCGAGCGGTGCGACCACGATCGCGCCGCCGTCGGCCGCGCGGAAGGCGGCCGCCTCGTTGCCGACGGGCGTGTGCTTGAAGGTGAACGTCGCGTCCGCGGCCTTGGCGATGTCGGACTGGTAGCCGAACGTGTCCTTGATGTAGGCGTTGTCCGGGATCCTGCCCTTCCAGGCGCTGTTGGCGTTGGAGAGCCGATCGGCCACCCCCGCAATCGCGTCCTTCGGGCTCACCGTGAGGCCCGCCTTGTCGTCGAGGGCGATCTGGTCGGTACCGGACTTGGGCGTCCCGGGGAAGGTCGCACCCGGCAGGAGCGGCGCGGCCTCGATGAGCTTGTAGTTCTCGCGGGCGGATGCCTGGCGCAGCGTCAGCAGCTGCGGGGTGGTGTTGCCCTGCCCCTGGGTGACCGCCACGATCGTGCGCGGCCAGGACCGCTGGGTCGTCACGACGGTGGTGAGCAGCTTCGACGAGCGCACGGGGGCGATCGCCGGGGCGCTCGAGACGGCCGCGCGCACCTTGTAGTTCTGCTGGCGGGCGAGCAGCGCCGAGCCGTCGACCCGGGCGCCGAGCTTGCCGGCGTCCTTCGCGTCGTCGCCGGCCTGCACCGCGTTGGCGGTCTGGTCGAGGATGCGCGTGAGCTGGTCCTCGACCACCACGCGCGTCCCCGACTCGGCGGGGCTGGGTGCGGGCGCGGTCGCGGCCTGCGCGGGGACGGCTGCGAGGCCGCCCACGCCGAGCAGGACGGAGAGCACCGCAGCGACGCGGGCCGCCGGCGTGCGCCGCACGGCCGGCAGGGACGCCGCGCGGCGGTCCGCTGTGCGCTCGGCGGTGCCGGGTGCCTGGCCGGGCACCGGGGGGTTGGCCGCGGTCGCCGGACCGGACGCGCCGGCCTCGGGCGCACGACGCCGGTCCTCGCCGTCGGTGCCCGGGCCGCCCGCGTCGGGGCCGCCGGTGCGGGGGGCACCGGGGCCGCCCCGGAGGCGCCGCAGCAGCACCAGGGCGGCGGCCGCGAGGATCAGGAGGGCGCCGATGACGATGAGCGGGACAGCCCACGGCATGGTCGCGTGGCTCGGCCAGGTGATCGTCACGTCCTGGGGTGCCGGGGCCTTCCCGTCGGTCGCGAGGAGGAGCTGCCAGTCGCCCGAGTCCGGGAGGTCCCAGTGGTACTGGAGGGTGCCGTTCGCGTTCTGGCTGGTGGCGAACAGGTCGGCGCCGGCGGGGTTCGGCGAGGTGGCCTCGCCGTCCGTGTGGGTGGCCTTGAGGACCTTGCCGTCATCGGAGGCGCCGTCGATGGTCGTGTGCGCGGCCTTGCCGACCCAGGCGGCCATGTCGTCGGGGCGCGCAGCGGCCAGCACGTAGTTGCCGTTGCCGTGGACGGTCAGGGTCGCCTCTCCCCCACGGAGGTCCTTGAGCTTCGCATCGATCACCGTCAGCGGGGTGGCCGGGGTGCCGGCCGGAACCGTTGCCGTCACTTGGTCGGCTGGCGCCCACCAGGTGAGCTGGCCGATGCCGGCCACGAGGGCTACAAGGCCGAGCAGCAGGAGCGCGGCTGCGGTCTTCAATCGCACAGGAATACCTCACGTCGGGGGAAGGGAACCTGTCCATGGTAACCAAATCGTGACCATCGGGTCAGATCGGGCCGGCTGGTAGGGTGTGCGCAGTGGGCCCGGGGGCCTGCGGCCCACCCGCAGCCGAGCCCTCGGTGCCCGTCGTCCTCCGGCCTGTCCGGACCTAGCAGAAGGCAGAGGCGTGGGAGAGAACCACCAGCCCGAACCAGTCGAGCCGGAGTCTCCCTCCGCCGCGGGGACGAACCCGCCCGTGAAGCATCCGGTGATCGGGACCGGGCACACGGCCGAGCACCATGGCGGCAGGGAGTTCATGCGCACGGTCGCCCAGCGCCTGCGGACGCCGCTGCCGGGGGCGCAGCCGCGGGTGCGCTTCGAGATGCCGCCCATCGCCGAGGCGGAGGAGGGCAGCCCCCTCGCCCCGCTGTCGAAGGACAGGGGCCTCGGCGAGCCCGGGCCGCGGGTCTCGAACAGGAACCCCGTCTACGTGGGGTTCATGGGGACCGTCGGCGTGGGGATCGCGCTCGCGCTGTACTACATCGCAGCGCACACCACCCAGCTGCTGCTGTGGATCCTCGCGGCCCTGTTCATCTCCCTCGGGCTGGACCCCGTGGTGCGGTGGCTCGAGTCGCGCCGCATCCCCCGTGCGCTCGGCATCGCCGTGACGATCCTCGCGCTCCTGGGCGTGCTCGGCGCGTTCTTCGGCACGCTCATCCCGACGATGGTCGACCAGATCACCCAGCTCGTGAACAACGTCCCGACCTGGATCAACGACTTCCTCGCCTCCGACTTCTACAAGAGCATCGACGAGCAGTTCGGCATCAAGACCCGGGTGACCGAGGAGCTGCAGAAGTTCGGCCAGGACTCGACCGCCGTAACGAACCTGTTCGGCGGGGTCCTCGGCTTCGGGACCACGGTGGCGAACTCCCTGTTCGGGGTGCTCATCGTCGTCGTCCTCAGCCTCTACTTCCTCTCCGCCATGCCGGCGATGAAGCGGTGGGCCTACCGGCTCGCACCCCGCTCCCGCAGGGTGCGGGTGCAGGCGCTCAGCGAGGAGATCACCCGGTCGGTGGGCAACTACGTCATCGGGCAGGTCTGCGTCGCCGCCCTGAACGCGGCCTTCGCCTTCATCGTCATGACGATCCTCAAGGTGCCCTTCGCCGCGCTCCTGGCGTTCATGGTCGGCTTCCTCGCGTTCATCCCGCTCGTGGGCGGCGTCGTCGCGGGCACGGTCATCTCGCTCGTGGCGCTCACCGGCGGCTGGCAGACCGCCGTCATCCTCGCCGCCGCGTACTTCGCCTACCTCCAGTTCGAGGCGTACTTCATCTCGCCGCGCATCATGCAGCGCGCCGTGGCGGTGCCCGGCCCGGTCGCGGTGATCTCGGTGATCGCGGGCGGCAGCCTCCTCGGCGTGCTCGGGGCGCTCATCGCGATCCCGACCGCGGCCTCGGTGATGCTGCTCATGCGGGAGGTCTTCATCACGAGGCAGGACCAGCACTAGCCCGAGCGGCCGGCGCGCCGGGCCGCCGTCAGGAGGCGGTCGCCGTCGGCCCGTCCCACACGGCAGGGAGCTCCGGGGACTCACCGAGCACGTCGTCGACGACCTCGCCCAGCACCCGCTGCACGAACTTCTCGCCCACCCAGAGGTGCTTCGCGCCCTCGACGGCGACGACGCGCGCCTGCGGCACCCGCGCGAACCGCTGCACGGCCTCGGCAGGGCGCAGGTAGTCGTCGAGCTCCGGCACGAGCACGGTCAGGGGCCGCCCGCACGCGGCCCACGCCTCGAGGTCGGCGTCGCCCGCGCGGTGCAGCGGCGGCGAGAGCAGGACCGCCCCCTCGATCTCGTCCACGACCGGGGGCACGGCCCCGTACTTCAGCGCGAGTTCGGTGCCGAAGGACCACCCCACGAGCCACCGGCGCGGAAGCCCGCGCTCGGCGGCGAAGCGCACCGCGGCCTCGACGTCCGCCCGCTCGCCGACGCCTTCCTCGAACTGGCCCTCGCTCGTTCCGCGCGCGCTCGAGGTCCCGCGCGTGTTGAACCTCAGGACGGCCATGCCCGCGAGCGCGGGGAGCCGGAAGGAGGCCTTGCGGTAGACGTGCGAATCCATGAAGCCGCCGTGGGTCGGCAGCGGGTGGAGCGTGATGAGGGTCGCCACCGGCTCCGTGTCCTGCGGCAGGGCCAGCTCCCCGACGAGCGTGAGCCCGTCCTCGGTGCGCAGCTCGATGTTCTCGCGGCGCGCGGGCAGGACGGTGTTGGCGCGGATCGCCGCGGGCCCGTCGGGCTCGGTGAACACGTAGGAGGCGGGGTCGAAGCTCATGGTCCCCACAGTATCGAAGGGGGCTACCGGTAGCGGTACGTGCGGGTGCGCCAGCAGTGCGTGTGCCAGTGCCGCCGCTCGGCGATCCCGGCCTCCTCGCCGAACAGGTGGTCGTCGGCCCAGACCACCAGGTGGGCCGTCCCCGGCGGGATGGTGCGCGAGCACCCAGGGCACGTGTACACCTTCGCCGCGCTGCGGGTCGTCACCTGCCGGACGCGCCAGTCGCCGTCCGGCGCGGACTCGAGCCGGGCGAACCCGGCGAGCACGCGTTCGGGATTGAAGTCGTCCCGCCCGTCGCGCGCGTCCGCGGCGTCCCTGTCGCTGCGGGGGGCGGCAGGGCGGCGTCGTGGGCGGTTCGAGCGGGGCATGGCTCCATTCTGCCGTGCCCACTGCCTCGTGCCCGTCCCACCGGGGGGCCCGCGCCGTCCGTGGGCGCCACGGTAGAGTTCTCGGGTGCGACTCGTCATTGCCCGGTGCTCCGTCGACTACGTGGGGCGCCTGAAGGCCCATCTGCCCCTCGCGACCCGCCTGCTCGTCGTCAAGGCGGACGGTTCGGTGCTCGTCCACTCGGACGGCGGGTCGTACAAGCCGCTGAACTGGATGAGCCCGCCGGCCACCCTCCGCGTCGTCTCCCCCGAGGAGTCCGAGTTGGAGGACGGCGTCCTCGAGCAGTGGACGGTGCAGTCGGCCAAGACGGACGACCGGCTGATCGTCAACGTCCACGAGGTCGTGCACGACTCCTCCCACGAGCTCGGCGTGGACCCCGGCCTCATCAAGGACGGGGTGGAGTCCGACCTCCAGCGGCTCCTCGCGGAGCAGATCGAGACCCTGGGGCCGGGCTACAGCCTGATCCGCCGCGAGTACTTCACCGCCATCGGCCCGGTCGACATCCTCGCGCGAGACGCGACCGGCGCGACCGTCGCGGTCGAGCTCAAGCGGCGCGGCGACATCGACGGCGTCGAGCAGCTCACGCGCTACCTCGAGCTCCTCAACCGCGACCCGCTGCTCGCGCCCGTGCGGGGCATCTTCGCCGCCCAGCAGATCAAGCCGCAGGCGCGGGTTCTTGCGGCCGACCGCGGGATCGACTGCGTGACGCTCGACTACGACGCGATGCGCGGCGTGGACGACGTGGAGTCCCGCCTGTTCTGAGCCCGACCGGGCTCGCCTAAGGTAGTGGCATGACGACCGCCGCCGCTGCCCCGGATTCCACCGCCCAGACCCGGCTCACCCTCCGCGGCCGGATCGTGAGCGACGGCGCCGTCCAGGAGGACGGCCTCGTCGCCGTCGAGGACGACCGCATCGAGTACGCGGGGCCCGCCGCGAACTTCGATGCCGCGGCCTTCGGCGGCCAGTCGGTGTCCGTCCCGGACGGCGCGCTGCTGCTCCCCGGGCTGGTCGACCTGCACTGCCACGGCGCGGCCGGCGTCGACTTCCCGACGGCGGACGAGGAGCAGGCGCGGCGGGGCATCGCCTTCCTCCACGGGCGCGGGACGACCACGTTCCTGGCGAGCCTCGTCACCGCCTCGCGCGAGGACCTGCTCCGCGGCGTCGCGCTCTTCTCGCAGCTCGACGACGAGGGCCTCGTGGCGGGTGTCCACGCCGAGGGGCCCTTCCTCTCGCACGCGCGCTGCGGGGCACAGAACCCGGACTTCCTGCTCGAGCCGGACGTCGACTTCGCGATGGAGCTCATCGAGGTCTCGGACGGCTCGCTCGCGACGGTGACGTACGCGCCGGAGCTGCCCGGCGCGTCCGACCTCGTCGACCTCCTGACGGCCCACGGCGTCACGCCCTCGCTCGGACACACCGCCTGCGACGACGCCACGGCGGAGGCCTCGCTCGAGCAGGCGCGGGACGGGCTCACGGCCGCGGGGTTCGACGGTGCCGAGGGCGTGCCCACGGTGACGCACCTCTTCAACGGCATGCCGCCGCTGCACCACCGCTCCCCCGGTCCCGTGGCGGCCTGCCTCCGCGCTGCCGCCGCCGGGGCGGCCGTCGTGGAGCTCGTGGGCGACGGCGTGCACCTCGCCCCCGCGACCGTCCGCACCGTCTTCGAGCTCGTCGGCTCGGCCAACATCGCCCTCGTCACCGACTCGATGGCCGCGGCCGGGCTCAGCGACGGCCACTACATGCTCGGCCCCTCCCCCGTGAGCGTGGCCGGCGGCGTCGCGACCCTCGATGCGAACGGCTCGATTGCCGGAGGTACGGCCACCCTGCTCGAGGTCGTGGCCCGCACGGCGGCCGCCGGGGTGCCGCTCGCCGACGCCGTACTCTCCGCCACCGCTGTCCCCGCCGCCGTCCTGGGCCGCTCCGACGAATTCGGCAGCCTGCGCCGCGGGCTGCGGGCCGACATCGTGGCCACGGATCCGGACCTCGGCCTGGCCGCGGTCGTCCGCGCTGGCCGGGTGCTCCCCTCGGCACGCTGACGCCGGCTGGGCGAATTTGCCATTCATAGCCCGTCAGAGGTCCATGCCGGAACGTTTTCCGTGCGTTCTCCTGAATTTCTCCCCGCCGTCGCGCATGAAACGGCGTATGCCGTTGACCGTGAATGCGCGGCATGATTGGCTAGAGCCAGTCTTGATGTAGGTAGCAGTGTTTTCCATGCAATGCAGGCTCGCAAGACCGTTGCGAGCGTGGAGTTCCCGGCCAACACCGGCCTCCTCGCGGAGTAACCCGGCCGGCACACAAGTGCCGGCGTCTCGTTGCAATCCACAGGAGAACGCAGGACATGGCACAGGGGACCGTCAAGTGGTTCAACGCCGAGAAGGGGTTCGGCTTCATTACCCCGGATAACGCCGAATCGGACGTCTTCGTCCACTATTCGGAGATCAAGGCGAACGGCTTCCGCACACTGGAGGAGAACCAGCGCGTCGAGTTCGAGATCGGCCAGGGGGCCAAGGGCCCGCAGGCCACCGGAGTCAGCGCCATCTGAGCAGCTGCACGCCGGCGCATGACGCGCAGGAGGGGTTCCGAATCTCGGGACCCCTCCTTTTTTCATGACCGATTACTGACCGGCGCTGTAAACATTCATGGGTGATGCCGAATTAGCTGACCATCTGGCGCAGGAGGCGCATCCGGTGCCGCATCGTGAGGCCGGGGAGATAGGCCTGGGCGAGGGCCTGGCCGATGGCCGGGAGCTGCAGCGGGTCCTGGTAGTACATATAGAGCGCGTGGTATTCGGGCTGGAAGCGCGACTTGAACTTCGCGAGGGAGCGGAAGCCGTAGACCGGCTCGAGGGCCTGGCCCACGGCGTTGAGCAGCCTCGAGAGCAGCTCGTCCCCGGCGTCCACCTCGGCCCGCTCCCCCGCGGGATCGGCAGCCAGCGGGGAGCCCGACAGCGAGATCCATTCGACGCTGCCCTTCAGCTCCGTCACGGCCGAGGCGATGAGGAACTCCATGACCCCCGGGAAGGCACCGGGCCCGCGGCGCATGAAGTCGAGCGTCCATCCGACGATCCGCGACTCCTGGTACACGGGCAGCCAGCTCGTCACGCCGTGGATCCGCCCCTCGGCGTCGACTGCGAGGCACAGGAGCACTTCCGGGTCGTCGAGTTCGTCGAGGCCGCCGAGGGTGAACCCCATCGCGGGAAGGGCCTTCTGGGCGGACCATTCCTCGGAGAGGGCGCTGAGCTGCTGGCGCTGTGACGGGCTGAGGTGGTGGTACCTGGTCCACACCGCGCTGACCCCCAGCTTCGCCGCCCGGTTGACGGCGGTCCTGACGTTCTGCCACTCCTTGCCGACGAATTCGAGCTCGCGGACCTTCAGGCGGGTCTCCTGGGCGACCTCGACGCGGTGGAATCCGCGCGCCCGCAGCACGGGCCACAGGTCGGCGGGCAGGGAGTAGAAGCACGGCACGAGCGCCGTGCGAGCGCAGTGGGCGATGAACTCGGTGACGACCGCCGAGGCGCGCTCCGGCTCCCCGATGGGCCCTGCCACCGAGAGCGCAACCCTCCCGTGCAGCTGGAAGGCGAGCCCGGCGGTCCCGTGCTCGTCGAACCAGAACCGGTTGGGCGGCCAGAGCGTCATCCAGGACAGGGATCCGCCGCCGCGCCGCACGAGGCTGCGGGCGAGCTGGAGGCTGCCGTCCCTCGCCCCCACAGACTGCCGCCCGCGGAGCACGACGACGGCCGCCAGGACGAGCGCGACGAGCCACAGGATCAGGCCGCTGTGGATGAAGAGCCAGAGCTCCGCGCCGCTCCGGTTCCGGAAGAGGGCGCCGTAGCTGCTCGGGATGGGCGAGGGCAGGTACTGGCGGACGAGCTCGGCGAGCAGCCCCCACGCGGACTCGCGCCGGCCCAGTCCCCCGCCCTGCCACCACAGGAGCGTGTAGGCGACGACGAGGCCTCCCGCGACGGCCCCGCCGACGGCGCCGAGGCGCCGGCGCATGCCGCGCTCGGTCTCCACGGGGAACAGGCCGCGGTTGGCCCACAGGATCGCCACGAGGGCCACCGCCGTCAGGGCGATGGGCAGCAGGTGCAGGAAGCCCGAGGCCAGCACGGTGAACCGCGGCCCGCGCGGCGCAGGCGGCATCCTGACGAACAGCGCAAGGTAGCCCACCGCGAGGGCGCCGACCGCGAGCTGGACGGCGATCGCGAGGCGCAGCGCAACCTTCCGCCCGCGCCGCAGTCCTTCCGCGCAGATCAGGAGGATGGCCATCGGCACGAGGGAGGTCACGTAGCCCTCGGGCGAGAGGAAGGCCGGCTGCGCAGCCTGGAGGCACGCGGTGTCGACCACTCCGCCGCAGTCCTGCTCGAGCTGGGCGAAGACGGGCATCGGGTTGAGCACCATGTCGCGGACGAGGGCGAGGGGCCCGGACGGGCTCCGTGTCAGCGCCGTGAGGACCGGGCCCACCGCCGCGAGGGTGACGACGACGACCACGATGTTGCGCCGCTCGCGCACGGACGGCAGGGCCAGATGCGAGTCGTGCCGCCAGCCGGCGGACCACCACGAGGCGGCGATGCCGAGCAGGGCGCCGATGAGGCCGAGCACGGTCTCGGAGTGGCCCACGTAGAGCGTGAGCATCGCGGCGATGCCCACCACGGCGGTGCGCAGCCGGCGCCGCCAGAGGACGCCGAGCGCGGGGGCGGCCGCCATGGCGGTGAACAGGGCGGCGGGATAGGGTCCAAGCACGGGGTCGTCGACCATCGAGCCGAGCCACCCGTCGCCCCCGATCCGGGCCAGCTGGGTGACCGCGAAGAACGCGGTGACGGAGGCGAAGTCGCCGAGGAAGAACAGGGCGGCGGCCTTGAGGGAACCGTAGGCCGTCTCGGCCACGGCGACGAGCACACCCACCACCACGGTCGCGGCGAGGTAGGCGACCGGGTTCGTGACGAAGAAGATCGAGGTCACGGCGCCCCACCACTGGCCGGAGCGCAGGGATCCGAGGTCGCCGCCCACCACGTCGAGCACCGCCGGCGGCGGGCCGGAGAGGATGCTCCCGGTGGCGATGCCGGCGATCCACATCACGGCGATGACTGCGAGGGTGAAGGGGATGCGACGGCCGCCGCGGGCGGCGGCCCGCGCGGCCTGGGCGAGCCTCCTGGCGCCGTTCACGGGTGTCCAGCCCCGGAGGCGGCGGCGCGGCGGCCGGGGAAACTCGACGGGGCTGCCATCACGCGGGAGGATGCCCCGGAGCTCAGCGCCACGTCCCGATGCCGATGACAGGTCCGGCCTCGAGCCACGAGGCGAGGCCGGCGTAGGCGTTGAAGTCCATGGCGAAGCGCACGCTCGCGCCCTGGTAGGCCAGCTCGACGATCACGACGTCGGCCTGCACCCTGGTGCGCTCGGCCTCGGTGGGCGATCGGCGCCCCAAGAGCTCCAGCGAGCTGCGCGTGAAGCGGTGCCGCGCGCGCGGGCTGAGGGAGAGGAGGTTGAACCATTCGAGCTCGGTGTCCTGATAACGGCATACCCCCATCCGCCACGGCCCGGAGGCCATGGAGATGGAGGCATCGACCGTGCCCAGGGTGCGCCGCAGGACTACGCGGCGCACCCCGAGGGCACAGAGCAGGGCTGCGAGGAGAACGAAGACCACTGCCAGGACGATGAACGGAATGGCGGAGTCGTCCATCGAGGTCTGGCTAACGGGTCCCCGCGGCCGATTCGCCGATCTGGGCGTTGTCGGCGACGATCACGACCCGGTCGGAATCGACGGAGAAGAAGCCGCCGTCCACCGTCGCCGTGATCCGCGAGCCGGAGACCGGCTCGATCACAATGTCGCCCGCATGCATGATCGCCAGGACGGGGGTGTGGCCGGGAAGGATCCCGATCTCACCGTCCGCCGTGCGGGCCTTGACCATCTTCGCCGGGCCGGACCACACGAAGTGGTCCGCCGCGACGATCTCGACCTCGAGCTCAGCCATGCTACTTGGTCTGGTCCTGGATCTTCGCCCAGTTGCGCTCGACGTCGTCGAGGCCGCCGACGTTGAAGAACGCCTGCTCGGCGATGTGGTCCAGCTCGCCGTCGCAGATGGCCTTGAAGCCCTCGATGGTGTCCTTGATGGACACGGTCGAGCCCTCGACACCGGTGAACTGCTTCGCGGTGTAGGTGTTCTGCGAGAGGAACTGCTGGATGCGGCGCGCACGGGCCACCACGATCTTGTCCTCTTCGGACAGCTCGTCGACACCGAGGATCGCGATGATGTCCTGCAGCTCCTTGTTCTTCTGGAGGATCTGCTTGACCCGCACGGCGGTGTCGTAGTGGTCCTGACCGATGTACTGCGGGTCGAGGATGCGCGAGGTCGACGTCAGCGGGTCGACGGCCGGGTACAGGCCGCGCGAGGCGATCTCACGCGAGAGCTCGGTCGTCGCGTCGAGGTGCGCGAACGTCGTCGCCGGAGCCGGGTCGGTGTAGTCGTCGGCCGGGACGTAGATGGCCTGCATCGACGTGATCGAGTGGCCGCGCGTCGACGTGATGCGCTCCTGGAGGAGGCCCATCTCGTCGGCGAGGTTCGGCTGGTAGCCCACGGCGGAGGGCATGCGGCCGAGCAGCGTCGACACCTCGGAGCCCGCCTGGGTGAAGCGGAAGATGTTGTCGATGAAGAGCAGCACGTCCTGGTTCTGGACATCGCGGAAGTACTCCGCCATGGTCAGGGCCGAGAGCGCGACGCGCAGGCGCGTGCCCGGGGGCTCGTCCATCTGGCCGAACACGAGGGCGGTGTCCTTGAGCACCCCTGCCTCGTCCATCTCGACCCAGAGGTCGTTGCCCTCGCGGGTGCGCTCGCCCACGCCGGCGAACACGGACGTGCCGCCGAAGTTGCGGGCCACACGGGTGATCATCTCCTGGATGAGCACGGTCTTGCCGACGCCGGCGCCGCCGAACAGGCCGATCTTGCCACCCTTGATGTACGGGGTGAGCAGGTCGATGACCTTGATGCCGGTCTCCAGCATCTCAGTGGAGCCCTCGAGCTGGGCGAAGGAGGGGGCCTTGCGGTGGATCGGCCAGTGGTCGGCGGCCTGGATCTCCGACTCGGCGACGTCGAGCGGCTTGCCGAGGACGTTGAAGATGTGGCCCTTGACGCCGTCGCCGACGGGGACCGAGATCGGGGCGCCGGTGTCGACGACCTTGGTGCCGCGGACGAGGCCGTCGGTGGCCTGCAGGGAGATCGCGCGCACGAGGTTGTCGCCGAGGTGCTGGGCGGTCTCGAACGTGATCTCGCGCGTGTGGTCGCCGAGGGTGATCGTGGTCGTCAGCGCGTTGTAGATCTCCGGGATCGCGTCGGCCGGGAACTCGACGTCGACAACCGGCCCGATCACGCGGGCAATGCGGCCCGTCGCGCCAGCGGTCGCAACCGCTTCAGAGGCAGTGGCAGTCATCTCTCTCACTTCTTCAGTAGATGCGTTGATTCAGTCTAGGTGGTGTGTACGAGCGCGTCCGTGGCTCAGGCGCTGAGCGCGTCGGCGCCGGCGATGATCTCCGTCAGCTCCTGCGTGATCTCCGCCTGGCGGGCGGTGTTGCGCAGCCGCGTGTACTTCTTGATGAGCTCGGTCGCGTTGTCGCCGGCGTTCTTCATGGCGCGCTGGCGGGAGGCGAGCTCGCTCGCCGCGGCCTGGAGCATCGCCGCGAAGATCCGCGATTCGATGTACCGCGGCAGCAGCGCGTCGAGCACCTGCTCGGGCTCGGGCTCGTACTCGTAGAGGGGCAGGATCTCCTTCGCGTCCTTCGCCTCCTCCTCGACGACCTCGAGGGGAAGCAGCCGGATCACGGTGGGCACCTGCACCACCATCGACTTGAACTGGGTGTAGACGACGTGGATCTCGTCGACCCCGCCGTCCTCGTATGCGGTCGCGAAGGCGTCGAGCAGCACGCGGCTGATCTCCTTGGCCGTCGCGAACTCGGGGTTGTCCGTGTTGCCGGTCCACACCCGCTCGTAGGGGCGGTTGCGGAAGTCGAAGTAGGCCTGGCCCTTGCGGCCCACCAGGTAGGTGGCGATCTCCTTGCCCTCAGAGCGGAGGAGCTCGGCCAGGGACTCGGCCTGCTTCATGATGCTGGCCGAGTAGGCGCCGGCCTGGCCTCGGTCTGCCGTGAGGACCAGCACCGCCGCGCGCCGCACCTGGGTGGGCTCGGTGGTCAGCGGGTGGTCGATCTCGGACGAAGAGGAGACAGCAGAAACGGCGCGGGTAATGGCATTCGCGTACGGCAGGGAGGCGGCCACGCGGGCGCGCGCCTTGCCGATGCGGGAGGTAGCAATCAGCTCCATCGCCTTGAACATCTTGCGCATCGACGACGTCGAGGCAATCTTCTGGCGGTAGACCCGGATCTGGGCTCCCATTCTTGTCCTTTCCTCACCCTCGCCGACCGGCCGGGCCGGAGCCGTGGGCCCCGGCCCGACCGATCAGCTGCAGGGAATCAGCGCTTCTGCTTGACGATCTTTTCCTGGTTGACGTCGCCTTCGGCAAGAGCATCGTGCTCCTCGTGCCCGGCGCCGACCAGCAGGCTGTCGCCCTGGCCGAAGAAGCCCTTCTTGAACTCCGTGACGGCGGTCTTGAGGGCCTCGACGGTGTCGTCCTCGAGCTTGCCCGTCTGGGCCAGCGTCGTCAGGATCGACGTCTTGCGCTTGAGGTAGTCCAGGAAGTCAGCCTCGAAGCGGCGCACGTCCTCGACGGGGACGTCGTCGAGGTAGCCGCGCGTACCGGCCCAGATGGACACGACCTGCTCCTCGACCGGGAACGGCGAGTACTGGCCCTGCTTGAGCAGCTCCATGAGGCGGGCGCCACGGGTGAGCTGCTGGCGGGACGCCGCGTCGAGGTCGGACGCGAACATCGCGAACGCCTGCATGTCGCGGTACTGGGCGAGGTCCAGCTTCAGCGTGCCGGAGACCGACTTCATCGACTTCACCTGCGCGGCGCCGCCGACGCGGGAGACCGAGATGCCGACGTCGACCGCGGGACGCTGGTTGGCGTTGAACAGGTCGGACTGCAGGAAGATCTGCCCGTCGGTGATGGAGATGACGTTGGTCGGGATGTACGCCGAGACGTCGTTCGCCTTCGTCTCGATGATCGGCAGGCCGGTCATCGAGCCTGCACCGAGCTCGTCCGAGAGCTTCGCGCAGCGCTCGAGGAGGCGGGAGTGCAGGTAGAACACGTCGCCCGGGTACGCCTCGCGGCCCGGCGGGCGGCGGAGGAGCAGGGAAACCGCGCGGTACGCCTCGGCCTGCTTCGAGAGGTCATCGAAGATGATGAGGACGTGCTTGCCGCCGTACATCCAGTGCTGGCCGATGGCCGAGCCGGCGTAGGGGGCAAGGTACTTGAAGCCGGCGGGATCGGACGCCGGGGAGGCGACGATCGTCGTGTACTCGAGGGCACCGTGGTCCTCGAGGGTCTGGCGCACGGCGGCGATCGTTGAGGCCTTCTGGCCGATCGCGACGTAGATGCAGCGGACCTGCTTGGTGACATCGCCCGAGGCCCAGTTCGCCTTCTGGTTGATGATCGTGTCCACCGCGATGGCGGTCTTGCCCGTCTGGCGGTCGCCGATGATCAGCTGGCGCTGGCCGCGCCCGATCGGGATCATCGCGTCGATGGCCTTGAGGCCGGTCTGCATCGGCTCGTGGACCGACTTGCGCTGGGTCACGCCGGGCGCCTGGAGCTCGAGCGCGCGGGTAGCCTCCGCCGCGATCGGGCCCAGGTCGTCGATGGGGGCGCCGAGCGGGTCCACGACGCGTCCGAGGAAGGCGTCGCCGACGGGCACGGAGAGGATCTGGCCGGTGCGGTGCACCTCCTGGCCCTCCTCGATGCCGCCGAAGTCACCGAGGACGATGACGCCGATCTCGCGGACGTCGAGGTTCTGGGCCAGGCCCAGGGTGCCGTCCTCGAACCGGAGGAGTTCGTTCGCCATGACCGAGGGAAGCCCCTCGACACGGGCGATGCCGTCTCCGGCGGAGGTGACGCGGCCGACCTCGACGCGCTCAGCCGTGCCGGGCTGGTAGGAAGCCGCGAAGTCGTTCAGCGCGCTGCGGACGTCGTCGGCATTGATGGTCAATTCGGCCATCTTCAGTCCTGCTCTCTTGATCTCGTGGTCATCGAAAGCGGAACTGCTGCGATGACCGGATTGTCTTGTACGGAGTGTGCTGATGCCTCAGCGTGCCTGGGCGGCCAGCTGACGTCGCAGGTCGCCGAGCCGCGTCACCGTCGAGGCATCGAGCACCTCGTCGCCGACCGTCACGCGGAGGCCGCCGACGAGCGAGGGTTCCACGGTCGTGTTGATCTTCAGCTCGCGCCCGTAGAGGGTGTTGAGCCCGTCCTGGAGCCGCTTCAGCTGCCCCTCGCCCAGAGGACGCGCGACGGCGACGTCGGCGATCCAGCGCTTCTGGCGGCCAGCGGCGAGGGACGCGAACTTCTCCACGAGGGCCGTCGGCTTGGCGCCGCGCGGGGCGGACACCGCCTGGCCGATGAGCAGCCGGGCCTCCTCGGACGCCTCCGGCACGAGCCGCAGGGCGAGGGTGCGCCGGGCCTCCGGGGAGGCCTGCTGCTCGGTCAGGGCGGCCTGGAGCTCGTGGTTGCCCTCGACGGTGTTGTTGAACGCGAACAGGTCGTTCTGGAGCTTCTCCAGCCCGCTGAGTCCGCTCGCGGTCCCCGCGCCCTGCTCGGCCACGGCGCATGCCACGGTCGAGGCGATGGTCTCGAGCGCATCGCTGATGTCGCGCGCGCCGGCCCACCGCGAGGCGGCGAGCTTGGCCGTGATCTCCACGGCCTCGCCCGAGGCCTTGCCGTCCAGCAGGCTGTGCACGAGGGCCGACTTCTCCGCGCCCTCACGGGACGGGTCGGTCAGCGCGCGCCGAAGCCCGGCGGAGCCGTCGAGGACGGCGAGGATGCCGAAGAGCTCCCGCGCCAGCGACAGCGAGGCCGTGGGCAGCGTGGTCTCCAGGTCCGCCAGCTCGGCGGCCAGCGATTCGCTCGATGCTCCTGCCATTACTTCGCCGCACCTGCGTTCTGGGACTCCAGCTCGTCGAGGAAGCGGTCCACCACACGGGCGGCGCGCGCATCGTCGTCGAGGGACTCACCGACGATCCGGCCGGCCAGGGTCGTGGCCAGGGTGCCCACCTCGGAGCGGAGCGACGCAACAGCCTGCTGGCGCTCGGCCTCGATCTGGACGTGCGCCTGCTCGGTGATGCGGGCGGCCTCGGCGGCAGCCTTCTCCTTGAGCTCGGCGAGGATCTGGGCGCCCTCGGCGCGGGCCTCTTCGCGGATGCGGTTGGCCTCGGTGCGGGCGTCGGTGAGCTGCTGCTTGTACTCCTCGAGGGCTGCGGACGCCTCCGCCTGGGCCTTCTCTGCCTTGGCGATGCCCCCCTCGATGGCCTCGGCGCGCTCCGCGAACGTCTTCTCGAACGCGGGAACGACGAACTTGACCACGATGAAGAGCAGGACGGCGAAGCCGACAGCAACGACCAGGATTTCCCACCAGCTCGGCATGAGCGGGCTCTGGGCGCCCTCGGTGGCGGCGCTAACAATGAACTGATGCATGTGTTGCACCCCTCCTATCTACTCGGTTCTGGCTGTGTGTGCCGTGTTCTGGGTCAGAGAACGAAGGCGAACACGAGGCCGAGGATCGCGAGCGCCTCGGTGAGCGCAAGGCCGAGGAAGGCGATCGGCTGGAGCACGCGCTGCGCCTCCGGCTGGCGGGCCACGCCATTGATGTAGGCCGCAAAGACGAGACCCACGCCGATGGCACCGCCGATGGCGGAGAGACCGTAGCCGACGAGGTTGAGGTTGCCGGTCATTGTGTTCCTTTCAGGCTGCCCTGGAGGGCGGGTTGAGTGATCGGTTCATCCCCCGTGAAGGGGAAGTCTCAGTGGGCGTCCGCGTGGAGCGCGCCCTGAATGTAGATGGCAGTCAGAAGCGTGAAGACGTACGCCTGCAGCACCATGATCAGCGCCTCGAGCATGTACATCGCGGTCGCGCCGACGAGCACGAGCAGCGACGTCCCCTTGAGGACCACGCTCTCCTGCGCGATGAGGAACGCGATGCCGGACCCCGCCAGCGCGACCACGAGGTGGCCGGCGAGCATGGTCGCGAAGAGACGGAGGCTGTGCGTCATCGGGCGGACGATGAAGTTCGAGATGATCTCGATCGGGACGACGATCGGCAGGATGTACCACGGCACCCCCGCGGGGACCACGGTGAGCTTGAGGAACCGCGCGCCGAACTTCTTCAGGCCGACGCCGATCCACGTCACGTAGACGAGCGCCGCGAGGAAGTACGCGCCGCCGACGTGGGACATCGTGGGCAGCTGGAAGAACGGGATCGCGCCGTAGATGTTGTTCACGAGGATGAAGAAGAACAGCGCGAAGAGCAGGGGCACGAACTTCATGAAGTCCTTGCCGCCGATGATGTCCTTGCCGATCGAGTTGCGCACGAACCCGTAGAGGTACTCCCCGGCGAACTGGAGCTTGCCGGGGACCAGCTGGCCCTTGCGGGAGGCCGCGATGAAGAACCAGGCGATGAAGACGACGGAGAGCAGGACCATGAGCATCTGCTTCGAGAAGCCCTCGTGCGCGCCCCAGGGGAAGATGGCCGGGAGGTGCATGTCCTCGAGGGTGGGCGGGGTGAAGGCGCCGGAGTCTTCGGCCGGAAGCGTGAGCGGGGTCAACGCGATTCCTCTCTGCAGTGTCCATCGTCGGGCAGATGCTGGGGCGAGTGGCTTCGACCCCCACATGTGAAATTTTTCGGGTGCTCCATCAGCGACGGTCCGCCTCGGCGTCATCGCCTGGGCCCTGATGCTCAGCGGGGCCCGTTCGGTGCGTGAAGAGCCCATGCTTCATGGTCAGGTAGATGCCGCCGGCAATCCCCACCAGAGCGCCAGCGAGCACAAGCCAGCGCGTTTTCAGGAGATTGTCCAGCCCCCACCCTATCAAACTCCAGACAACGATCCCGCCAATCACATAGCTGAAGACGGCCATTCCGGAGTTGTAGCCGCCGTCGCCGGAAGGCTCGACGGGGCCCTGCTGGGGCGTGGTGTCCTCAGGCACGGGGACCCTCCTTCCCGGACGACGGCGCGGCGTCGCCACCGGTGCCATCGGCCGCCGGAGCGTCGTCGAAGATCTGCAGGCGGAGCCTGCTGAAGCGGTAGAGCTCGGCCGCCTGCCAGACGACGACGCTCACGATCCCGGCGGCGCCGAACCACGGGCGGTCGATCCAGGCCGGGGTGCCGATCCAGAGCAGGATCGCGGCGAAGCCGACGATCTTGAGCACGTAGACCACGGCGAAGACGCCGATGGCCCCCGACGGGTTCCGCCGCCCCACGAGATGCCCTGCGATGAGGCTCAGGGCGAAGAACGCGATCACGATCACGGCCGCGAAGGCCACGCTCGCCGCGGCCGCGGGGCCGGTGGACACCAGGGCCGCCGCCACGAGCAGGACCGCTGCCGCGGCGGACGCCGCCGTGCAGGTGCCGGCGAGGCCGAGCCACGGGGTGGGTCCGGGGTCGGAGCGGCCGACGCGGGGACGGCCGAAGAAGCCGTGCCGGTGCGTCATGGGGTCCATTTCATGCCAATTCGTCGGCGGCCTGCTGCCAGGAGGCCGGCGGGGGTGGGTGCCCTCCTATTCTACACAGGATAGAAGAGGTTCCCGCCGCCCGGCGGGGCCGGGGCGCGCCGTCAGGAGGCGGGGCGTGCCCGGCGGGCGCGCAGCCAGGCCGGGGAGGTCAGGTAGGCCACGAGGACGGCGGCGGTCACCACCTGGGCGGCGAACACCCCGCCCGACGGCGCGGTCGCCGCGTAGAAGCCCGCGAGTCCGGTCAGGACGGAGGCCGCGGTGACCAGGAGCGCGACCTCGAGGTGCCGCAGGCCGTTGTCGGTGAGCCGCTGGTACACGTGCTCCCGGTGCGAGGCGTACCAGCGCTTGCCCTGCAGGGTGCGCCGCACGAGCGTCGCGAAGGTGTCGGCCAGGTAGACGAGCACGGGCGAGAAGACGTACTCGAGCGGGAGCTGGGCGAGGAATGCGGCGACCGCGGTGAGCGAGATCCCCGCCCCGAGCAGGTAGCTGCCCACGTCGCCCATGAACATCGACCCGCGCAGGACGTTCCACGGGAGGAACCCCGCGAAGGAGGCCGCGAGCAGCACGCCCGCTGCGACGAGCCAGCCGTGTCCGGTGGCGGCGCCTGCGGCGGCGTAGAGGATGCCCACGGCGACGGCGTGCAGCCCCGAGATGCCGTTGATCCCGTCCATGAAGTTGGCGACGTTGATGTAGGCGGCCACGGCCACCATGCCGAGCGGGAGCCACCACAGGCCCTTGCCCGTCACGAGGATGATCGCGAGGGTGCCCGCGAAGCCGACCGCGAGCTGCAGGGCGGCCCGGCTCTTGATCCGCAGGCCCCGCAGGTCCTCTGCCCACCCCACGGCGGCGGCCGCGACGGTGCCCGCGACGACGCACGCGGCCAGCCCGGCGCCGTCGTCCGCGAGGCCCGCCGCGAAGGCGACGGCCCAGCCCGCGAGCAGGCCCATCCCGATGGTCAGCCCGAGCCCCCGCACGGTGGGACGGGTGTGGGAGGAGCGCTCGCCCGGGACGTCGATGACCCCGAGGCGCGTCAGCACGGGCCGGGCAAGGACGGGCAGCGCGGCGCTGACCGCGAAGGCCAGCGCCGCGGCGAGGACGATCACGCTGCCCCCGACCCCGGAATGACCTCGTGCGAGAGCTCGGTCTCCTCCTGCACCTGGGCCTCGATCATCGCCTCCTCCGTGCGCGCGCACTCGGCGAGCCAGCGGTCGTAATCGAGGCGGTCCGGGGCGATGCCGGACGAGGTCGCGTGGGAGATCTTGGGGTGGAGGGGCCGCACGTCGGCGACGTCGGGGTCCACGAGGTCCTCGTGCAGCTTCTCCGCTGGCCGCAGCCCGGTGAAGACGACGTCGATGTCCTTGCCGGACATCGCGATCATCCGCTCCGCCACATCGAGGATGCGGACCGGTTCCCCCATGTCGAGGATGAGCACCTCTCCCCCGCTGCCGATCGCACCGGCCTGGATGACGAGCTGGCATGCCTCGGGGATGGTCATGAAGAAGCGGGTGACCTCGGGATGGGTGACCGTCACCGGGCCGCCGGTGCGGATCTGCTCGGAGAAGAGCGGGAGCATCGAGCCGCGCGAGCCCATGACGTTGCCGAAGCGGACCGAGACGTAGCGCCGTCCGGTGCGCCCCGCCATCCACGCGGTGAGGCGCTCGGCCATCCGCTTGGAGTGCCCCAGGACGGTGGTGGGGGCCGCGGCCTTGTCGGTGGAGACGTTCACGAACGCCTCGACCCCGACCGCCTCGGCTGCCCGCAGGACGTTGAGCGTTCCGACGACGTTGGTCTTCCACGCCTCGGCGGGGTACTGCTGGAGCAGCGGCGCGTGCTTGAGCGCGGCGGCGTGGAAGACGACCTCAGGACGCCGGTCGCGGAAGACGCGGGTGAGCCCCTCGGCGTCGCGGATGCTCACGAGCACCGTGTCCCGGCCGTCGAGCAGGCCGCGGCCCGTCAGGGAAATCTGGGTGGCCTGGAGGGCGGTCTCGTCGTGGTCGACCATGATGAGCTCGGCCGGGGCGAAGGGGTGGATCTGGCGGCACAGCTCGGAGCCGATCGAGCCGCCAGCGCCCGTGACGAGGACGCGCTTGCTGGTGATGTAGCCGGCGATCTCCTCGACCTTGATGTCCACCGGCCGCCGGCCGATGAGGTCCTCGACCGCGACCTCGCGGAAGTCAGTGACGCTGTGCGCGCCGCCGCCGAGCATGTCCTTCAGCGGGGGGAGCACGAGCACCTTCACTCCCAGCCCTGCCACGCGGTCCGACACCCCGCGGATGAACGCGGCGTCGGCCGCGGCGAAGGCGAGGATGAGCGCCGTCGACCGCGTCCGGCGGATGAGCTCGGGGAGGTCCTCGCCGGTGCCGAGGACCTGGACCGAGGAGACCCGCAGGTGCTTCTTGGCGGGGTCGTCGTCGATGAAGCCGGCCGGGTAGTACGGCGACTTCGGGTCCTGCATCATCCGGGTGACGAGGTTCGAGCCGAGGAAGCCGGCGCCGTAGACGAGCGCCTGCTGGGCGTTCTCCCCCGGCTTCTGCCGGCTCTCGACCCACATGCGCTTCGCGTACCGGCTCGCCGCCATGAACAGCGCGGCGAACGGGAACGCGATGACGCCCGTGCTGCGCGGGATCTGCAGGCTGAAGCCGAGGAAGGTGCTCAGGAGCACGAGGATCGTGGCCACGATGAGCGTGACCGAGACCAGGAGCCTGGCCTCCTCGAACGAGCCGAAGCTGTACCGGCCCTGGTAGAGGGCCATGCTGAAGCCGACGACTGCCTGGCACAGGATGGCGAGCAGGCTGAACGCCGCGACGCCGTTGGGCGTGAGGGTCTGCTCGGTGAGCTCGTAGCGGAGGACGACGGCGACGAGGATGGCCAGCGTCCATGCTCCGGCATCCAGGACGAACTGGATCCAGCGCCACAGCACCGGCCTCGGGGCCTCCGGCGTTGTTGCGGAGAAGCTCATGCGCGTTTCATTGACTCTCTTCCGTGGGGGCCCCGGCGTGTGCCCCGCGTGCGTGTCCAAGATACTCTGCCGTGCCGGACGGCGCGTCCAGTCTCAGCTCCGCGGCGCGACCATGCGCCGGTACCGCCCGGCGCGCACCGAGGTGGGCAGGAAGCGGTACACGGCGCGGATGCCCACGTTGCGCAGCCAGTCGGCGCGCGTGATGAAGCCGCCGGCCAGGAGCTGGTCCTGGGTGGCGACATCGTTCGCGAGCACGCGCAGGCCGCCGCGCCGTTCGTACGCGCCGCCGGAGACCCGGTAGCGCACGAGCGGTTCGGCGAGGTTCCGCACGGCGGCGCCCGCGGCGATCATCCGCACCCACAGCCAGTAGTCCTCGGCCGCCGGCACCGACTGGTACCCGCCCACCGCCTCGGCGGCGGCGCGGCGGAAGACGACCGTGGGGTGCGAGATCGGGTTGCGGGCCCGGGCGGCCGCGACGATCTGCGGCGGCGAGGTGGGGACCGAGCGCGTCGCGAGGACCGCCGCCTCGTCGTCGCCGATCTCCTCCATCGCGCTGCCGACGAGGTCGGCGCCGGCCTCGATGACGGGCAGCTGGGCCGCGAACCGGCGCGGCAGCGAGATGTCGTCCGCGTCGGCGCGGGCGACCACCGCGTGGCGGCACGCCGCCAGGCCGAGGCCCAGCGCCGCGGTGATGCCGACGTTCGACGGCAGGGCCAGCACGGTCACCGACGTGGCCGGTCCCGCGATGGCCTGCGCGTCGTCGAGGGCGGCCTGGAGCTCGGCGTGCACCGGTCCGTCGCGCACGATCACCGCCTCCGCCGGCGGCCGCTCCTGCTCGGCGGTGCTCGAGGCGAGGGCGCGCCGGAAGCGGTCGGCGGTGTCGCCGTCGTATACCGGCAGCAGGAGGCTGAACGGCTCCCCCGCCGGAAGCGGCGCCGCGGGCGGCAGCGCCGGCACGGGCCGCAGCGGGTAGATGCCCGCGAGGACCTCGGCGTTGCTGCGCGGCGCGCGGAGGGCGTCGCGCAGGCCGCGCGCGAGGCACCCCGCGAGGAGGCGCCGGTCGGCGGACTTGGCGAAGGTCCGGGCCCAGATCCGGGCCGTCGCGTACGCGTACGCGAGCCGCTCCCACGGGGCGAGGGAATGCGTGCGTCCGTAGAGCCAGAACCGGTTGCGGACCTCGTAGTAGAACCGCGGGCCCGGGTCCACGTCGGTCGTGCCGAACTTCTTGGTGTGATGCGTCACGACGGAGGCCGGGATTTGGATCGCGTCGTGGAAGCGGGCCAGCCGCGTCGTGTACTCGAAGTCGTCGCCCCACAGGAAGTAGTCCGCGACCGGCAGGCCGAGCGCCCGCACCGCGTCTCCGGAGAGGAAGCACGAGACGAACGACGCGCTGCGGATGGGGCGGGCGCCGACTGCCGCGGCGCGGCGGCGCTGCGTGGCGGTGACGCCGAGCCGCTCCCGCATGGAGTTCATGGGGTGCTCGCGCCCGTCGGACCAGACCACGTGGCTGGCGAGCACGGTGGGCCGGTGCTCGGGGGCCTGCGCGTACCGGGTCCACGCGTCGACGGCCGCGGCGAGGGTGTCGGCGTGCGGCTCGGTGTCGTCGTCCATGACCCACACGAGGTCGGCATCGTGGTCGAGCACGGCCCGCTCGATCCCCACGGTGAAGCCGCCGGCGCCGCCCACGTTGGTGCCGAGCTCCACGAGGTCGATCGCCAGCGGGGTCTGCAGCGTGCGGACGAACTCGGCCGAGCCGTCCGTCGAGGCGTTGTCCACGACCACCACGGCCGCGGGCAGCATGGTCCCCGACGCGAGTCCCGCGAGGGTGCGCGCGAGCAGCTTTCGGCGGTTGAAGCTCACGACGACGGCGACGACGCGCGGGGGCGCCTCCGCGGTCCCGGCTGGAAGGTGCTGGGGTGCGGTTCCCGTGGTGCTCATGCGGGCGGGAGGTCTGCCTGCTCGCCGGCGGCCGCGGCGGGCTGCTCGGCTGCGGCGTCACCAGCCGCTCCGGCCGGCTGCTCGGCTGCGGGCTCTGCTGCCACGGGCTCTGCGTCCGCCGGCTCGTGGACCGCGGGCTCCTCGCCCAGGCCGAGCACGTCCGGTGCGACCTCGCGGATCGCCTCGAGGCTGAGCGCGCCCTGGCGCACGACGCGCAGGTGCTCCCCCGTGCAGTCGATGATGGTCGAGGGCAGCCCCGCGGCCCCGCCGTCGTCCCCGTCGGCCGGGCGGAAGCCCTCCTCGAGGTAGACCTCCACGCTCTCGGCGAGCTGCTCGCGGGCCTCCGCTGCGGTCTGGGCCGCGGGATGGCCGGTGCGGTTGGCACTCGAGACGGCGAGCGGGCCCGTGATGGTCAGGAGCGCCTGGGCGAGCTCGTCGTCGGGGATGCGCAGGGCCACGGTCCCCTTGGTCTCCCCCAGGTCCCAGGTCAGCGAGGGCTGGGCGTGGAAGATGAGCGTGAGCGGACCCGGCCAGAACTTCTCGGCGAGGGCGCGGCCGGCGGCCGGCACCTCCGTCGCGAGGCCATCCATGGTCTGCAGGCGCGGGATGAGCACGGGCGGGGGCATGGAACGGCCGCGGCCCTTGGCGGCCAGGAGCGTGGCGACAGCCTGTGCGGAGAAGGCGTCGGCGGCGATGCCGTAGACCGTGTCGGTCGGCATCACGATGCACTGCTTCTGGGCGATCGCGCGCTGGGCGTGGGCGAGGCCCTCGGCGCGCTGCTGGGGATCGGTGCAGTTGTAGGTCGCGGTCGTCACGGCGACCATTCTTCCACGCACTCTGCCGTGCACCGTCCGGGCATCAGGCGCGCACCGCGCTCGTGGCGCGCGGGAGGCCGTTGAGGTCGGCGTGGGAGCGCACGGCAGTCCAGTCCGGGCTCGCCGCGAGCCGCTCGGCGATGCGCCGCGCCTGCACCTCCGCGTGCTCCATGACCAGGAATCCGCCCGGGACGAGGAGCCGCGCGGCCGTGGCCGCGGCGGCGAGCGGGAGCTCGAGGCCACCGTCGGCGCCCCCGTAGAGCGCCATCTCGGGGTCGTGAAGGGCCGCCTCCGGGTCCCGGGGGACCATGTCCGGGGGGATGTACGGCGGGTTCGTCACGACGACGTCCACGGTGCCGTCCAGCTCGCCGAGCGCGGTGCGCAGGTCGCCGCGCACCAGCCGGACTCGTCCGCCCACCTCGGGCAGCGCCAGGTTCCGCGCGGCCCACGCGTGGGCGAGCTCGGACAGCTCCACGGCGTGCACGACGGCGCCGGGCACCTCGTGCGCGACCGAGGCGGCGATGGCCCCGGACCCCGTGCCGAGGTCGACGACGACCGGGCGGCCGCCCGCGCGGGCCGGCCCGGCGGCGTCGGGCGCCTCCCCCGGGGCCGGGGCGACGGCACCGGGGAAGTGCTCCGCGATCCAGTCGAGCGCGACCTGGACGACGCCCTCGGTCTCGGGCCGGGGGACGAAGACTCCGGGGCCGACGGCGAGGGTCAGGTGACGGAAGTGGGCCGCCCCGGTGAGGTGCTGCAGCGGCACGCGCCGGGCGCGCTCCGCGACGAGGTCCCAGAAGCCGTCCGGGACGGGATGGCCGGCGATGGCGAGCGCCCGCAGGCGGCCGAGGCCGCCCCCGCCCAGCGCATCGCCCGTGGGGCCGTGGGCGAGCAGGTGCTCGGCGAGGAGCTCCGCGTCCACCCGCGGGCTCGGCACGCCCGCCTCGGCAAGGAGGGCGGCCGCCCGCCGCAGGGCGGCGCCGAGGTCCTCCTCCGCCCCCGGCCGCGCTCCCCCGCCTGCCCCGCTCCCGGCGGCCTCGGTCATTCGCCGAGCGCCTCGAGCCGGTGCTGCTCGTCCATGTCGATGCAGGACTGGATGACGGGGCCGAGGTCGCCGTCCATGACCGCGTCGAGGTTGTACGCCTTGTACCCGGTGCGGTGGTCCGCGATGCGGTTCTCGGGGTAGTTGTAGGTGCGGATGCGCTCGGAGCGGTCCATGGTGCGCACCTGGGACTTGCGCGCCTCGGCGTTCTCGGCGTCGATCTGCTCCTGCTGGTGCGCGAGGAGGCGGGAGCGGAGCACGCGCATCGCGGCCTCGCGGTTCTGCAGCTGGGACTTCTCGTTCTGCATCGCCACGACGATGCCCGTGGGCAGGTGGGTGATGCGCACGGCCGAGTCGGTCGTGTTGACGCTCTGGCCGCCGGGGCCCGAGGAGCGGTAGACGTCGATCTTGAGGTCGTTGGCGCTGATCTCGATCTCTTCCGGCTCGTCCACCTCGGGAAAGACGAGGACGCCGGCCGCGGAGGTGTGGATGCGGCCCTGCGACTCGGTGACCGGCACGCGCTGGACGCGGTGCACCCCGCCCTCGTACTTCAGGTGGGCGAACACGCCCTCGGCCGGGTCGCTGGAGCCGCCCTTGACCGCGATCTGGATGTCCTTGTAGCCGCCGAGGTCAGACTCGGTCGAGGAGAGGACCTCGGTCTTCCAGCCCTTCGACTCGGCGTAGCGCGTGTACATGCGCGTAAGGTCGGCGGCGAAGAGCGCTGCCTCGTCGCCGCCTTCGCCGCCCTTGATCTCGAGGATCACGTTGCGGGCGTCGTTGGGGTCGCGCGGGATGAGGAGCCGGCGCAGCTTCTCCTGGGCGCTCTCGTGCCCCTCCTTGAGGACGGGGACCTCGGCCGCGAAGTCGGGATCCTCCTGGGCCATCTCCTCGGCCGCCTCGAGGTCGTCCCCGAGCTGCTTCCAGCGGTTGTAGGCCTCCACGATGCCGTTGAGCTGGGCGGAGCGGCGGCCGAGCTTCCGCGCCAGCGCCTGGTCCTGGTAGACCGCGGGGTCGCTGAGCTGCTTCTGGATCTCGGCGTGCTCGTCCAGCAGTCCTTGCACGGACTCGAACATGTCAGGGGCCTTTCTGGGGACGGTGCTACAGGTAGGAGCGAGCCGGTGCCGGCTCCCGGGGGAACGACGACGGCGGCCGGGCCCGGGGTCTCCCGGGCCCGGCCGCCGTGGAGGGCGCTAGTGCCGGTCGCTCTCGCCCTTGCCGGCGAGGGTCGTCTTCTGCACCTGCAGGAGGAACTCGACGTTCGACCCGGTCTCGCGGATCTTCGTGGTGAGCAGCTCGAGGGCCTGCTGCGTGTCGAGGCCCGAGAGCACGCGGCGCAGGCGCCACATGATCTTGACCTCTTCCGGCGAGAGCAGGTTCTCCTCGCGGCGCGTGCCGGACGCGTTGACGTCCACGGCCGGGAAGATGCGCTTGTCCGCGAGGGCGCGGGACAGGCGCAGCTCCATGTTGCCGGTGCCCTTGAACTCCTCGAAGATGACCTCGTCCATCTTGGAGCCCGTCTCCACGAGGGCGGTGGCGAGGATCGTCAGCGAGCCGCCGTTCTCGATGTTGCGCGCCGCGCCGAAGAACCGCTTCGGCGGGTAGAGCGCGGCGGAGTCGACGCCGCCGGAGAGGATGCGGCCCGAGGCCGGCGCGGCGAGGTTGTAGGCGCGGCCGAGGCGGGTCATCGAGTCGAGGAGCACCACGACGTCCATGCCCATCTCGACGAGGCGCTTGGCGCGCTCGATCGCGAGCTCGGCCACGGTCGTGTGGTCGTCGGCCGGGCGGTCGAACGTCGAGGCGATGACCTCGCCCTTGACCGAGCGCTGCATGTCCGTGACCTCTTCGGGCCGCTCGTCCACGAGCACCATCATGAGGTGGACCTCAGGGTTGTTGATGGTGATCGCGTTCGCGATGGACTGCAGGATGAGCGTCTTGCCGGCCTTGGGCGGGGAGACGATGAGGCCGCGCTGGCCCTTGCCGATCGGCGCCACGAGGTCGATGACGCGGGGGCCGATCTTCTTGGGGTCGGTCTCGAGGCGCAGGCGCTCGGAGGGGTAGAGCGGGACGAGCTTGGTGAACTCGACCCGGTTCTTCATCTCCTCGGGGCTCTTGCCGTTGACGCTCGTGACGCGCACGAGGGCGTTGAACTTCTGACGGTTGCTGCCGTGCCGGCCGCCGCCCTGGGCGCTGCCGCCCTGGTTCTCCTCGCCCTCGCGGGGAGCGCGGATGGCGCCCACGACAGCGTCGCCCTTGCGCAGGCCGTACTTCTTGACCTGGGTGAGCGGGACATAGACGTCGTTCGGGCCCGGGAGGTAGCCGGAGGTGCGGATGAAGGCGTAGTTCTCGAGCACGTCGAGGATGCCGGCGACCGGCAGGAGGACGTCGTCCTCGGTCACCTCGGTCTCGTCGACCTCGGGGCCGGCGCTGCGTCCGCGGCGGCGCTCGTTGCGGTCGCGGAAGCGGTCGTTGCGGCCGCCCTGCTGAGCCTCGTCGCGGTCGCGCCCGCGGCGGTTGCGGCGGGAGCGGCGGGAGCCGCCCTCCTCGCCATCGCCCTCGTCGCGGCGGCGCTCCTGGCGCTCGGCACGGTCCTGCGGGCGCTCGCCCTCGTCCCGACGGCGCTCCTGGCGCTCCTGGCGCTCCTGGCGCTCGGCACGGTCCTGCTGGCCACGCTCGCGGCGGCCCCGACCCTCACCGGCCTCCTCGTGCCGTCCGGGGGCCTCGGCCGGTGCGGCCTCGGCGCGCTCGGGGGCGGCAGCCTCGGCCGGGGCCTCCTCGCGGGCGGGCTGGGAGGCCTCGGCGGCCCCCTGGCCGGCCTCGGCACGGCGGTTGCGGTTGCGGGTGCGGCTCGGGCGGGTCCCCGCCTCGGGGGCCTCCTGCGCGGGGGCGGCCTCGGGAGCGGCCGGTGCTGCCTCGACAGCGGCGGCCGACGGCGCCGCCTCGGCCTGGGCGGCCGGCTCGCCCGCGGCGGGGGTCACGACGCCGTCGCTGCCCGCGCGGCGGCGGGTGCGCCCACGGCCACGGGCCGGGGCGCCGGCCTCGGCGGGGGCCTCGGCGGCGGGAGCCTCCTGGGCGGGGGCGGCGGCCTGCGTCTCGGGCAGGGGAAGCTCGGCGGTGGCCTCCGCCTTCGCAGCCGGGCGGCGGCGCTCGGCGGGACGGGCCAGCGGCTCGCCCTTCTGGTGGGCGGTGATCGCGGCGACAAGGTCGCCCTTGCGCATGCGGGACCCACCGGTGATGCCCAGCTGGGACGCCAAGGCCTGCAACTGCGCGAGCTTGAGGCCGGCGATCCCCTTGGACTCGGACGCGGAGGAGGCTTCCACTGCTGGGTTCAGCTCAGTGGTCTGTGTCACGGATGGTCCTTCCGGAGTCGAGACGCCGGCTTCGTTCGAGCCGGCGCATCGTGGTCGTGGCCGTCGACGAGAGCGACGGCCAGGCTGTGGCGCCGCGAGGCCAGATGGCCGGGCGGCGTCGTAGTCATTCAGCCCGCCCCGAGCATGAGCTGCCGTCGATGCCGCCGCTGCCGCGCGGGAAGGCGCAGGCAGCCGGGCCGGGGCACAGAGCTGGAGGGGCGGCACCCTTGGCACGAAGCTGGATCACGGAGGCGGCGCGCAGTGCCCGGGCCTAGTTGCCGAGGGCAGATTCACCACTGGAAGTTTCACCGCGGAACAGATTTACCGTGGGTGCACGTCCACTTTAGCACCTTCGCGGTCCACAGCCAGACGCGCGACGCGCCAGCGTGTCACCGACACCGCGCCCTGCTCCGCGTCGAGGACGTCGTGGGCGAAGTGCTCGACCGCGGCCTCCACCGCACGGGCCTCGTCCTCGCCGTCCGCGAGGACCAGCACGGTCGGACCCGCGCCGGAGACGACCGCGGCGTGGCCCTCGGCCCGCAGCGCCGCGATGAGCCGGGCGCTCGGTTCCATCGCGGTGGAGCGGTAGCTCTGGTGGAGGTAGTCCTCGGTGGCGGGCAGGAGCAGCGACGGGTCCTTCGTGAGCGCGTGCACGAGCAGCGCCGCGCGGCCGGCGTTCGCCGCGGCCGCGTGGTGCGGGACCGAAGAGGGCAGGAGCGAGCGGGCCAGCTCGGTCGAGAGCTCGAAGTCCGGGATCGCGACGATGGGCATGACGCTGGGCGCGACCTCGGCGATGGCCGTCCGGAAGGCCTCCCCGTCCTGCCACGACAGCGCGAGGGAGCCGTAGATCGCCGGCGCCACGTTGTCGGGGTGGCCCTCGATCTCGCTGCAGAGCTGCAGGGCCCACGCCCGGTCGGGGCGGTCCTCCGGGGCCACGAGCGCGGCGGCCGCGAGGACCGCGGCCACCGTGGCGGAGGCCGAGGAGCCGAGGCCGCGCCCGTGCGGGCTCACGTTCTCGGCCGACAGGGCCAGTCCACCGTGCCGGTAACCGAGGCGTGCGAGCGCGGCGTCGAGCGTGCGGACCACGAGGTGGCTCTCGTCGCGCGGGAGGGTGTCGGCTCCCTCGCCGCGCAGCTCGAAGGCGAGCCCGCCGCCGTCGTGCGTCTCGACGGTCACGGTGTCGTACATCGCGAGGGCCAGGCCGAGGCTGTCGTAGCCCGGGCCGAGGTTCGCGCTCGTCGCCGGGACGCGCACGGTAACACGCTGCCCGGCGGCGACGGTGCGCAGCGACTCGGCGGCCGCCATCGTCGGTGCCGTCATCGCCGGCCCTACGCGAGGCCCAGGGCGGCCGCGACGCTCACGACGTCGTTGCCCACCTTGACGGGCTCGACCTCGCCGCCGTCGGCGGTGCGGAGGGCCCACTGCGGATCCTTGAGGCCGTGGCCCGTCACGGTGCACACGATGGTCTTGCCCGTGGGGACCCTGCCGGCCCCGTGCATCTTGAGCAGGCCCGCGACGCTCGCGGCGGACCCGGGCTCGACGAAGACACCTTCGCGGGCCGAGAGCCAGCGGTGCGCTGCGAGGATCTCGTCGTCGGTCACGGCGTCGATGAGGCCGCCGGACTCGTCGCGGGCGGCGACCGCGGTCTCCCACGAGGCCGGGTTGCCGATCCGGATTGCGGTCGCGATCGTCTCGGGGTGCGTGATGGGGTGGCCCGCCACGAAGGGCGCCGCGCCGGCGGCCTGGAAGCCCCACATGGCGGGCAGCTGGGTCGAGACGGCCTCGAGCGTGCGCGCGGGCGCGCCGTCGAAGGCGTACTCCGTAGCCGTGGCGTACTCCTTGTAGCCCTTCCAGTACGCGGAGATGTTGCCCGCGTTGCCCACCGGCAGGACGTGGATGTCGGGTGCATCGCCGAGGGCGTCCACGATCTCGAAGGACGCCGTCTTCTGGCCCTGGATGCGCGCGGGGTTCACGGAGTTCACGAGGAAGACCGGGTACGCGTCGGCGAGCTTGCGGGCGATCTCGAGGCAGTCGTCGAAATTCCCGTCGACCTGGAGCAGGGTGGCGCCGTGGGCGATCGCCTGGCTGAGCTTGCCCATCGCGATCTTGCCCTCGGGCACGAGGACCGCGCAGGTGAGCCCGGCGGACGTCGCGTACGCCGCGGCGGACGCGGACGTGTTGCCCGTGGACGCGCACACCACGGCCTTGGCCCCGGCCTCGACGGCGGCCGTCATGGCCATGGTCATGCCGCGGTCCTTGAACGAGCCGGTCGGGTTCATGCCCTCGACCTTGAGGTAGACCGTCGATCCGGTCAGCTCGGAGAGCTTCTGGGCGTGCACCAGCGGGGTGCCGCCCTCCCCGAGCGTGATCACGCGCGTCGAGGCGGTGACGGGCAGGCGGTCTGCATACTCGCGGATGACTCCGCGCCACTGGTGGGCCACTAGACTCCTTCGGCTCTCAGGACGCTCGTCACGGATTCGACGACGTCCAGGTTCTTGATGTCGGCAACGGTCGCCGCGAGTGCGGCCTCCGAGGCACGGTGGGTCACGAAGCGCAGTTCGGCGCGGCGGCCCTGCGGCCGGGCGCCGGCGCCGGCGGAGGCGGAGGCGGGCTCTGCCCCGTCGATCCGCTGGCGCATCGTCTCGATGGAGACGCCGTGCTCGGCGAAGACGGCGGCGACGCGGGCCAGCACGCCCGGCTCGTCGGCGACCTCGAGGCCGATGCTGTAGCTGGTCGTCACGGCCTCGGGGCCGACGAGCGGGAGCGTGCGGGTCGCGGTGCCGGTCCGGCCGGGCGAGCCGGCCAGGAGCCGCCGCGCCGTCGTGACGACGTCCCCCATGATGGCGGACGCGGTCGGGGCGCCGCCGGCGCCGGCCCCGTAGAACATGAGCGAGCCGGCGTTCTCGGCCTCGATGAACACCGCGTTGTAGGACCCGCGGACCGCGGCGAGCGGGTGGGTGCGCGGCAGCAGCGTCGGGTGGACGCGCACGCTCACGCCCTCGCGGGGGGCGCCGGCCGCGCCGTCGTGCGCTGCCTCGGCACCGTCCGCAGGCTCCAGCGGCACGAGCTCGGCGATCGCGAGCAGCTTGATGGCGAGCCCGGCGTCCTGGGCGGCGGCGATGTCCGCGGCGCTCACGTTCGTGATGCCCTCGCAGCGCACGTCGTCGAGCGAGACGCGGGTGTGGAAGGCGAGCGAGGCGAGGATGGCGGCCTTCGCGGCGGCGTCCAGCCCCTCGACGTCGGCGGTCGGGTCCGCCTCGGCGTAGCCGAGCCGCTGGGCCTCGGCCAGGACGTCGGCGAACTGTGCGCCCGTCGTGTCCATGGCGTCGAGGATGAAGTTCGTGGTGCCGTTGACGATCCCCAGCACCCGGGTGATGCGGTCGCCCGAGAGGCTCTCCCGGATCGGGCGGATGATCGGGATGGCGCCGGCCACGGCGGCCTCGAAGTTGAGCTCGGCCCCGTGCGCGTCGGCCTCGTCGAACAGCGTCGCGCCGTCCTGGGCGAGGAGGGCCTTGTTGCCCGTGACGACCGAGGCGCCGCGGCGGAGGGCCGCGAGGATGTGGGTGCGCGCGGGCTCCAGGCCGCCCATGAGCTCGATCACGAGGTCCGCGGAGCCCACGAGGGCCTCGGCGTCGGTCGTGTAGAGCCCGTGCGGGAGCTCGACGTCGCGGGGGGCGTCCACGTTGCGCACCGCGATGCCGACCAGCTCGAGCCTCGCCCCGGCACGGGCCGCGAGGGCTTCCGCGTCGTCCAGGAGGATGCGCGCCACCTGGGAGCCCACGGTGCCTCCGCCCAGAAGCGCTACCTTCAGCACGCGCCGCGCGTCGCCCTCCGGCTGCGGGCCTGCCTGCGGCTGGGGGGCCTCGCTGGTCTCCGTCATGGTCGCTCCCATCGTTGTCTCTCCCACGGTGTCTCGCCTCGCTTTCCCGCCCGGGGCGGTCATGCTCCCATGTCGCGGGAGAGCAGGTCCTCTTCGGTCTCGCCGCGCACGATCCAGCGGGCCGCGCCGTCGCGGACCGCCAGCACGCCGGGGCGCGCGAGGTAGTTGTAGTTGCTCGACAGCGCCCAGCAGTAGGCCCCCGTCCCGGGGACCGCCAGGAGGTCGCCGGCCCGCACGTCCGCGGGCAGGTAGGCGTCGCGGACCACGATGTCGCCGCTCTCGCAGTGCTTGCCCACCACGCGGGCCAGCTGCGCCGGTGCGCTGGACGTCCGGTTGGCCAGGACCACGGAGTAGTCGGCGTCGTACAGGACGGGGCGCGCGTTGTCGCTCATGCCGCCGTCGACCGAGATGTAGCGGCGCACGGCGGTCCCGCCGTCATCCTGCGCCGCTGCGCCCGGCACGTCCACGACGACGTCCTTGATGGTGCCCACCTCGTAGAGGGTGAAGGTCGTGGACCCCACGATCGCGCGGCCCGGCTCGATCGAGATCCGCGGGGCGGCGATGCCGAGACGGTCGCAGGTGGCGCGCACGACGCCGGCCAGCGCCTCCGCGATCTCGCCCGCGGGCCGCGGAGCGTCCCCCGGGACGTAGGCGATGCCGTAGCCGCCCCCGAGGTCGAGCTCGGGCAGCGCGACACCGTACGCGGAGCGCATCGCGGCGACGAATTCGAGCAGCCGCACGGCCGCGGCCTCGAAGCCCTCGGGCTCGAAGATCTGGGAGCCGATGTGGCAGTGGACGCCGAGGAGCTCGATGCTGTCGTGCCCGGCCGCCGCCGCGACGGCCTCCTCGGCCATGCTCGCGGCCGCGTCCGGTCCCGCGCCGGCGAAGGACGCGCTGGCCGTGCCCGGGGCCATGGAGAGGCCGAACTTCTGGTCCTCGTGGGCGGTGGCGATGAACTCGTGCGTGTGCGCGTGGACGCCCGGCGTGAGCCTGAGCATGACCTTGGCCCGGGGCGCCTCCGCGCCGGGGGCATCGGTGCCGCGCGCCGCCGCGATCGCCGCCACGCGCTCGAGCTCGTCGAGGCTGTCGACGATGATGCGGCCCACGCCCAGTTCGAGGGCGCGGGAGATCTCGGCGTCCGACTTGTTGTTCCCGTGCAGGCCGATCAGCTCCCCCGGCACGCCGGCGCGGGCGGCCACGGCGAGCTCGCCGCCCGAGGCGGTGTCGAGCCGCAGGCCCTCCTCACGGACCCACGCGGCCACGGCGGTGCACAGGAAGGACTTGCCCGCGTAGTAGACGTCCACTCCCCCGCAGAGGTCGGCGAAGGCTGCGTCGAACGCGGTCTTGAACGCGCGCGCCCTGGCCCGGAAGTCGTCCTCGCTCAGGACGAACACCGGGGAGCCGTAGGCGGACTTGATCTCCCCCACCGGCAGGCCGGCGACGGTGAGCTGCCCGTCCGGGCCGCGGCCGGCGTCGTGCGCCCAGAGCGAGGGGACGAGCCAGTTGAGGTCGCCGGGGACCTCGAGCCAGGCGGGGGCGAGCGGCGAGGCGGCGCGGGCAGCCGTCATCTCGGCCACGGGCCTACATCCTCTCCGGCGCGGAGACGCCCAGGAGACCCAGCCCGTTGGCGAGGACCTGGCTCGTGGCGTCGTTGAGCCACAGGCGCGTGCGGTTGAGGTCCGTGACCTCCTCGTCGCCCTGGGGCGCGATGCGGCAGTTGTCGTACCACGAGTGGTAGGCGCTCGCGACCGCCTCGAGGTGGCGGGCCACGCGGTGCGGCTCGCGGAACTCGGCGGCCTTGGCCACGATCGACGGGTACGCCGCGAGGCGCGCCAGGAGGTCGTTCTCGCTCGGGTGCACCAGCAGCGCGGCGTCGAACGCGTCCGTCCCGTCCACCGTGCGGGCCACCCCGGCGGCCTCGGCGTTGCGGGCGGCCCCGCGGGAGCGCGCGTGGGCGTACTGGACGTAGAACACGGGGTTCTCGTTGGAGTTCTTCTTCAGCAGCTCGGGGTCGAGCGTGAGCGGCGAGTCCGCGGGGTAGCGGGCGAGGGAGTAGCGCACGGCGTCCTTGCCGAGCCACTCGATGAGGTCCTTGAGCTCGATGATGTTGCCCGCGCGCTTGGACAGCTTGGCCCCGTTGACGGAGACGAGCTGGCCGATGAGCACCTCGATGGCCGCCTCGGGGTCGTCGCCGGCGCACGCGGCGATGGCCTTGAGGCGGTTGACGTAGCCGTGGTGGTCGGCGCCGAGGAGGTAGACCTTCTCGGCGAAGCCGCGGTCCTTCTTGGACAGGTAGTAGGCGGCATCGGCGGCGAAGTACGTGGGCTCGCCGTTGGCACGGATGAGGACGCGGTCCTTGTCGTCGCCGAAGTCGGTGGTGCGCAGCCACACGGCGCCTTCGGCGTCGAACACGTGGCCCTGCTCGCGCAGGCGCTTGACCGCGGTCTCGATCGCGCCGGACTCGTGCAGCCCCTCCCTCTCGGAGAAGTAGACGTCGAACTCGACGTCGAACTCCGCGAGGGTGGCCCTGATGTCCTTCATCTGGGCGGCGTAGGCGGCCTCGCGCACGATCGGCAGCGCGGCCTCGTCGGTCAGCTCGCGCACGTCCGGGTGGGCGGAGAGCACCTCGTGGCCGAGGTCCACGATGTACTGGCCCGGGTAGCCGCCCTCGGGCACGTCGCGACCGTGCAGCCGGGAGAGCACGGAGCCGGCGAAGACGTTCATCTGGTTGCCGGCGTCGTTGATGTAGTACTCGCGGGTGACGTCCGCGCCCGAGGCCCGCAGCACCCGCGCGATCGAGTCGCCGAGGGCCGCCCAGCGGGTGTGCCCGATGTGCAGCGGACCCGTGGGGTTGGCGGAGACGAACTCCATGTTGATCACGTGGCCGGCGAGGGCCTCGTTGGTGCCGTAGGCGGCGCCGGCCTCGACGATCGACTTGGCGAGCGCGCCCGCGGCGGCGGCATCGAGGGTGACGTTGAGGAAGCCGGGGCCGGCGATCTCGACCGAGGCGACGCCCTCCACCGTGGCGAGGCGCCCGGCGATGAGCTCGGCGAGCTGCCGCGGCGCCATGCCGGCCCGCTTGCCGAGCTGGAGGGCGATGTTCGTGGCCCAGTCCCCGTGGTCGCGGTTCTTGGGCCGCTCCACGCGGATCTCCTCCGGCACGTCCACAGAGAGCTCGCCGGCGCGCACGGCGTCGGCGAGGCAGGCAGAAATGGCGGAGGAAAGTTCTTCGGGAGTCACCCCCCTAGCCTACCGGCGCCGCCTGTCCGCGCTGAAACTGCGCCCGTCATGGTCCCGCCCGTCCGCGGGCAGCGGAGGGGCCGCGGCGCCGCGCCGGACGACCACCCCGGGGTGGTCGTCGATGAAGTGCGGGCGGCTGATGACCCACCCCGAGACGCCGAGGACTGCCAGCGTGAGCCCCAGGAACACGAACGAGGCAGTCCAGGCCCCCGTGGCGTCGTGGAGGAGGCCGGCGGCGAGCGGTCCCGCGCAGGCCACGACGTAGCCGACCCCCTGGGCGAAGCCCGACACGGCGCCCGCTGCCTGGTGCGACCGGGTCCGCAGGTTGACGAGGACGAGCGCGAGGGGGAAGGTCGCCGGTCCCAGCCCGGCCAGCGTGGACCACAGCCACGTGGCCGTGCCCGGGGCGAGGGCCAGGCCCAGGTAGCCGGCGGCGAACGTCGCAACGCCGAACGCGACCACCGGGAACGGATTGCGGAGCCTCGCCGCGAGGACCGGGACCGCGAGGCTGAGCGGCAGCCCCAGCCCGGCGAACAGCGAGAGCTGGAACCCGGCGGCGGCGGCATCGAGCCCGGCGCCGCCCACGATCGAGGGCAGCCACGCGAACATCGTGTAGGTGTTCAGCGAGGTGCAGCCGAACAGCAGCGCGAGCGCCCAGGCGGCGGGCGAGTGCCACGGTCGGACGACGGCGCGCGGCGGCCGGGCGCCGTCGGCCGCGGGCTGGTCCGGGCTCGCCGCAGCACCGCCGGCAGCACGGCCGGCACCACGGTCCGAGGCGCGGCCGCGGCGGGCGGGCCAGACGGTCAGCCACGGCAGGACCGCGAGGACGTTGACCGCGGCCCACCAGCCCAGGGAGGCCCGCCACCCGGCCGCGTCGGCCACGGGCACGGCGAGCAGCGGCGGAACGGTGGTGCCGACGTTGATGACCGTCACGTACAGGGCCGTCAGGAGCCCGACCCGGTCGGGGAAGTACTTGCGCACCATGGGCGGCAGGACCACGTTGCCCGCGCCCATGCCCGCGAGCGCGAGCGCGGAGCCCGCGAGGAACACGCCCGTCCCGGGGGCCGCGGACCGGACGGCCTGTCCGGCCGCTGCGGCCGCCATCGCCGCCACCGCGATGGCCTCGACGCTCCAGGCCCGCATGAGCAGCGGCGTGAGCAGCCCGGCGACGCCGAAGAGCGCCGTGGGGAGCATGCCGAGGATGCCCACGAGCCACGACGGCAGGAACATCTCCCCTGCGATGCGGTCGGTGAGCGCCGGCACGCTGGTCACGGCGGTGCGGAGGGTGAAGGCCACCGCCAGCAGGCCGACGAGGACGAGGATGCGGCCGCGCCAGGGCCTGCGCCCCCGGGTCCCCCCATGTTCTTCTGCCACCCCCTGACGCTATCGTGCTGGTCATGGACAAGGACATCCAGGACCGCATCCGCGAGCTCATCGACGAGGAGCACTCCCTCCGCGGCACCCCGGGGGCAGGCAGTGCAGAGAAGGGCACGGGCCGCCTCGGCGAGCTGGAGGCGCAGCTCGACCAGTGCTGGGACCTCCTGCGCCAGCGCCGCGCCAAGCGCGAGTTCGGGGAGGACCCCGACGAGGCCAGCGTGCGCCCCGCCGACGTCGTGGAGAACTACAGGGAGTAGCCCCGGCGGCCCCGGTTTGCGCGGCGCCGGTCAGCACCTGATAAGCTCGGTGAGTTCCCGCGAGGGAAACACGAGTTGCCCTCGTAGCTCAGTGGATAGAGCGTCTGCCTCCGGAGCAGAAGGCCGTAGGTTCGAATCCTATCGAGGGCACCACCGCACCCCCGGTCCGATGGACCGGGGGTGCTTCTCGTTGACGGCGGCCATTCACCTCGGCATACGGACGCCCCTGGCCGGCTCAGGCTGCCCTGGCCCGCAGGAGCGGCCCGGACCCCGGCCGCCCCTGCGGGCCACGGCAGCAGTCGTCTTGGTGCAGCCCACTAGACTGGATCAGCCATGGCCCTGACGATCACGTATCCCGCCGCCCTCCCGGTCTCCGAGCGCCGCGACGAGCTCATGGAGGCCATCGCCGCGAACCAGGTCACCATCATCGCCGGCGAGACCGGCTCGGGGAAGACGACCCAGATCCCCAAGATGTGCCTCGAGCTCGGCCTCGGCGAGAAGGGCCTGATCGGCCACACCCAGCCGCGGCGGCTCGCCGCGCGCACCGTCGCCGAGCGCATCGCCGAGGAGCTGGACGTCGAGCTCGGCGCCGAGGTCGGCTTCCAGGTGCGCTTCACCGGCGAGGTCGGGCCGCAGACCAAGGTCAAGCTCATGACCGACGGCATCCTGCTCGCGGAGATCCAGCGGGACAGGCTCCTGCGGCGCTACTCGACGATCATCATCGACGAGGCCCACGAGCGCAGCCTCAACATCGACTTCATCCTCGGCTACCTCAAGCGCGTGCTCCCCCAGCGGCCGGATTTGAAGGTCATCATCACCTCGGCGACCATCGACCCGGAGCGCTTCGCCCGGCACTTCGCGCGCGAGGTGCCCGGCGCCGAGCCCGAGCCCGCGCCGATCGTCGAGGTCTCGGGCCGGACCTATCCGGTCGAGATCCGCTACCGGCCCCTCGTCGCCGAACCGGCCGGCTCCGAGGACGAGGACGACTCGGTGGCCCGCAGCGACGACGCCCTCGAGGAGGACCGGGACCCGGTCGACGCCGTGTGCGACGCGGTCGACGAGCTCTCCCGCGAGGCGCCCGGGGACATCCTCATCTTCTTCTCGGGCGAGCGGGAGATCCGCGACGCGGCCGAGGCCCTCGCCGGCTCCATCCAGAAGAACCCCCGCATGGCCGGGGCAGAGATCCTGCCGCTCTTCGCCCGGCTCTCGCTCGCCGAGCAGCACCGCGTCTTCACCCCCGGCGGGAAGCGGCGGATCGTGCTGGCCACGAACGTGGCGGAGACCTCCCTGACCGTCCCCGGCATCAAGTACGTCATCGACACCGGCACGGCGCGCATCTCGCGCTACTCGCACCGCACCAAGGTCCAGCGCCTGCCGATCGAGCGCGTCTCGCAGGCCTCGGCGAACCAGCGCGCCGGCCGGTGCGGGCGCGTCTCCGACGGCATCTGCATCCGCCTGTACTCCGAGGAGGACTTCCTCTCCCGGCCCGAGTTCACCGATCCGGAGATCCTGCGGACCAACCTCGCCGCGGTGATCCTGCAGATGACCGCGATGGGGATCGCCCGCGGTCCCAAGGACGTCGCGGCGTTCCCGTTCGTCGAGCCGCCCGAGTCCCGCGCGATCAGCGACGGCGTGACCCTCCTGCGCGAGCTCGGCGCCCTCGTCGAGCCGGGCAAGGAGCAGCCGGGCACGGAGCAGGCAGGCAAGGAGCAGGCGGGCCGCGGGCAGCGGCCCGGCGCGGAGTCCGCCGCGGAGCCCGGCGGGGCGCACGACGGCGGTCGCGGCCGCCGGGGGAAGCGCACCGGTGCCGCGGGTGAGCGGGGCGCGCTGACCGCCGTCGGCCATCAGCTCGCCCAGCTGCCGGTCGACCCGAGGCTCGGCCGCATGATCGTCGAGGCCGCGCGGCGGGACTGCGCGCGCGAGGTCATGGTCCTCGCCGCGGCCCTGACGATCCAGGACCCCCGCGAGCGCCCGTCCCAGGAGACCGGCAAGCGGCAGGCCGCGGACGAGAAGCACGCGCGGTTCAGGGACGAGACCTCGGACTTCACGGGCTACCTGAACCTCTGGAACTACCTCCAGGAGCAGCAGCGCGACCTGTCCTCCTCCGCGTTCCGGCGCCTGTGCAAGGCCGAGTTCATCAACTACCTGCGGGTGCGCGAGTGGCAGGAGCTGTTCCAGCAGCTGCGCCAGCTCGCCCGGCCGCTGGGGATCTCGCTCGGCCAGGGGCGGGACACGGGCACCCCGCTGGAAGCAGTTGCGAAGCACGACGCCGTCCACCAGTCCCTCCTCGCGGGCCTCCTGAGCCACATCGGGCTCCTCGACGAGCGCAAGTGCGAGTACCTCGGCGCCCGCGGCACCCGGTTCGCGGTCTTCCCCGGGTCGGCCCTGTTCAAGAAGAACCCGACCTACGTCATGGCCGCGGAGCTCGTCGAGACGAGCCGCCTGTGGGCCCGGACGGCGGCGAAGATGGATCCGGCGTGGGCCGAGCTCGTCGCACCGCACCTCGTCAAGCGCACGTACTCGGAGCCCCACTGGTCCAAGCGCTCGGGCTCGGTCATGGCCTACGAGAAGGTGACCCTCTACGGCGTCACGCTCGTCGCCCAGCGCCGCGTCAACTACGCCCGCATCGACCCGGCGCTCGCGCGCGAGCTGTTCATCCGGCACGCCCTCGTCGAGGGCGACTGGCACACGCGGCACCACTTCTTCAAGCGCAACCAGGCCCTCCTGGAGGAGGTCGAGGAGCTCGAGACGCGCATGCGGCGCCCCGGGCTGCGGGCGGACGATGAGGCATTGTTCGAGTTCTACGACGCGCGGGTCCCGGCGTCCGTGGTCTCCGAGCGGCACTTCGACGCGTGGTGGAAGAAGGCCCGGCACGAGGAGCCGCACCTGCTCGACTTCGACCGCGCCCTGCTCCTGGGCGAGGACGCCGAGGGCTCGGCCGCGGCGGCCGACGCCGCCTACCCGACGGTCTGGCGCCAGGGCGGCTTCGACCTGCCGCTCGCCTACGAGTTCCACCCCGTCGCGCCGGGGGGCACCCCGGACCCGGCCGACGGCGTGACCGCCGAGGTGCCGGTGCTGTTCCTCAACCAGCTCGAGCCCGAGCCCTTCCGCTGGCAGATCCCCGGGCTGCGCACCGAGCTCGTCACCGCCCTCATCAAGTCGCTGCCGAAGCAGGTGCGCAAGGCCTTCGTGCCCGCCCCCGACGTGGCGCGGCAGGCCGTCGCGGCCCTCGAGGCCGACTTCGACCCGGCAGCCGATGCCCTCGAGGACTCCCTCGAGCTCGTGCTGCGCCGGCTCAAGGGGCAGATCATCCCGCCCGGCTCATGGAACTGGGGCGCCGTCCCGGCCCACCTGCTCATGTCCTTCAGCGTCGTGGACCCGAAGGGCACCGTGCTCGGCGCCGGCAAGGACCTCGTGGCCCTCAAGGAGCAGCTCGCCCCGGCCACGCGGCGCGCGATCGCCGAGTCCCTCGGCGCCACCCCCGCCACCACCTCGCCGACGTCACCCCGTGGGGGCGCGACGTCACCCCGTGGGGGCGCGACGTCACCCCGGGGCGGCGCGACGTCACCCCGCGGTACGGCCGCCGCCCCCGCCGGAGCGCCGGGTCCGGCCGGAGGGTCCGGGCTGGCCGAGCGCACCGGGCTGACGAAGTGGAGCGTGGGGACGGTCCCGCGGACGGCGAGCACCGTCGTCGGCGGCCACACGGTGACCGGCTATCCCGCCCTCGTCGACGAGGGCCGGACCAAGGCGGCGCCGCGCGGCACGGCCGGCCTGCGGGTGTTCCAGACCGAGGAGGACCAGCTGCGCGCCCACCGCGGCGGAGTCATCCGCCTGCTGGCGCTGCGCGTCCCGCCGCCCGACCGGTACGTGCTCGAGCACCTCAACAACCGCGAGAAGCTCACCTTCAGCCAGAACCCGCACGGCTCGGTCGCGGACCTCATCGCCGACTGCTCGGTGGCCGCGATCGACAGGCTCGTCCCCGCGGAGCTGCCGTGGGACCGCGCGGCCTTCGACGCACTCTACGATCACGTCCGCGCCGAACTCATCGACACGGTCTTCAAGGTGACGGCGATCGTAGAGCAGGTGCTCGCGTCCTCGCTGAGGATCGGCAAGGCGCTCAGGGGTTCCTCGAGCCTCGCGCTCGTGAGCGCGCTGAACGACGTCAAGGCGCAGCTCGAGCAGCTCGTCTACCCGGGCTTCGTCGCGAGGACCGGCTACGCCCAGCTCGAGCACCTCCCCCGCTACCTCAGGGCGATCGAGCGCCGGCTCGAGAAGCTCCCCACCAACGTCCAGCGCGACGCGGTCGCCATGGCCGCCGTCCAGGCGCTCGAGGACGACTACGACGACGCCGTGGCGGCCCTCGCGCCGACCGGCCGCAACGAGGCCAAGCTCGCCGCAGTGCGGTGGATGATCGAGGAACTGCGGGTGAGCCTGTTCGCCGTCGAGCTCGGCACCGCCGGGAAGGTCTCCGAGAAGCGGGTGCGGCAGGCGCTCAACGCGGCCCTCGCCCCCGCCTAGGGTCAGGCGGCCGGGACGTGCTCGCCGTGCCCGGCGGCGCGCAGCGCCTCGCGGATCCGCTCCGCGGCGGAGTCCAGGACGGCCGGGTCCGGGTTCTGCTGCGCGCGCTTGAAGTCGTACTCGGCCTCGCTGCGGGAGGGCCAGACGTGCAGGTGCAGGTGGTCGATCTCGAAGCCGGCGATGATCATCCCCGCGCGGGGCGCGCCGAAGGCCTCCATCTGCGCCTGCCCGATCTTCTGCGCCACGAGCGTGAGCTTCGTCATGAGCTCCGGCGAGGCGTCGGTCCACCGGTCCACCTCCTCGCGGGGCACCACCAGCGTGTGGCCCTCGGCGAGGGGACCGATGCTCAGGAAGGCGACGACGTCGGCGTCCTTCCACACGAAGCGGCCGGGCAGCTCGCCCTCGATGATGCGGGTGAACAGCGTGCTCATTGCTCTCTCCTCGATGGGGCCCCCGCGCCGCGCAGGCTCGCGGCATCGAGGACGAACCGGTATTTGACGTCGGAGGCGACCATGCGGTCGTAGGCCTCGTTCAGCGATTCCGCCGTGACCACCTCGATCCGCGGGGCCACCCCGTGCTCGGCGCAGAAGTCCAGGACCTCCTGCGTCTCGGCGATGCCGCCGATGAGCGAGCCGGTGTAGGTCAGGCGCCGACGGATGAGGGCCCCGGCACGCACCGGCGGCATGTCGCCGGAGGGCAGGCTGAGGGCCACGAGGGCACCGTCGAAGCGCAGCACCGAGAGGTAGTCGTTCGGATCGTGCGGCGCGGCGACGGTGTCGAGCACGACGTCGAGCGTGCCCGCCGCCGCCTCGAGCTGGGCCGCGTCGGTGGTCACCACGACCCGGTGGGCGCCGAGCTGGGCGGCGTCGGCCACCTTCGCGTCCGTGCGCGTGAAGACGGTGACCTCTGCCCCCATCGCGGCGGCGAGCTTGACGGCCATGTGCCCGAGTCCGCCGAGCCCCACGACGCCCACCCGGCGCCCGGAGCCCACGCCGAAGCGGCGCAGCGGCGAGTAGGTCGTGATGCCCGCGCACAGGATCGGGGCGGCCGCGGCCGGGTCGAGGGCCGCCGGGATCCGCAGCACGTACGCCGCATCGACCACGATCCTCTCCGAGTAGCCGCCCTGCGTGACCTCCCCGCCGTGGCGGGGGTCCGGGGCGCCGTAGGTGGCGACCATGCCGCGTTCGCAGTACTGCTCGAGCCCTGCCCGGCAGCGCGCGCACTCCCGGCACGAGTCGACCATGCACCCGACGCCCACGCGGTCCCCGACGGCGAACCCGCGCACGGCGGACCCGGTGCGGCGCACTCGTCCCACGATCTCGTGGCCCGGGACCAGCGGCCAGGGCCTCTCCCCCCACTCGCCGCGCGTCGCGTGCACGTCGGAATGGCACAGGCCGCAGAACTCGATGTCGATCTCGACGTCGTCCGCCTGCGGCTCCCGCCGGGTGAGGGTCAGGGGCACGAGGCCGCTCGAGGCCGAGGTGGCACCGTACGCGCGCACCTCGGAGCCGTCCCCTGACGCGGTGCCGCGGCCCGGGCGCTCCTCGAGCAGGTTCTCGCGGATGGTGTCCGCGCTGGGCATGACGGGGCGTCCGGGGGTCATGCCACCGACGCTATCGCATGCCGGCCGCTCACGCGCCCGGGCTGTTCTCGGGGCCGCCGGCCCGGCCCGCGCCGGCCGCGGAGGGCTCGGCGCCCACGGCGACGGGGCGGGAGGGGTCGCGGGACCACTGCGAGAACGAGCCCGGGTACAGTGCGGCGTCGATGCCGGCGACGGCGAGGGCGAGGATGTCGTGGGCCGCCGTGACGCCGGACCCGCAGTAGACGGCGATCGGGCGGCGGCCGTCCGCGCCGAGCGCGGCGAAGCGCTCCCGCAGTGCGGCCGGGGGGAGGAAGGTCCCGTCCGCGGCCAGGTTCTCGGCGGTGGGTGCGCTGAGGGCGCCGGGGATGTGGCCGGCGCGCGGGTCCACGGGCTCCACCTCGCCGCGGTACCGCTCGGCGGCCCGGGCGTCCAGCAGCACGCCTCCGGCCGGGGCGCCGGGCCGCGGCTGCGCGAACGCGGCTGCCTCGTCCGCGCCGATGCGGGGCAGCCGGCCCTCCCCCAGGGTGACGTTCCCGCGCTCGGGGACGCCGGCGCCCTGCTCGAGAGGCAGCCCCGCCGCGGTCCAGGCGCCCAGTCCTCCGTCGAGGACGCGGACCGACTCCAGGCCCGCGTCGCGGAGCATCCACCAGGCCCGGGCCGCGGCCTGCCCGGAGGTCGCGTCGTAGACGACCACGGCGTCGCCGTCGTCGATGCCCCAGGAGCGCGCGGCCTCCTCGAACGCGGCCCGGGACGGGAGCGGGTGCCGCCCGCCCGCGGCCTCTTCGGCGCTGCCGGGGGCGACCGGCACCGCGAGCTCGTTCTCGAGGTCGGCGAACACGGCGCCGGGAAGGTGTCCGACCGCGTACTCATGGCGTCCATTCGGGCCGCCGAGGGACCAGCGGACGTCGAGCAGTACGGGGCGCTCGCCGCGGGCGAGGCGCTCGGCGAGCTCCGCCGCCGTGATGAGGACCTGTTCACCGTTCATGGCCACACCCTAGCGCGGCGTACGCTGTCCGGATGGACGCACGCACCACTGGCGCCGCCCCGCGGCCCGGCGTCGGGGCCCGGGCCTGGGCGGACGAGGCCATCCGCCGCCTCGAGTCGGACGCCCGCCGCAGCGCCGACACCCATCTGCACCGCGTTCCCCTCCCCGAGGAGTGGGGCGTCGACGTGTACCTGAAGGACGAGTCAACGCACCGGACCGGCAGCCTCAAGCACCGGCTCGCCCGGTCCCTCTTCCTCTTCGCCCTGGTCAACGGCTGGATCAGCGAGGGGACCCGCGTCGTCGAGGCCTCCAGCGGCAGCACGGCCGTCTCCGAGGCCTACTTCGCACGGCTCATCGGGGTCCCCTTCACCGCCGTGATGACCCGCGGGACGAGCCGGGAGAAGATCGCCCTGATCGAGCAGTACGGCGGCTCGTGCCACTTCGTCGACTCGGCCTCGCAGGTGTACGGCGAGGCGGCACGCCTCGCCGAGTCCTGCGGGGGGCACTACCTGGACCAGTTCACGTTCGCCGAGCGCGCCACGGACTGGCGCGGGAACAACAACATCGCCGAGACGATCTTCGACCAGCTCAGGCTCGAGCCGCACCCGGTGCCCCGCTGGATCGTGGTCGGCGCCGGGACCGGGGGCACGAGCACCACGATCGGGCGCTTCGTGCGGTACCGGCGGCTCGCGACCCAGCTCGCCGTCGTCGACCCCGAGAACTCGGCGTTCTACCCGAGCTGGGTCTCGGGCGCCCCCGCCGAGGGCGGCGCGTCGCGGATCGAGGGCATCGGCCGGCCGCGGCTCGAGCCGAGCTTCAATCCCAGGATCGTGGACCGCATGTTCCGCGTGCCCGACGCCGCCTCGGTCGCCGCGATGCGCGACCTCACCGCGCGCTTCGGCTTCGACGCGGGCCCGTCGACGGGCACCAGCCTGTGGGGCGTCTGGCAGCTGGTGTCGCAGATGGCGGCCGCCGGGGAGCGGGGCAGCATCGTCACCCTCATGTGCGACGCCGGCTCGCGCTACCGCGGATCCTACGGCGACGAGGGCTGGCTCGCCGAGCAGGGGCTGGACCCCGCGCCGCACGCGCAGGTGCTCGAGCGGTTCTTCGCGACGGGGCGCTGGGACCGGTGAGGCCTCAGAGGTCCACCGTCTGGCCGGCTTCGAGGTGCTCGTAGCGGGTGCCGTAGAGGTCCCCGATGCGCTGGGCGTGCTTCTCGACGATCCCCGTGCCCCAGTCGTTGAGGAGGGCATTGTGGATCGGGTAGGCGCGCCGGGCCCCGACCGCGATGATGAAGTCGAGGACCTCGCCGACCTTGCTCCAGGGCGCGTGGATCGGCACGAGCAGGGTCGGCACCTCGGCCCCGGGCGGGACGGTGAACGAGTCGCCGGGGTGGAACACCTCGCCGTCGACGAGGTAGCCGATGTTCGCGACCATCGCGACGCTCGGGTGGATCAGCGCGTGCTGGCTCCCGAACGTGCGGACCCGGAATCCTGCGGCGTCGAACTCGCTGTCCGTCTCGGCGGTGTGAATGCGATCGGCGGCCGACGGCGCGGCCTCCTTGAGCGCGACGGCCACTGAGGGGGGTGCCCAGGCCTCGAGCCGCGGGCTGGCCTCGAGGACGGCGGCGGCGCGCGGGAGGTCGATGTGGTCGGCGTGCTCGTGCGTGACGAGGAACGCCTCGGCGCCGTCCAGGGCCTGCTCGACTTCCGAGAAGTTGCCCGGGTCGATCGTCAGGACGCGGTGGCCCGTTCCGGTGTCGGCAGGCTTCTCGAGGCGGACGCAGGCGTGCGTGAACTTGGTCAGGCGCATGGCGCCAGTCTAGGACCGCCTCTTGCTAGGCTAGAAGACCCGATAGGCAGTGCAGGAGGAGTCGTTGGCCGAGAAGCCGCGCGAGCAGCGCGTGACGAAGCAGCGGGTCGCTGTCTCGGCAGCCCTGGACAGCCTCGAGGACTTCGTGAGCACCCAGGAGCTGCACCGTCTCCTCCAGGGCGAGGGGGCGTCCGTCTCGCTCGCGACGACGTACCGCATCCTGCAGTCCATGGCGGAGGACGGGCTCGTGGACGTGCTGCGCAGCGACGACGGCGAGGCCGTGTACCGCCGCTGCGAGGCCACCGGCCACCACCATCATCTCGTGTGCCGCCGGTGCGGCAAGGCGGTGGACATCGAGGCGCCCGCGGTGGAGACCTGGGCCAGCCGGGTGGCCCGCGACCACGGCTACACGGCCGTCGAGCACACCGTCGAGATCTTCGGCCTCTGCCCGGAGTGCACGGCCCGCGGCGCCGGCGCCGCGGACCCGGACGGCGGGTCCCCGGCAGCCTGAGCGCTCCCCCGGCGAGGGTCCCGCCTCAGGCGGCGGCCGACGTCTTGGGCCGCCCGCCGCCCGCCGGGCCGGACCCGAGCACGCGCCCGTTCGCGCCGCGGCGGCGCCGGATCCAGCCGATAGTCGCGCACACCGCGTAGATGAGGAACGAGAGCGTCGTGATGTAGGGGCTGATCGGCAGCCGCCCCCCGAGCGCGAGCATGATCCCGCCCACCGTGGCGGCCGTCGCGAAGAGCACGCTGAGCAGGAGCACGAGGCGCGGGGCGGAGGTCACCTTCAGGGCGGCGGCGGCCGGCGTGATGAGCAGCGCGAGGACCAGCAGGGCCCCCACCACCTGCAGCGACAGGGCCACGCTCACCCCGAGCACCACCATGAACAGGATCGAGAGCGCGCGGACCGGGACGCCCCGGGCGTGGGCCATCTCCGGGTCGACGCTCGCGAACGTCAGCGGCCGCCACACGGCCAGCAGGACGGCGATGACCGCCGCGGCGGTGACGGCGAGGACCTGGAGCTGGACCGTGTTGACCGCGACGATCTGCCCGGTGAGCAGGCCGAACTTGTTCGCCGCCCGGCCCTGGTAGAGCGCGAGGAACAGGATGCCGAGCCCCAGCCCGAACGGCATGAGGACGCCGATCACCGAGTTCTTCTCGCGCGCCCGCCCGCCCATGAGGCCGATCAGGAGGGCCGCGGCGACCGAGCCGACGAGCGAGCCGGTGACGATGTCGCCGCCGACGAGGAGGGCGAAGGCGGCCCCGGCGAAGGAGAGCTCCGAGATCCCGTGGACCGCGAAGGCGAGGTCCCGCTTCATGACGAAGGTGCCCACGACGCCGCCGAGGAGGCCCAGGACGGCCCCCGCCCACACCGAGTTCTGCACGAGCGCGAGGATCTCCCCGTAGTCCTGGAACGAGAAGACGGTGCCCCAGAAGTCGTCGAAGTTCACGGCGTGTCCTCCTCGTGGTGGTGCGCGCCGCGGTGGGCGTGCGTCGTCGCGTCCGGGAGGCCGACGACGACGATCCGGCCGTGGACCTGGGAGACCTCGACGGGCGAGCCGTACAGCTCGGAGAGCACGGACGTGGTCATGACCTCCTCGGGCGTGCCGACCCGGAAGCGGCCGTCGGCCAGGTAGAGGACCCTGTCGACGTAGTCGAGGATCGGGTTGATCTCGTGGGTGACGAAGACGACCGCGCTCCCCTCCTCGCGCCGCTGGCGGTCGATGAGCCCGCTGACGGCCTGCTGGTGGCCCAGGTCGAGCGAGAGCAGGGGCTCGTCGCACAGCAGGACCTTCGGGTGGCCGGCGATGGCCTGGGCGACACGGAGGCGCTGCTGCTCCCCGCCCGAGAGCTGGCCCACGGGCACCTTGGCGTAGTCGGAGGCGCCCACTCTCGCCAGGAGGTCCTCGACGCGGGCGTCGACCGCCCGCCGGTGCAGGCGCACGCCCCACCGGTGCCCGTCGACGCCGAGCGCGACGAGGTCCCGGGCGCGCAGGGGCGTGTCGGGGGCGAAGGACTTCTGCTGCGGGATGTAGCCGATCTCCTCCCCCGCGCGGCCGGGAGCGCGGGCCGCCACCTCCGCCGTCCCCTCGCTGAGGGGGACGACGCCGAGCAGCGCCTTGAGGAAGGAGGTCTTGCCGCTTCCGTTGGGTCCGAGCACGGCGAAGAACTCGCCCGGGCGGATGTCGAGGTCGAGGCCGGACCAGAGGGTCCGGGCGCCGAACGCCAGTGCCGCGGAGCGGAGCCGCACAGCGGGCTCAGGGGCCTGCGCGGCGCGGGCTCCGGGCCTCATGCGAGGGCCTTCTTCAGCTCGGCCACGTTCTGGCTCATCCAGCCGAGGTAGTCCTCGCCCTCGGGGACCGTCTCGGTGAAGTCGACCACGGGCACCTTCGCCGCCTCGGCGGCCGCCCGCAGCTGCTGGGTCTGCGGGCTCTCGGTCTGCGGGTTGTAGGCCAGGAGGGCGACCGATCGCGAGGAGACGAGGTCAAGGGTCGCCCTGAGCGCCTCGGGCGGCACATCCTGCTCCTCCTCGACGGCGGACGAGTAGGCCGTGGGGGTGGCGTCCCGGAGCCCGGCTGCCTGGAGGAGGTAGAGCGGCACCGCCTCGGTCATGACGGCCGACTTCCCTGCCGCCGAGGACTTGAGCGCCGCAAGGGTGGACTCGAGGCCGGACAGGCGGGCATCGACGTCCCGGGCCCGGCCCGCGTAAGCGTCCCTGCCGGCGGGGTCCAGGGCGCCGAGCCGCGCGGCGATGGCGTCGGTGACCTTCTTCATGGCGCTGACGTCGTACCAGACATGCTCGTTGAACGCCGGGCGGCCGGCGGACGCGCCGGCCGCGAGTCCGGCGGTCTCCACCGCCGTGATCACGCTGTCCGGCCCGAGGTCGGCCTCCCGCACGAGCGGATCCATGTACGGGTCGTAGCCGCCGCCGTTCTCGATCACGAGGCTGGCCTTGGACACCGCGAGCCGGTCGTGCGTCGTCGCCTCGTAGGAGTGCGGGTCCTGGCTCGTGGCGGAGACGATCGAGGTGACGGTGACCCGGTCCCCGCCCACGGCCCGGGCGAGGTCACCGTAGACGTTGGTCGAGGCGACGACGCGCACGGTCCCGCCCTGTCCCGGCGACGCCGGTGAGCCCTGGCCGCCCGGCGAGCAGGCGGCCAGGGCGGCCACAGCCGCCACGGCGACGGCGCCCCGGGCGGCGGTGCGCGCCCAGGCGGGGGCGGAGAGGGTCGAGCGCAAGGGTGCCTCAGTTCTGCGGGTCGGCGGACAAAAGGTGAGAATCGGTCGCAATAGGATCACTGTACCGCCTCTTGCGAACAATTCACATCTGGCTCTTGCGAACCATCCACCTCTGGCCGCGCGGGCCCCGCCTCACCGACCCCGCTCGAGGCCCTTCTGGCGGCGGAAGGCCTGGCTCTGCGTCACATCCCGGATCTCGCCCACCAGCTTCTCGATGACGTCCTCGAGGAACAGCACCCCGCGGGTCGACCCCTCGGGGCCGATCACCCGGGCCAGGTGGAAGCCCGACTTCTGCATCCCGGAGAGGGCGTCCTCGATCTCGTCGTCGAGCCCGAGGTTCGCCAGCGAGCGCACGCGGCTCTCCCCGATCGGCTTCCCCCGCCCCTCCGGACCGATAGCGAGGACGTCCTTGAGGTGGAGATAGCCTACGAGCTCGCCGTCGTCGTCGACCATGGGGAAGCGGGAGAAGCCCGTGTGGGAGACGGCCTTCTCGAAGTCTGCCGGCGTGGCGCTGGTCGGGAGCGAGACGAGGTCCCCGACCGGCACCATGATCGACTCCGCAGTCTGGTCGGAGAACTCGAGCGCCCCCGAGAGCAGGCCCGACTCGTCATCGAGCAGCCCGCTGCGGGTCGACTCCTCGACGATCGAGGCGACCTCCTCGAGGGTGAAGCTCGAGGTCACCTCGTCCTTCGGCTCGACCCGCAGCAGGTGGAGGACAGCGTTGGCGCTGCCGTTGAGGAAGAAGATCACGGGCCGCACGAGCCGGGCCATGCTCAGCAGGACCGGGGCGAGGAGCACGGCCGCGCGGTCCGCCGTGGAGACGGAGATGTTCTTCGGCACCATCTCCCCGATCGTGACGTGCAGGAAGGTCACCGCGGCGAGCGCCACCGCGAATCCCACGGTGTCCGCGAGCTCGACCGGCAGGCCGAGCGAGTGCAGCGGATCGCCGATGAGGTGGTGGATGGCGGGTTCGGCGACCTGGAGGATCAGCAGCGAGCACACGGTGATGCCCAGCTGGGCGGCGGCGAGCATGAGCGAGACGTTCTCCATCGCGTGGAGCGTGGTCCTCGCCCGCCCGGACCCGGCCTCGGCGAGCGGCTCGATCTGGCTGCGCCGCGCGCTCATGATCGCGAACTCGCTCGCGACGAAGAAGGCATTGCCGAGCAGCAGGGCTGCCAGCCAGAGGATCCCGGCCCAGTCCCCCATCAGGCGGCCCTCCCAGAGCCGCGGCCAGAGGCGTTCCGGGGGCCGGCGGCCTCGGCGCCGCCGGGCTCGGGCGGCGGCGGGGTGAACCGGAGGCGGTCGACCCTCCGGCCGTCCATGCGCACCACCGTGAGCGTCCCGCCGCCGACCTCGAGGGAGTCGCCGGTCTGCGCGACGCGGCCCAGGGCGCTCATGACGTAGCCTCCGACCGTCTCATAGGCGGGGCTGTCCACGACCCGGAGGCCGGGCACCTGTTCCGAGACCTCGTCCGGCCGCATGAGGCCGGGGAAGTACCAGTCGCCCGCGGAGCTCTGCAGGACCCCTGGGGCACGGCGGTCGTGCTCGTCGGCGACCTCGCCCACGATCTCCTCCACGAGGTCCTCGAGCGTGACGATCCCCGCGGTGCCGCCGTACTCGTCGAGCACGGCGGCGAGCTGGAGGTTCCCGTCCCGCAGCTGCGAGATGAGGGCATCGAGGTGGATCGTCTCGGGCACCTGGAGGATGTCCGTCATGATGGCGGCCGCCGGGACCCCGCGCCGCTTCCGGGCGGGCACCGCGACGGCCTTCTTCACGTGGACGACGCCGCGCACGTCATCGGGCGAGTCGCCGATCACCGGGAACCGGGAGTGCCCCGTCGCCCGGGCGGCCTCCACGATGGCGTCCACCGGCTCGTCGGCGTCGATGGTCGTGACGCGAATGCGGGGGGTCATGACGTCCGCCGCCGTCCGCTCGGAGAAGCGCAGCGTCCGGGAGACGAACCGTGCCGTGCCCGCATCGAGTGTGCCGAGCTCGGCAGAGCGCCGCACCAGGGAGGAGAGCTCGGCAGGCGAACGGGCACCCGAGATCTCCTCCTTGGCCTCGATGCCCATGAGCCCGAGCACCCGGTTGGCGAAGCCGTTGAAGAGGACCACCGCCGGCTTGAAGGCCGCGGTGAAGACGAGCTGGGGGCGGGCGACGGCGCGCCCCACCACGAGCGCCCGGGCGATCGCGAGGTTCTTGGGCACGAGTTCGCCGATCAGCATCGACAGCAGGGTCGCGAAGACCATCGCGACGGTGAGGGAGACCGCGGTGGCCCCCGGCACCCCGAGCGCGCGCAGCGGCTCCTCGAGGAGCCTGCCCACCGACGGCTCCATCACATAGCCCGTCAGGAGCGTGGTCAGCGTGATGCCGAGCTGGCAGCTGGAGAGCTGGGTAGAGAGGGTCGTGAGGCAGCGCAGGAGGGCCTCCGCGCCGGGTTCGCCGGCGTCGGCACTGCGCTGGACGGTGGCACGGTCGAGCGCCACCAGGGAGAATTCGACGGCCACGAAGAATCCCGTGCCGAGGATGAGGAGCAGGCCGGCGGCCAGCAGGAGCCATTCCACGTCAGTGCTCGAGCTCCTCGCGCCATGACATGGCCGCTCGCGCGGGGACCAGGTGGGCAAGTACACGGTGCATGCCGGCCCCGTGGCGGCGGGCGCCGGTCGGGCCCTCGCGGCCAGGCCGGCATCTAGAGGTGCCGTCCATAGTGGTTCCAGCCTATCAGCGCCCCACGGACCCGAGGTCGGTGCGACCCGGGTGTGACGGCGGACTCACAATCGCCCGATTCGCTCCGGTCTTTACTAGACTGGACCCTTGAGTGTGGGCTCCTGACGGCGCCCACGGCGGTCGGCGGATACGGCCAGCCCCCGAATAGCGCCCGGTGGAGCACGCGGGCGTGCGGTACGGGGCCGAGGCGCGGAGCCGCTGACACGCGGGCCTAAGTATCGATGGAAGAGGCGTATCTCCAGTGCCAGAACTGCCAACCCACCGCCTGCCCGAGGAATTCGGCGGCAACGAGTGGCTTGTGGACGAGCTCTACGAGCAGTACCAGCAGAACAAGAACTCCGTGGACGCCAAGTGGTGGCCGCTGTTCGAGTCCTTCGACTCGGACAGCGGCCACACGTCCAACGGCACGGCGAAGGGGCCGGCCGTTGACACGCTGACCCGGCAGATTCCGGCCGTCAAGGCTCCCGCGGCGCCTGCCCAGCCCCCGGCGGCCCAGCCCGCAGCCCCGGCGGCCCCGTCTCCGGCCCCGGCAGCCCAGCCCGCGCCGGCGGCGCCGAAGCAGGGTGCTGCACCGGCCCCGAAGCAGCCGGACGCGGCCCCGAAGAAGGGCGCCGCCGCCGTCGTGCGCGACGGTGCCCGTCCCTCCACGACCGGCCTGATCCCCGCCCAGCTGCCCAAGACGGCCAAGGACGAGACGATCGAGGAGGACGTCGTCTCGACGCTGCGCGGCCCCGCCAAGGCCATCGCGACGAACATGGTCCAGAGCCTCGAGGTCCCCACGGCGACGACCGTGCGCGCGGTGCCCGCGAAGCTCCTGATGGACCAGCGCGTCGTCATCAACAACCACCTCACGCGGGTGCGCGGCGGCAAGGTCTCCTTCACGCACCTCATCGGCTACGCCGTGATCCGCGCGCTCAAGCTCATGCCGTCGATGAACGTCTCCTACGACGTGGTGGACGGCAAGCCGGTCGCGATCCAGCACGCGCACGTGAACTTCGGGATCGCGATCGACCTGCCCAAGCCGGACGGCAGCCGCCTGCTCGTGGTGCCGAACATCAAGAAGGCCGAGACCCTGAACTTCTCGGACTTCTGGCACACCTACGAGGACCTCATCAAGCGGGCCCGCGACGGCAAGCTCACGGCCGACGACTACGCCGGCACGACCGTCTCGCTGACCAACCCGGGCGGCATCGGCACGGTCCACTCGGTTCCGCGCCTCTCCAAGGGCCAGGCGGCGATCATCGGCGTCGGCGCGCTCGAGTACCCGGCCGAGTTCCAGGGCGCCTCGGAGAAGATCCTCGCGCTCCAGGCCGTCGGCAAGATCATCACGCTGACCTCCACCTACGACCACCGCGTCATCCAGGGCGCCGGCTCGGGCGAGTTCCTCCGGATCGTGCACCAGCTCCTGCTGGGCGAGCAGGGCTTCTACGACGAGATCTTCGAGTCGCTGCGCATCCCCTACGAGCCGGTGCGCTGGAGCCCCGACCTCCAGGTCAACCCCGAGGACGCCATCAACAAGGTGGCGCGCATCCAGCAGCTCATCCACGCCTTCCGCGTGCGCGGGCACCTCATGGCGGACACCAACCCGCTCGAGTACGTCCAGCGCCGGCACCCGGACCTCGACGTGCTGACCTACGGCCTGACGCTGTGGGACCTCGACCGCGAGTGGCCCACCGGCGGGTTCGGCGGCAAGCCGAAGATGAAGTTCCGCGACATCCTCGGCGTGCTCCGCGACGCGTACTGCCGCACCACGGGCATCGAGTACATGCACCTGCAGGAGCCCGCCGAGCGCAAGTGGTTCCAGGACGAGCTCGAGCACCCGTACAAGAAGCCCAGCCGCGAGGAGCAGCTGCGCATCGTGTCCCGGCTCAACGCGGCCGAGGCCTTCGAGACGTTCCTGCAGACCAAGTTCGTCGGCCAGAAGCGCTTCTCCCTCGAGGGCGGCGAGTCCCTCATCCCGCTGCTCGACGCGACGCTGTCCGAGGCGGCGGAGGACGGCCTCGACGAGGTCGCGATCGGCATGGCCCACCGCGGCCGCCTCAACGTCCTGACGAACATCGCCGGCAAGACCTACGCCCAGGTGTTCCGCGAGTTCGAGGGCACCCAGGACCCCAAGAGCGTCCAGGGCTCCGGCGACGTGAAGTACCACCTCGGCACCGAGGGGACGTTCACCGCGGAGAACGGCAAGCAGACCAAGGTCTACCTCGCCGCCAACCCCTCGCACCTCGAGGCTGTCGACCCCGTCCTCGAGGGCATCGTCCGCGCCAAGCAGGACCGCCTCGACCGGGGCGAGGCGTTCCCGGTGCTGCCGATCCTGGTCCACGGCGACGCCGCGTTCGCCGGCCAGGGCGTCGTGGCGGAGACGCTGAACCTCTCCCAGCTGCGCGGCTACCGCACGGGCGGCACGATCCACATCGTGGTCAACAACCAGGTCGGCTTCACGACCTCGCCCTCGGCCTCCCGCTCGTCGGTGTACTCCACCGACGTGGCGAAGATGGTCCAGGCGCCGGTGTTCCACGTCAACGGCGACGACCCCGAGGCCGTGGTCCGCGTGGCGCAGATGGCCTACCGGTTCCGGCAGCGGTTCCACAAGGACGTCGTCATCGACCTCGTGTGCTACCGCCGCCGCGGCCACAACGAGGGCGACGACCCCTCGATGACCCAGCCGATGATGTACAACCTCATCGAGGCGAAGCGCTCGGTCCGCAAGCTCTACACCGAGAGCCTGATCGGCCGTGGGGACATCACGCAGGAAGAGGCGGAGCAGCTCCTGCGCGACTACCAGGAGCGCCTCGAGCGCGTCTTCGCCGAGACCCACGCGGCCCAGACCTCGCCGATCCCGATCGTCACGGGCGACGCGAAGGCCGTCTCGGACCTCGAGCGTCCCCTCGCCCAGCAGGAGGACGACGCCGCGGGCGCCTCGCAGCGCTCGACCGCGATCAGCGCGGAGACGCTGGCGCGGATCGGCCAGGCCCACGTCGCGATTCCCGAAGACTTCGCCGTCCACCCCAAGCTCAAGCAGCTCCTCGAGCGGCGCGAGCAGATGTCCCGCGAGGGCGGCATCGACTGGGGCTTCGGCGAGATCGCGGCGTTCGGCTCGCTCATCGCCGAGGGCGTCCCCGTCCGGCTCGCCGGGCAGGACTCCCGCCGCGGCACGTTCGTGCAGCGCCACGCGGTGTTCCACGACCGCAGCAACGGCGACGAGTGGACTCCCCTGGCGCACCTGTCCGAGGACCAGGCCAAGCTCGCGATCTACGACTCCTCCCTGTCGGAGTACGCGGCCCTCGGCTTCGAGTACGGGTACTCGGTGGAGCGCCCGGACACGCTCGTGGCCTGGGAGGCCCAGTTCGGCGACTTCGTCAACGGCGCCCAGACGATCATCGACGAGTTCATCTCCTCGGCCGAGCAGAAGTGGGGCCAGCGCAGCTCGCTCGTCATGCTCCTGCCCCACGGCTACGAGGGCCAGGGCCCGGACCACTCCTCTGCGCGCATCGAGCGCTTCCTGCAGCTGTGCGCCGAGCAGAACATGATCGTCGCCCAGCCCAGCACGCCGGCGTCGCACTTCCACCTGCTGCGCCGCCAGGCGTACAGCCGCCCGCGCAAGCCGCTCATCGTCTTCACGCCGAAGCAGCTGCTTCGCCTGAAGGCCGCGGCCTCGACCGTCGAGGACTTCACCTCGGGCACGTTCCGTCCCGTCCTCGGCGAGCACGAGCAGCTGGACGCGAGCGCCGTGGACCGCGTGGTCCTCGTCTCCGGACGCCTGTACTACGACCTGCTGGCCGCCCGCACCAAGGCGAAGGACACGCGGACGGCGATCATCCGGGTCGAGCAGCTCTACCCGCTGCCCGAGGAGGAGATCAAGGCGGAGCTCGAGAAGTACCCGAACGCCGAGCTGATCTGGGCTCAGGACGAGCCGGCCAACCAGGGCCCGTGGATGTACATGGCCGTGCGCCTCATCCCGTCGCTCCGGCGCGAGCTGCGGCTCGTCTCGCGTGCCGCCTCGGCCGCGACGAGCGCGGGCTCGATGAAGCGCCACTCGGCCGAGGGCGACGTCCTCGTCCGCGAGGTGTTCGCGCGCTGAGCTGAGCCCTGAGCGAAGGCGACGACGGCGGCGGCCGGCTCCCCCAGCGGGAGCCGGCCGCCGCCGTCGTCGGTGCCAGCGCGCCTTGGGGTCACCTCACCAGGAGAACAGAGTCCAACACGGCGGAGCCGACCCCTCGGCACAGCGGAGGTGGCTCCTCGGCGGCGGCTAGACTCGGAAGCCGAGGACAGGGGCCGGTCGGTCCCCGACGTGAGATGGGAGTGTGGATGGCCCACGAGAGGAAGCTTCGGATCGCCGCGGTCGGGGACGAGCTCCTGGCCGGCAACGGAGACCCGCGGGCGCTGGGCTGGTTCGGCCGGGTGCTCGCGCGGACGCCCCGCGAGGAGGTGGTCCTCGAGTCGTACGTGCTCGCCGCGCCCGAGGAGGGCACCGAGGGCCTCGCGGCCCGCTGGGAGGGCGAGACCATGAGGCGGTTCGCCGCCGGCTACGAGAACCGCCTCGTGATCGGGCTCTCGGGACGGGACATCGCCTTCGGCGTCTCTCCCGCCCGCAGCCGCCTCAACGTCGCGAACATCCTCGACACGGCCCAGCAGAACAGCGCCGAAGTCTTCGTGGTGGGCCCGCCTCCCACCCTGGACCCCGCCCAGAACCGCCGTCTCGCAGAGCTGAACACGGCCTTCGCCGACGTCACGACGCGGCGCAACTACTACTACGTCGACACCTTCTCGCCGCTGCTGAACCATGAGCAGTGGCGCACCGACCTGGCCGGCAACGCCGGCGCGCCCGGGCAGGCCGGCTACGGCCTCATCGCCTGGCTCGTGCTCCACCGCGGCTGGTTCCCCTGGCTGCGGCTGCCGCAGCCCCAGTAGGACGCCCGGTGGGACGCCCGTGACGACGCGGCCCCCGCTCCGCGCGGCACCGGGGACCTCCATCCGCTAGACTGGACGACGGCCTTCTGGGCCACCGGTGCCGGCGACGGCGCCAACCCCTGTTGTCGAAAGAAGGAGGCCAGCCCATGAGCAAGCGTGCACGCAAGCGCCGTGACCGCAAGCGCGGAGGCGCGAACCACGGCAAGCGCCCCAACACCTGAGCGCAGCTGCGGTCCGCGACGCGGAGACGGAGGATGCCCCGGACCATTGGTCCGGGGCATCCTCCGTCTGCAGCTGATCGGGGGCTCAGGAGTCCTCGCCCGGCGCGGCGTCCGGGGTCAGGCCTCCGCCCGCGAGGAGTGGATCTTGTTCAGGATCGAGTCCTTGAGGGCGGCCGGCGCCTGCTCGTGGCAGCTGCGCTTCATGGCCGACCGGATCATGCACTCGAGGTCATGCTCCTCGAGGCACTCGGGGCAGGACTCGAGATGGTCGCGGATCTCGGCGACCTCGTGCGCCGGGAGCGCTCCGTCGAGGTACTCGTACAGCCGGTGGAGGCGGCTGTCGTCACAGTCGCCCAGGCCCTGGCAATCGCTCATTGTTCCTTCTCCTGGGATGCCGCCACGGCCCGGGCACCGGCGAACCCGCGCTCGGCGGCGTAGTCCGCGAGACGGTCCCGGAGCATCTTGCGGCCGCGGTGCAGGCGGCTCATGACCGTGCCGATGGGGGTGTTCATGATGTCCGAGATCTCCTTGTACGCGAAGCCCTCCACGTCCGCGAAGTAGACCGCAAGGCGGAACTCCTCCGGGATGGACTGCAGGGCCTCCTTGACGTCGGAGTCCGGCAGGTGATCGAGGGCCTCGGCCTCGGCCGAGCGGAGCCCCGTCGAGGTGTGGGACTCGGCGCGCGCCAGCTGCCAGTCCTCGACGCTGTCCGTCTGCGCCTGCTGGGGCTCGCGCTGCCGCTTCCGGTACAGGTTGATGTACGTGTTCGTGAGGATCCTGTACAGCCAGGCCTTCAGGTTGGTGCCCGGCTTGTACTGGTGGAAGGCGGCGAACGCCTTCGCGTAGGCCTCCTGCACGAGGTCCTCCGCATCGGCGGGGTTGCGCGCCATGCGCATCGCGGCCGAGTAGAGCTGGTCGACGTACTGCATCGCGTCGCGTTCGAAGCGCTCGCGGCGCTGGTCGTCGGTCTCGGCTGCGACGTCGGCGCGTGCGCCCGACTCGCCACCCTGACCGTGGACGGGGGGCTCTGGCTCGTGGGACTCGGCGGCGCTCATTGCCGCCCAGTCTACTGTCGGTGCCGCACGGACTGCTGTGCGTACATCAGGGCGTTCGAGGACCAGCACTCGGCTCCTTCCATCCGGCGGCGCCTGCTGGCGCCGCGTTCACCGTGCCCGGGGGTACCGCTGACGCAGGCTCGCAGGGCCGCTGCGAGACGCTCTGCCCGCCGGACACGAGGGAGAACGCGGCGGGAGAAGGAAAATATTCCCCAAAGATGCCAGACTGGGTCGCGTCGGAACACGCCCGAACCCAGCCTCAGGAGGCCCGATGTCCGCAGTCCGATTCCTCGCCCGACCGCTTCTCGGCTCGTCATTCATCGTCGCCGGCGCGGGAAAGCTGAAGAACGCGGATGACACGGCCGAGCAGCTCTCGCCCGTGCTGCGCCAGGCGGCCGATGCCCTCCCGATCCAGGTGGACGAGAAGGTCCTCGCCCGGGCCGTCGGCGCCAGCCAGCTCGGCGCCGGCATCCTCTTCGCGCTGGGCAAGGCGCCGCGGCTGTCCGCCTCCGTGCTCGCGATCACGAGCGCACTGAACACCTTCGTCGAGTGGCGCAGCGCCGACATCAGCACCCCGGCGGGCCGCGAGGCGCGCCGGAGCGGACTGCTGAAGAACCTCTCGCTCCTGGGCGGTGTGCTGCTCGCGAGCGTCGACACCAACGGGCGGCCCTCCCTGGCCTGGCGCACGCAGCATCTCGCCGCCGACGCCACCAAGGCCGGCCGGCGCCAGTTCGCGGCCGCCGAGAAGCACACGAGCAAGGCGGTCCACCGCGCCGCGCGCCGTGCCGAGCACACCGCCCGGCGGGCGCAGCGCACCGTGCGCTCCGCGGCGAAGGAAGCGGCCAGCGCCGCCTCGGACGTCCTCTCGTGAACCACTGGCCGGCGCCCTTCGCTGACCGGCCGGTCGACGCCACCGTCACCGTGCCCGGCTCGAAGTCGCTGACCAACCGCTACCTCGTGCTGGCGGCGCTCGCCGATGGCCCCTCCCGCCTGCGGGCACCCCTCCACTCGCGCGACTCCGCCCTGATGGTCCAGGCCCTGCGGGTCCTCGGTGCCACGGTGACCGAGGTCCCCGGCGACGGCGAGTACGGTCCCGACCTCGAGATCGTCCCGGCCCCCCGCGGCGCCGACGCCGCCGATCTCGGCAGCGTGGCCGTGGACTGCGGACTGGCCGGCACCGTGATGCGCTTCGTGCCGCCGCTCGCCGCGCTCGCCCGCGGCGTGATCGCGTTCGACGGCGACCCGCACGCGCGGGTGCGTCCCATGGGCCCCGTGATCGAGGGCCTCCGCGGGCTGGGCGTCGACCTCACGTCCCCCGACGGCGGCACGCCCCGCTCGCTGCCGTTCACGGTGCACGGCACCGGCGCGGTGCGGGGCGGCCACGTCGCCGTCGACGCCAGCGGCTCGAGCCAGTTCGTCTCCGCGCTCCTGCTCGCGGGCGCCCGCTTCACCGACGGGCTCCACCTCGAGCACGTCGGCGGCCCGGTGCCGAGCCTCGACCACATCTCGATGACCGTCGAGGTCCTGCGCGGCGTCGGGGTGGAGGTCGACGACACGGCCCCCCACCACTGGGTCGTCTGGCCCGGCCCCATCCGGGCCTTCGATGTCCGGATCGAGCAGGACCTCTCCAACGCGGGCCCGTTCCTCGCCGCGGCCCTCGCCACCCGGGGCACCGTCCGCGTCCCCAACTGGCCCGAGCACACCACCCAGGTCGGCGACGCCTGGCGCGAGATCCTCCCCCGCCTCGGAGCCGAGGTGACCCTCGACGCCGGCACCCTCACCGTCCGCGGCGGGGAGCGCATCACCGGAGCGGACCTGGCCGACACGAGCGAGCTCGCCCCGACGGTCGCGGCGCTGTGCGCGCTCGCCGACTCGCCCTCGCGGCTCACCGGCATCGCGCACCTTCGCGGGCACGAGACGGACCGGCTCGCGGCGCTCGTCGCCGAGATCACCCGGCTCGGAGGGGACGCCGAGGAGACCGACGACGGCCTCGTGATCCGGCCCGCCCCGCTGCACGGCGGCGTGGTCCGCTCCTACGCCGACCACCGCATGGCCACCGCCGGCGCCATCCTGGGGCTCGCCGTCCCCGGGGTCGAGGTCGAGGACATCGCCACGACGTCCAAGACCATGCCGGAGTTCCCCCAGATGTGGGCGCGCATGCTGGGCCAGCACGCGCAGGCGGGAGCCGGCTCCTAGCATGGGGCAGCGCGAGTGGGACGAGAGCGACGTCCGCGTCCGCCCGAACAAGCGTGGCAGCCGTCCGCGCACCAAGGACCGGCCGAGCCACGAGGACGCCGTCGTGGGCCGCATCGTCACGGTGGACCGCGGGCGCTACACGGCGGTCCTCGACGAGGACACGCCCCAGGAGCGGGTGGTGATCGCCGCACGGGCCCGGGAACTGCGCCGCACGCCCGTGGTGCCCGGCGACTTCGTGGGCCTGGTGGGCGACGTCAGCGGCCGGCCCGACACCCTCGCACGGCTCGTCCGCATCGAGGAGCGCTCGACCGTCCTGCGGCGCAGCGCCGACGACACGGACCCGGACGAGCGGGTCGTCGTCGCGAACGCGGACCAGCTCGTGATCGTGGTCGCCGCTGCCAACCCCGAGCCCCGCACCGGCTTCATCGACCGGGCCCTCGTCGCGGCCTACGATGCCGGGATTGAGCCACTGCTGCTCGTGACGAAGGCGGACCTGAAGGATCCGGCCGCGCTCCTGGCCAACTACCGGCTCCTGCCCCTCACCGTCGTCGTGAGCCGCACCGCCGAGGAGCCCGCAGAGGGCGCCCAAACCGAAGACGGCGCCTCGGCCCGGCTCGACGACGAGGCCGTGGAGCGGCTCCGCGCCCAGCTCGAGGGCCACGTGACGGTACTGCTCGGCCACTCGGGCGTGGGCAAGTCCACCATGGTCAACGCGCTCACCGGCGCCGACCGCGCCACCGGCGGGGTCAACGCGGTGACCGGGCGCGGCCGGCACACCTCCTCCTCGGCGCTCGCGCTGCGCCTCGCCGACGCCCCGTCGGGCAGCTGGATCATCGACACTCCCGGGATCCGCTCGTTCGGGCTCGCCCACGTGGACCCCGACCGGATCCTGCACGCCTTCGCCGACCTCGAGCCGGGCATCGAGGCATGCGAACGCGGCTGCCGGCATGACGCCGCGGCAGTGGGCTGCGGCCTCGACGCGTGGGTCGCCGGCGGGCACGCGGGCGACGCCGGCCCGGCCCGCCTCGCGTCGCTGCGCCGCCTCCTCGGGGCCGGCCCGCGGGAGGAAGCGCAGGACGAGAAGGAACTCGGCGTCTAGGCTGTGCTCCCGTCTCGGCTGTGCCTCGCGGCCGGCGCGCGCCCCAGGGGATAGCGTGGGGTCCATGACCTCAGTGACCGAGACCTCGTACAACGACGACCTCCGCCTCGCCCACGTCCTGGCGGACTCGGTCGACGCCCAGACGATGGAGCGGTTCAAGGCCCTCGACCTGAAGGTGGAGACCAAGCCGGACCTGACCCCGGTCACCGACGCCGACCGCGCCGCCGAGGAGGCGATCCGCGGGCAGCTCTCCCGCTCCCGGCCCCGCGACGCGGTGGTGGGCGAGGAGTTCGGGACCACGGGCCACGGTTCCCGCCGCTGGATCATCGACCCGATCGACGGCACCAAGAACTTCGTCCGCGGCGTGCCCGTGTGGGCGTCCCTGATCGCCCTGGCCGACGGCGACGAGATCGTGGTCGGCGTGGTGAGCGCCCCGGCCCTCGGCCGGCGGTGGTGGGCGGCCAAGGGCACCGGCGCCTACACGGGGCGCTCCCTCGCCTCCGCCACGCGGCTGAAGGTCTCCGACGTCTCGAAGCTGCAGGACGCGTCGCTGTCCTATTCCTCGCTCTCGGGCTGGAAGGAGCGCGGGAGCCTCGAGGACTTCCTCGGCCTCACCGACGAGGTCTGGCGGACCCGCGCCTACGGGGACTTCTGGTCCTACTGCCTCGTCGCCGAGGGCGCCGTGGACATCGCCACAGAGCCCGAACTCGCCCTCTACGACATGGCCGCCCTCGTGCCCATCGTCACCGAGGCGGGGGGCCGCTTCACCTCCCTGGACGGGCAGGACGGCCCGTGGGGCGGCAACGCGCTCGCGACCAACGGCATCCTGCACTCCGAGGTGCTCGGCAAGCTGAACCCCGGCCGCGACGACCTCCTGCCGGGCTGACGCGGGCCCCGGCAGCCGGCCCGCGCCCCGTCACCGTTCGTCACACTGACCCGCTGCGCGCCGCCCGGCGTGCGCGGCCCTCCCGCGTGCCCTAGGGTCTTTGCCAAGGTCACGAGTGCCAGCGCGAAACCCCGGTTTGCTGGCCGGCAACCCTCCCAGACGCGGCGGGGTGCCCCGGGTGACGACCGGGCCGGTCCGGAACGGATGCGGCAAGCGCGGACCCGAGGGTCCCTCGCCTGTGAGGAACGCCGATGAGCACTGTCCTGTCCCCCACCGCCGACGCTGCCGAGCTGAGCGCGCGGTACCCCGACGCGCTCGAGCCACTCGCCGCCGTCGTCGGCGCCGACCTCGCCGCGCCGCTCGTGACCGGCGGGAGCGTCCGGTACGCCAATCTCGACTACGCGGCCTCGGCCCCGGCGCTGGCCGAGGTCGCCGACCACCTCACCGAGGTGCTGCCCTTCTACGCGAGCGTGCACCGCGGCGCCGGCTACGCCTCGCAGATCAGCACGAGCGTCTACGAGAACGCGCGCGGAACCGTGCGCGCCTTCGTCGGGGCGAGGCCGGACGACGCGGTCGTGTTCACGCGCAACACCACCGACTCCCTCAACCTGCTCGCCGGCTGCGTCCCGCCCGGCCTCGACGTCCTCTACCTGGACATCGAGCACCACGCGAACCTCCTGCCCTGGCAGGGCCGCGCGCACCGCAGCGTCGTCGCCGCGGACACGGTCGCCGAGACGCTCGAGCGCCTCGGCGCAGAGCTCGCCCACGGCGGGGTGGGCCTCCTCGCCGTGACCGGGGCCTCCAACGTCACCGGGGAGGTCCTCCCCCTCGCCGAGCTCGCCGCCCTCGCCCACGCCCACGGGGCCAGGATCCTCGTCGACGCCGCCCAGCTGGCCCCGCACCGCCGGATCGACATGGCCGGGGACCCCGGAGCCTCGACGGGCATCGACTACGTCGCCTTCTCGGGCCACAAGCTCTACGCCCCCTTCGGCAGCGGCGTGCTCGTGGGCCGGCCGGACTGGCTCGACGCCGGCCGGCCGCACCTCGCCGGCGGCGGCGCCGTCAGCGAGGTCCGCCTCGAGTCCGTGGCCTGGGCCACCGGGCCGGCCCGGCACGAGGCCGGCTCCCCCAACGTCCTCGGCGCGGCGACGCTCGCCCGCGCCGCCGAGGTCCTCGGCGCCCTGGACCCCGTCGCGTGGACCCGCCACGAGGAGCAGCTGCGCGCCGCGCTCGTGGACGGCCTGGAGGCGATCGACGGCGTCGGCGTCCACCGCCTCTTCGCCGACGCGCCGTCGGCGATCGGGGTGGTGAACTTCTCGATTGCCGGCTACGACGCGGGCCTCGCGGCCGCCTACCTCTCCGCAGAGCACGGCATCGGCGTGCGGGACGGGCGATTCTGCGCCCATCCTGCCCTGACCCGGCTCGGGCTGCCCGCGGGCTCCCTGCGGGCCAGCTTCGGCGTCGGCTCGCGGCTCGAGGACGTCGAGCGGCTCGTGGGAGCGGTCAGCCAGCTCGTCGAGGCCGGGCTGGGCATCGACTACGCCGTCGACGCCGGGCGCTGGGTCCCTGCCCGGGACACCCGGCCGTTCCCCGCCTGGGCGCCCAACACCCCGGGCACCGCGGGGGCGGCGCCGTGCAGCCTCGGCGAGTGAGCGGCGTCGTCCGCACGCCCTAGGGGCCGCGCCCGACGTAGAGTGGGGAGCCGGAATCCTCGAAAGGAACTGATGGGACGCGGCGGGCCGAAATTCGACGACGCGCGGCGGCGCGAGCTCGCCGGGGCATTCTCCGCCGGCGGCGAGCACTACGAACGGGTCCGCCCCGGCTACCCGAGGGAGGCGGCCGACTGGATCGTCCCGGACGGCGCGCGCACCGCGGTCGATCTCGGGGCCGGCACCGGCAAGTTCACCGAGCTGCTCGTGGCCCGCGGCCTCGCCGTGACCGCCGTGGACCCGTCCGCGGACATGCTGGCCCAGCTCGCCGCCAGGCTCCCCTCGGTCACGTGCGTCGCTGCCCCCGCCGAGCGGACCGGGCTGCCGGACGCCTCCACGGACGTGGTGGTCGCCGCCCAGGCCTGGCACTGGTTCGACCCGGCGGCCGCGACCCGCGAGGCGGCCCGCCTCCTCAGTCCGGGCGGCCGCGCCGGGCTCGTGTGGAACCAGCTCGACACGCGCATCCCCTGGGTCCACCGGCTCTCGCGCATCATGCACGCCGGCGACGTCCACAAGCCGGACTACCACCCGCCGTCGGGCCCGGAGCTGCACGGCTGGGAGCCGCTCGTGATCGCCTGGGAGGACCCGACCACCCCCGAGGGCATCGTGGAGCTGACGAAGTCCCGCAGCTACTACCTGCGGGCCTCCGAGAAGAACCGGCGCAGGGTCGAGGACAACCTCGCCTGGTACCTCTTCGAGCACCTCGGCCACTCCCCCGACGAGCCCCTCGCCCTGCCCTACATCACCCAGGCCTGGCGCGCCACGGAGGCACCGCGCTGACGCCGGTGCGCAGCACCTTGCCGCACGCAAGCGCAGCCCGTAGTGTTTAGGTATACCGAAAACTTATGTTTGGCACGTCTAAGTGCCAGGCAGGCGCTGGCGAGGAGGCCGGTCGAGGGTGGACAGGGTGCTGAAGGCGCAGCGCACGGCCGCGGGCCGCTCCCGCTGGCCCCTGCTCCTCGGGGCCCTCGGACCGGCGTTCGTCGCCTCCGTGGCCTATGTGGATCCCGGCAATGTGGCGGCGAACCTGACCGCAGGCGCGCGGTACGGCTATCTGCTCATGTGGGTGCTCGTCCTCGCCAACCTCATGGCGACGCTCATCCAGTACCTCTCGGCGAAGCTCGGCGTGGTCACGGGGCGCACGCTCCCGGAGCTGCTGGGAGCCCGCCTGAGGCCCGGACCCCGCCGGCTCTACTGGGCGCAGGCCGAGATCGTCGCGCTCGCCACAGACCTCGCCGAGGTGGTGGGCGGCGCGCTCGCGCTGCAGCTCCTGTTCCGGGTCCCGCTCCCCGTGGGCGCCGTCATCGTCGGGGTCGTCTCGATGGGGATCCTCGCGATCCAGGATTTCCGCACCCAGCAGCGGTTCGAGCTGGCGATCATTGCCCTCCTCGCCGTCATCGCGCTCGGCTTCCTCGCCGGCCTCGCCGTCAGCGCGCCCTCCCCGGCCGCCATGGCCGGCGGGCTCCTTCCTCGGTTCGACGGCCCCGACTCGGTCCTGCTCGCCGCCTCCATGTTGGGGGCCACCGTCATGCCCCACGCGATCTACGTCCATTCGGCGCTGTCCCGCGACCGCCACCGCGCCGACGGCCACCCGGGCGCCCCGGCCATCCGGCGGCTCCTGCGGGGGACGCGCGTGGACGTGGTGATCGCCCTCGGGGTCGCGGGCGTCGTCAATATCGGCATGCTCCTCCTCGCAGCCTCCACTCTCGGCGGCACCGAGGGAACGGACTCGATCGAGGGGGCGCACGCGGCGATCGAGAGGGCGCTCGGCCCCGCCGTTGGCATCGTCTTCGCCGTGGGGCTGCTCGCCAGCGGCCTCGCCTCCACCGCCGTGGGCTCCTACGCCGGTGCGACGATCATGCAGGGCCTGCTCGAACGCCGCATTCCCCTCGTCCTCCGCCGTGCGATCACGCTGGTCCCGTCGGTGCTGGTCCTCGCCCTCGGCGTGGACCCCACGTGGGCCCTCGTCGTGAGCCAGGCGGTCCTGAGCTTCGGGATCCCGTTCGCCCTCGTCCCGCTCATCCGGCTCAGCACCCAGGCCGCCGTGGTCGGCGAGCACACGCTGCGGCCGCCGCTGGTGGTCGCCGCCTGGCTCAGCGCAGCGCTGGTCATCGTGCTCAACGTCGCCCTGCTCTGGCTCACGGCCGGCCCCCTGCTCGGACGGTAGGGTGGATGGCGTGAAGAGCCAGCTCTCCTCCTCCACCGAGGACTACGTGAAGACGATCTATGCCTTCACCGAGTGGCAGGACGCCCCCATCACGTCCTCGCAGCTCGCGGCACGGCTCGGCGTGGCGAACTCGTCGGTGTCCGAGATGGTGCGCAAGCTCAAGGACCTCGGCCTCGTGGACCACCGCCCGTACGGCGCGGTGCGGCTCACCCAGGAGGGCCGGCGCGTGGCGCTCACCATGGTCCGGCGGCACCGCCTCCTCGAGACCTTCCTGGTCAGCGAGCTGGGCTACAGCTGGGACGAGGTCCACGTCGAGGCCGAGCTGCTCGAGCACGCGGTCTCCGACCTCTTCGTCGAGCGCCTGGCCGCCAAGCTCGGCAACCCTGCCCGCGATCCCCACGGGGACCCGATCCCGACGGCGGAGGGGACCGTGCCCCGCATCGACGCCCACCGCCTCAGCGAGCTCGATCCCGGCCACACGGGACGGATCACCCGGATCAGCGACGAGAACCCGGATCTGCTCCGCTACCTCGCCCAGGAGAGGATCTCCCTCGACACGGACGTGACGGTGGTGCGGCGCAAGCCGTTCGGCGGCCCGCTCGTGGTCCGCATCGACGAGGGCGACGGCTCGCGCGACTTCGACGTTCCCGACGAGGTGGCCGGAGCGGTGTGGGTCCGGAACGGGCCGCCCCACGCGGGCTGTGCCCTCGAGCCCGGCTCCTAGTACTTCCGCTGGAGCCAGAACGCGAGCACCGTATCGGCCAGCGCCAGCACCGCCAGGACGAGGCCCAGCGGCTGCCCGCAGGCCGCGGCGGCCAGCCCCGCCGCCGCGAACGCGGCCAGGCCCACGAGCGGGCGCCGGGGCCAGGAGATCCTCCGCCGCGCCTTCGGCGCCATGAACAGGCCCCACGCGACCGCGAAGGCGCCAGCCAGGACCAGGCCCGCGACGGCACCGCCTGCCGCGGGGGCCAGCCTGCTGCCGATGTACCAGAACGCACCGAGGGCGGCGACCTCGAGGAGGAACGCGAGCGCCGCGTGCAGCATCCCCCACGGGCCGCCTGGCGCCTCGGGGCCCGGTGCGGCGGGCCGGTGGCTGTCCCGGCGGCGCGTGGCATCAGAGGTCATGGCTGTCCCTCCCAGAACGTGTTCGGTCCCCCCGTGCCCTGATCCTAGCGGCGGGGATGCCCACGGCAGAGGTCGCCGCGGCGGCGGCGAGCAGGAGCGCCGTCGCCGCCGCCCCGCGGCGGAAGCCGACGTCGTCGAGCACCCCTCCGACGATCGCCCCCGAGGCGGCGATCGCCACGAGGGACGCGATGCGCGCGGCGGCGTTGTTCACGGCGGAGCCCACACCCTCCGACCCGGCGGGCACGGCCCCGAGGACGGTCGAGGTGAGCGGGGCGACCATGACCGCGAGGCCGAGCCCCAGGAGCACCATGGGGCCGAAGACGTCCCGCCAGTACGCCAGCGGCGGCGCGGCGAGGGCGAGCCACACGAAGCCCGCGGCAGCGGTGGCCGGACCGGCGGCCATCGGCAGCCGCGGACCCGTGCGCCCGGTCAGCCGGGCCACCGTGCCCGAGAGCAGGAGCATCGGCACCGTGGCGGGCAGCATGCCGACGCCGGCCGCGAATGCCGTCAGGCCCATCCGCTGCTGGAGGTAGAGGCCCACGAGGAACGCACCGAGCCCGAGGGCGCCGTAGGCCCAGACGGTGGCCACGTTCCCGGCGGCGAAGGTGCGGTTGCGGAACAGGGCCAGCGGGAGCTGGGGCGAGGCGGTACGGCGCTGCCGCGCGACGTAGGCGCCGACGGCCGCCGCCCCGACCGCGAGCGGGCCGAGGACCAAGGCGCTCGCCCATCCCAGCGTGGTCTGCCAGATCAGCCCCAGGACGATTCCTCCCAGGCCCACCACTCCCATCACGGCGCTCGCCAGATCGAACGGCCCGGGCTGGGGCGGCCGCGGGGACGCGTCGCGCCGGAGCACGGCCAGCGGGCGCGCCAGGACGGCGGCGGGGACGAGATTGACGAGGAACACGAGCCGCCAGCTGCCGAGCGTCACGAGGGCGCCGCCGAGGAACGGCGCCGCCACGGAGGCCGCCGCCGTCCACGCCGTCCAGCGGGCGATGAGCCGGAGCCGGACCGGGCCCTGTGCGGACGCCGTGATGAGCGCGAGGGCACTCGGGGTGATGAGGGCGCCCGCCGCCCCCTGGAGCACCCTCGCGCCCACGAGGAACCAGCCCGCCGGCGCGAGGCCGCAGGCCAGGGACATCAGGGTGAACGCCGCGGTGCCCACCGCCAGCACGCGCTCGGTGCCGAACCGGTCCGCGACCGCCCCGGCAGCGAGGAGCAGCGAGCCGAGGGTGAGCAAATAGCCGTCCACGACCCACTGCTGGAGCACGAGTCCGCCGCCCAGCTCGCGCTGGATCGCCGGCAGGGCGAGGCTCACCCCCGAGGAGTCGATGATCACGAGGCAGCTCGAGGTCACGGCCGCAAGCAGCACGCGGCGCAGGCCCGCCGCATCCGGGACGTTCACACGGCCATCCTGCCCGCGATCGCCGGCCGGGACGAGGTCTGGGCCACGAAACGCCTGGCACCGCCGGCGCCGCGGGCGTTAAACCACGGCAGCGGCCCATCCGTGGTGGATGGGCCGCTGCCGTGCGGGGTGGAGATGGGGGGAATTGAACCCCCGTCCGGTGCGGTTTTGCCAGGTATTCTCCGGGCGCAGTGTGCGTCGGGATTTCTCGGCCCCAGCCATCATGCACACCAGTGGCTGACCCGGGCCCAGTCGCCTTGAAGTCCCGGCAGCTCCGACGACGAGAGCTGCCAGCAGTGGCTATCTAATCGACGCCAGGATCCGGGACGATAGCAATCCCGGGCTGACGGACTTGCTCGCTACTTAGGCAGCGAGGGCGAAGTCAGTGCGCTTAGAGTTGGCACTTATTGGTTTACAGAGAGCGTTGACGAGATGACTCTGCATCCTCGGCCCGCTTCCCCTGTCTCGACCTACACCGTCGAAACCGATCATCCCCGTATGTGGTTGTCAAACCGCCCCGGCCTGGACCGGGACCCCGTCGGCGAACCGTCGGAACAGCCAGTATAGCGCGTGGGCCGCCGCGGATATTCCCGGCGCACACACCGGCTCACCGGGGAAGCAGGCCGGCCTGGTCCTTGGCCTCGAGCACGGCCAGCGCGGCGGCGTCCACCGCGGACGCGAACCCGCGGTCCGCTTTGGCGCGGGCCACCATCCCGGCCCAGACCCGCGGGGCCAGCTGCTGGTCGGTGCACAGCGCCATCGTGCCGCCCGCGGCGAGGAAGCCCGCGCCCCGGTCCTCGGGGGCGGTGGCGGAGAGCTGGACGGCGTCGCAGAGGTCGTCCGAGACGACGATGCCGCGGAAGCCGAGGTCGCCGCGCAGCATTCCCCCGATCACCGTCGGTGAGAAGACCGCATCGTGGCGCGGATCGATCGCGGGATAGGAGGCGTTGGAGAGCATCACCCACGGCGCCCCGGCCCGGACCGCGTCCGCGAAGGGCGCGACGAAGGGATCGTGCCGCCCGGTCGTGGAGTCCGTGACCCCGGAGGCCGTGTCGGTGTTCGCCGTGACGCGCCCGAGGCCCGGGAAGTGCTTGGGCACGGCGATGAGGCCGGCGTCGGCCATCCCCTGCGCGAAGGCGATGCCGTGGGCGGAGACCGCCGCCGGCGTGTAGCCGAACTCGCGCTGGAAGTGGCCGATGGGCGTGTTCTGCGGCGCGAAGGCCGCCGACGGCACGGTGTCCATGACCGGGGCGAAGTTCACGTTCACCCCTGCGGCAGCCAGCTCGCGGCCCCATCCGGCGGCCGCGGCCCGCAGGTCCGCGGGCGCCATGCTCCCCTGCGCGAGGGCCGAGGGCATGTCGGAGAATCCGGGGCCGCGCAGCACCTGCACCTGGCCGCCCTCCTGGTCGGTGGCGACGAACTGCCCCACGCGCCTGGTCGCGGCGTCGGTGGCCTCGGCCCTGATGCCCCGCACCACGGCGGAGATGGCACCGACCCCGGCGGTCGAACGGCCCTTGAGGAAGACGTTGCCGATATGGAGCCGGCGCATCGCGTCGAGGGCCGCGGCGTCCGGGCCGGCGGCCGGGGAGCTGACCATGATGATCTGCCCCACCCGCTGCTCGAGGCTCATTGACGCCAGGATCTGGGCCGCGCGGCTCCCGGCGGGACTCGGCGCCGTGCTCGGGCCGGGCGCGGACGACGCCGGTGGCGCGCCGACGGCAGTCCGGGTCGCGGTCGGCGTCGGCTGGCTGCTGGTCCCGGAGGGCGAGGGGGCGGGTGGGCCGGCGGTCCCCTCGGAGGGGGTCGGCGCCAGCCCGGCCGTGGGGCCGGCGAGGAGGCGCGGGAGGACGAGCGCACCGGCAACCGCGAGCACGGCGACGATGCCCGCCGCGACCGCGGCCCAGGTCTTCCAGTTCCTGTGCGGCATGGCCTGTCCCCAGCGCCCTTCCTTCAGCGGAGGTCCCCCTCAGCGGCGATTGCGGGCCCGCATGGCGCGCAGGGCCTCGCGCTTGTCCTGCGCCTCGCGGAGGGCGTGGCGCTTGTCATAGTCCTTCTTGCCTCGTGCCAGCGCGATCTCGACCTTGGCGCGGCCATCGCTGAAGTACACCTGCAGGGGCACCACGGTCAGGCCCGATTCATTGACCTTGTGCTCGATCTTGGCCAGTTCCTCCCGGTGCAGCAGGAGCTTGCGCTTCCGCTTGGAGGGGTGGTTGGTCCAGGACCCCTGGCTGTATTCGGGGATGTTGACCGCTTCGAGCCACAGCTCGCCGCGGTCAAAGTGGCAGAAGCCCTCGCCGAGGGAGATGTGGCCCTCGCGGAGGGACTTCACCTCGGTGCCCATGAGGACGAGCCCGGCCTCCCAGGTGTCCAGGACCTCGTAGTCATGCCGGGCCTTGCGGTTGGTGGCCACGACCTTCCGGCCACTCTCTCTGGGCACGGCGGCGCTCCTTGGGGACTCGGTGATCGGCGAGGATCAGGACGGACATTCGCGCCGGCGCGGGGGCGCGGCACGGGACCTACCAGTCTACAGCAGCCCCATGGGATCGACGGGCTGGCCGTTGAGCCAGGTCTCGAAGTGGGCGTGGCATCCGGTCGAGTTGCCGGTGCTGCCCGAATAGGCGATGACCTGCCCCTGGCTCACGTGCTGGCCAGGCGACACGACGACATTCGTGTTGTGGTAGTAGACGGTCGTGAGGGAGTTCCCGTTGACCACGCCGTGGGAGATCATGACGGTCCACCCGCCCCCGCCGGTGGTCCACCCGCCCACGGTGACGGTCCCGGCCGCGGCGGCATGGACCGGGGTGCCGCACGCGGCGCCGAAGTCGATGCCGGTGTGCATGTAGCCGCCGGTCCCGTAGAAGTCGATGGTGCCCGGGGGCGTGGCACGCCAGCCGAAGCCCGACGTGATGGGGATGTTGCCGTCGAAGGGGTGGATCAGCCCGAACGCGGACGGGGTCACCGCGGCCGCCTGCGCCTGGCGCGTCTGCTCCGCGGCCTGGTTGGCCGCCGCCTGGGCCGCGGCCTCGGCGGCCGCCTGCGCCTGGCCGGCGCGGATGGCGGCCTGGCGGGCCTCTTCGGCCCGCTGGGCGGCGATGCGCCGCTGCTCGGCCTCCCAGGCCTCGCGCAGCCGGCGGTCGCGGTCCTGGATCTGGGCCGCGACCTGGTCCTGCTGGGCCTTGACGTCGGCGATCTGCTGCTGGATGGCGGGCTTCTGCGCCTCGAGCTCCTTGCTCAGGCGGCTGGTGTCGTCGACGAGCTTGTCCACGGCCGCCTTCTTCGACGCGGCGTCGTCGCGGGCGGCCTGCTCCTTCTTGAGGGCCTCGTCCGCCTTGCCCTTGAGGTCCTTGATCTCGGCCTCGACGGCCGCGAGCCGGGCCTGGGAGTTCACGTTCGCGGCGTTCTGCTGCGCGAGCTGGTCCAGGGCCGTGTTCTGGGACTCCATGACGGTGTCCGTGAGGTCGAGCGAGCCCGTCAGCGAAGTCTGGTTGCCCGAGCCGAGCATCAGCCCGACGTTCGAGGGCACGCCGCCGGACATGTAGGACTCGCTCGCGATCTCGCCGATGAGCTTCTTGGTGCTGTCCATCTTGCCGCGGTCGCTCGCGAGCTGCTCGGTGATCTTGGCCTTGCTCTGCTGCGCGGCGTCGACGCGCACCGCGAGGGCGTCCACCTCGTTGGTCGCCGCCGTGACGCGGTCCTGCGCGTCGAGGAGTGCCTGCTGGGCTCCGGGGAGCCGGGCCTGGTAGGTCGCGAGGTCCGCCGCGGTCTGCTGGATCCGGCCGTCGAGGAACTCGAGCGATTCCTTGACCTCCTGCGCGCGCTGGTCCAGCTGGGCCTTCTGGTCGTCGAGGTTGTCCGCCCGCGCCCCCGAGCCGGCCAGCGTGAGGGTGACCACGAGCACCGCCGCGGCCGTGAGCCCGGTGCCCCGACGGAACGCCCTACGGCTTCCCCCCGGCCACGGGGCGCGTCGTGTGGTGACCGCCTGCATCCTTCTGCGCTCCTGTCCGACTAGACCTTGAGATACCGACGCAGGGTCAGCATCGATGAGACGCCCGCGAGGACCACGCCCGTTCCGACGAGCAGGGGTGCGAGCATGAGGGTCTGGGACGGCGAGATGAACGCCGTCCCGGGGTACTGGGACGTCAGGACGTCGCCGAGGAAGAACTTGGCCACCGCCCAGAGCGTGCCGGAGGCGAGGACGGCGCCGATCACGGCCGCGATGGTCCCCTCCAGCACGAACGGGAGCTGGATCATGAGCTTGGACGCCCCGACGAGCCGCATGATCCCGGTCTCGCGGCGTCTGCTGAAGGCCGAGAGCCTGATGGTCGTGGCGATGAGGAGGATCGCGCAGACGATCATCACCCCTGCGATGACGATGGCGACGAGCGAGGCGGCGTTCATGACCGAGAAGAGCCGTTCGAGGACCTCGCGCTGGTCGCTGACGAGCCGGACGCCTGGGCGCGAGGAGAAGGTCTCGGAGATGATCTGGTACTTCTGCGGGTCCTTGAGGTTGACCCTGAAGGAGGCCGGGAGCTGGTCCGGGGTCACGGAGTCCACGATCGGGGAGTTCGCGAACTGCTCCCGGTAGTGCTGGTAGGCCTCGTTCTGGGACTCGAAGTGGTAGTCGGAGACGTACTGGGCGACCGCCGGCGAGGACAGCAGGGCCTCGAGCGCCTTGCGCTGGTCGTCCGTCACGGCGCCGGAGACGCAGCCGGGGGCCTTCGAGGTGCCGTTGCACAGGAAGATGGCCACCTGGACACGGTCGTACCAGTAGCCCTTCATCTGGTTGATCTGCAGCTGCAGCATGCCGGCGGCGCCGACGAACGTCAGCGAGACGAAGGTCACGAGGATGACCGAGACCACCATGGTCAGGTTCCGGCGCAGGCCGCCCGCGATCTCGCCGAGGATGAAGGCGGCCCTCATGCGCGCTCTCCCCCGGTCGGGGCCACCGCGGGGATCATCGAGGTGTACAGGGCCTTGGCCTCGTCGCGGATCACCCTGCCGTCCACGAGCTCGATCACGCGCTTGCGCATGGAGTTGACGATGTCGGTGTCGTGCGTGGCCATCACCACGGTGGTGCCGTTCTGGTTGATCCGGTCGAGGACGGACATGATCCCCTGGCTCGTGGTCGGGTCGAGGTTGCCGGTCGGCTCGTCCGCGAGGAGGATCCCCGGTCGGTTCACGACGGCGCGGGCGATCGCCACGCGCTGCTGCTCGCCGCCGGAGAGCTCGTGCGGCATGCGGTGGCCCTTGCCCTCCAGCCCCACGGTCTTGAGCACCTCGGGCACGGCGTCGCGGATGATCGCCCGGCTGCGCCCGATCACCTGCATCGCGAAGGCGACGTTGGCGAACACCGTCTTCTGCGGGAGGAGCCGGAAGTCCTGGAACACGACGCCGATCCCGCGCCTCAGCCGCGGCACGCGCCAGCTCGGAAGCGAGGCCACGTTCTGCCCGGCGACCAGCACCGCACCGCTCGTCGCCCGCTCCTCGCGCATGACGAGCCTGAGGAACGTGGACTTGCCGGACCCCGAGGCACCGACGAGGAAGGCGAACTCGCCGCGCTCGATCTCGAGGCTCACCGAGTCGAGTGCCGGGCGGGCCTTCCGGTCGTAGACCTTCGTGACATTGTCGAAGCGGATCATTGCTCTCAAACCCGTCGGGACGCACGCGTCCTGAGCCCGGCGCTCGGGCGAGGCTCGGAGGCAGGGGGCGCCGGCTGCTCGACTATAAGCACAAGGGCGGGACGTCCCGGGGTTCTCACCCCGGCGTGTCGGAGTCTCGGAGCGCGGCGGTCCCGGCCGCGAGCGGACCCCCGGCCAGCACGGCCTGCGCCACGGCGGCCGCGCCGTCGGCCGTCATGACGATCGTGTAGTGGTTCGTTCCGGGCACGTCGCGCACCTCGATCGCCGGATGCTCCTCGCGCACCCGGTCCATGACCTCGTCCGGGTAGAGGGGCGGAAGCTGGCCGAGGAGTCCGCGCTCGGCCCGCAGCAGGAGCGTGGGCACGCGCAGCCGGTCGAGGGCGCCGAGCAGGGACGCCCCGCCATAGAGGTCGGCGTTGTCGTCGGCGAGCGCGGCCAGGGCCGTCGCGGGGCGGAGGCGTGGCGCGGCCCCGTCGAGGTCGTAGCGGATGTACTCCTCGAACTCGGGCGTCCACGCTCCGGTGAACGCCGGGTGCGGCTCCCAGTAGTCGAGGTACGCCTCCGGGCTCGCGAACTCCATCCGCAGCCGCTCGGCGGCCGGTCCCAGGAGCGCCTGGAGCGCCTCCTCCGGGCTCATCCCGGGCGGCGGCGCGAGCGGGATGCCGCCGTCCACGAGGACGAGCCGCTCCACGAGCTCGGCGTGCCGGTCCGCGAGGACGAGGGACGCGAACGCGCCCATCGAGTGGCCCACGACGACGGCGGGCCGGTCCGCGTCGGCTCCCGCCGCGCGCAGCACGGCGGCCAGATCGTCGGCGTGCTGGGCCATGCCGTACGGGCCGGGCAGGGAGTTGCTGCGGCCGCGGCCGCGCAGGTCCGGGGCCACCACCCGGGCGACGCCGGGTGCGGAACCGGGCCCCTCGGCGTCGTCCGCGGAATCACCCTGCCCCGCTGCCGGCGGCACGAGCAGCTGGTCCGCCACGAACGGCCACGCGAGGTGCGAGGAGGTGACCCCGTGCACCGCGAGGACGGTCTGCCCGCCCTCGGCCCCCCTCCGGGACCACTCTCCGGCGCGCAGCGAACCGCCGCGCACCTCGACGTCGAAGGTGCGGTAGTCCAGGGTCTCACTCATGCGAGGCGTCCTCTCTCGGTCTGTCTGCTGGTGCCGGCGCGGGGGCCAGGCCGCGCTGGATGATGCCCATGAGCTCGTCGAGCACACGGTCCGGGATCTCCACGCGGGGCCCCCCGGCCCCGCGGTCCTCGGCCTCCCACAGGATGTACCGCATCCCGAAGAGCTCACCCATGCCCATGAGGGCCCACGCCGCGACCTCCGGGTCCACGGGGCGGACCTCGCCCGCCTCCTGGGCTGCGGCGAGGCCGTGCACGTAGCTGCGCACGATGTTCTCGTAGTGGCGCCGCTGGGCCGCGGGCGAGACGAACTCTGCCTGCCGGATGATCCGGTACAGGGCGGGGTGCTCCGCCGTGAAGCGGAAGAACGCGCGGAACCCGGCCCGCTCTGCCTCCAGGCGCGTCCCCGCCGTGCGGGCCGCCTCGGTCATCGCGTGCCGGACGCGGGCATTGAGGTCGTCCACGACCTCGTCGAAGATCTCCTGCTTGCCGGCGAAGTAGAGGTAGAACGTGCCGAGGCCGATCCCCGCCTGCTCGGTGATCTTCACGATCGAGGCGTCGTGGTAGCCGGCGGAGGCGAAGACCTCCTCGGCGGCCGCGAGCAGCCTCGCCCTGGTCCTCGTGCCGCGCGCGGTGCGGGGCTGGGCGCTCATGCGCGCTCCCCCGCTGCGGTCCCTGCGCTGCGGGCGGACCCCTCGGTGCGGGCCCGCAGCCTCGCCCTGGCGACCTTGTGCAGGCCCGTGCGGGGCACCTCGTCGACGAACTCGACGGTGCGGGGCACCTTGAAGTGTGCGAGGACGCCGCGGAGGTGCTCGGTGAGCTCCTGGGCGTCGGTCGCCGCTCCCTGGCGGACGACGACGAAGGCAGCCCCCGTCTCGCCCCAGCGCTCGTCGGGGGCGCCGACGACCGCCGCGTCCGCGACCGCCGGGTGCGCGAGCAGGGCCTGTTCGACCTCCGAGGGCGAGACGTTCTCCCCGCCCGAGATGTAGATGTCCTTGAGCCGGTCGACGACGCGCAGGAACCCGTCGCCGTCGCGCTCGACGACGTCCCCCGTGCGCAGCCAGCCGTCCACGAGGACCTCGGCCGTCGCGGCGGGGTCGTCGAGGTAGCCGGCGAACACGCCGGGCCCGCGCACCCACAGTTCGCCGCGTCCCCCGCCCTCGAGCTCCTCGCCCGTGGCCGGGTCGGCCACGGCGATCTCGACATGCGGATAGGGCGTCCCAGCGGAGCCCACGCGGCGCAGCGCCTCCTCGGGGGCCAGGCACAGCACGTTGGGGCCCGCCTCGGTCAGCCCGTATCCCTGGGTGAGCGCGACGCCGCGGGCGTGCCACGTGCGCAGCAGCGGCGCCGGCATGGGCGCTCCGCCGACCACCGCGCGGTCCAGGCTCGTCAGGTCGGCGCGCGCGAAGCCCGGATGCTGGGACAGCATCAGGTAGTGCGCCGGGACGCCCATCATGGTCGTGACCCTGCGCTGGGCGATGAGCTGCAGGACCCGGCCGGCGTCGAAGCCGCGCTCGAGGACCACCGTCGCGCCGGTCCACCACGCGAGCAGGGCATGGATGTTCCAGCCGCCCACGTGGAACTGCGGCATGATGCACAGCACCACGTCGTCGCGCCCGACCTCGACGGTGCGTGAGAACGAGAGGTTGGTCCAGAAGCAGTTGGCGTGGGTCAGCACGGCGGCCTTCGGCCGGCCCCCGGACGTGCCGGAGGTGAACACCGCGAGCAGCGGGTCGTCGTCGTCCACCCGGCGCCGCGGCACCGCCTCCCCTGCCCGCGGGAGCCCGCGCTCGATCCCGTCCCGGCCCGGCGCGGCGGTCCGCGGCGGCTGCGGCAGCAGCGCGGTCGCGGCGGCCCCGAGGGCGGCGTGCTCGGGCTCGATGGCCAGGAGCGCGGGGGCGCACACGGCGAGCTGCTCGGCGAGCTCGGCGGGGGCGAGCCGCCACGAGAGCGGGACGAGCGTGAGGCCTGCCTTCGCGCAGGCGAAGAAGGCCACGACGTGGTCGGCGCTGTTGCCCGTGAGCGTCGCGATCCGCTGGCCGGCGGCGTACCCGGCGTCCGCGAAGGCGCCGGCGAGCGCGACGGCGCGCTGGTCGAGCTCCCGGTACGTGAGCGTCACGCCGCGGTCGTCGATCGCGATGCGCTCCGGCGTGCTGCGGGCACGGTCGGCCGTCCACCGTCCGAGGGTGTGCAGGCCGTCGGCGTCCTGTGCTCTCATGCATCCTCCAGTACTCGTTCGAGCCGTTCCTCCGGCTCGGGCGCGCGTGCGGCGCCGCGGCGGCGCGACCGCAGTCTCGCGGCGGCGCCGGCGAGGCCGCCGGGAAGGAACACCACCACGAGGATGAACAGCGTACCGAGGATGAACAGGGGTTCGGACAGCGGGATCCTGAGCACCGGGGGCAGGTCCTTGACGGCGGCCGAACCCGCGAGCGCGGCCAGCCGCTGGTCGAGCAGCGTGTACAGCACGCCTCCGACCACAGCACCCCACCGCGACCCGACGCCGCCGAGCACCACCATGACCAGGAGGGTGATGGTGAAGTCCGAGGAGACCGAGCTGGGAACAGCGCCCGACTGCAGGAGCAGGAAGACCATGCCGGCCACCGCAGCCAGCGTCCCGCCCACCGTGAACACGATCAGCTTCGGCGCGAACGGTGCCAGCCCGAGCACCCGCGCCCTCAGCTCGTTCTCCCGGACGGCCTCGGCCACGTGGCCGGCGCGGCTGGACTGGATCCACAGCACGACCGCGTAGACCGCGACCAGTGCCGCGAGCGCGAGCCAGTAGAGGTTGCGCGTGTTGACCACGCCCACGAGGGCATCCGGCAAGTGCTCGGTGGACAGGCCCAGGCCCTCGTCGCCGCCCGTCGCACCGCCCGGGTTGCGGCGCACGAGCACCGAGCCGGCCTGGGCGAAGGCGAGCGTCACCATCGCGAACGGGATGCCCCCGACGCGCAGACTGATGCTCCCGACCGCGAGGGCGAGGGCGATGGCCAGCACGAGGGCCAGCAGCGCCGCGGGCACGAGGGGCAGCCCGAGGTGGCCGAGGATGACGGCGAGGCCGTACACCCCCGCGCCGAAGGAGAGGGCGTGGCCGAAGGAGAGCAGCCCGGCCGCGCCGAGCAGGAGGTGGTAGCTCAGCGCTGCCGCCGCCATGGCGAAGCACAGGGCGAGCAGCTGCAGCGATCCGGGCGTGTAGGTGGGGCCCGGGAGCACGCCCGGAAGGTCGATCGCGAAGAGCGGAAGCAGGGCCAGCGCCGCGACCACGGCCGCGCCTCCGGCAACCAGCCTCCACGGCGCGGCGCCGCGGCGCACGGGGGTCCGACGCCGCTGCCCCGCGCTCATGCCGCCGCCCCGAGGAGGCCGCGGGGGCGGACGAGCAGCACCACGGCGAGGGCGAGGACGACCACGAAATCACCGATCCCGAAGTAGAAGTTGGCGAACTGCTGGAGGACCGCGACCCCGACGGAGGCGATCGCGGCTCCGGTGAGCGAGCCGAGGCCGCCGATCACGGTGACGATGAACGCGAAGATCAGCAGCGAGCCGCCCAGCAGGGGCGAGACGTAGCCGAAGTAGTGGCTCGCGAGCACGCCGCCCAGGCCCGCGGCGGCGCCGCCGATCGCGAAGACGAGCGTGAAGGCCTTCCGCACGTCGATGCCGAGCGCGGTCACCATGGCCCGGTTCTCCACTCCGGCGCGGATGATCAGGCCGTAGCGGGTGCGCTTGAGGAAGACCACGAGCCCCGCGAGGACGAGGCCCGCGCAGACGATGGCCACGAACCTGTCGTTGGGGACTTTGGCGCCGAGGATGTCGGTCGTGTCCTTGAACCAGGCCGGGCCGCCGATGTAGACGGCGTCGGTGCCCCAGATCCCGTCGAACAGCGCCACGGTCGCGAGCGAGAGGCCCACCGTGACGAGCACCTGCTCGATGTGCCGGAGGTACAGCGGGCGGATGAGCGCGAGCTCGGTGACCGCCGCGACGGCGGCCCCGGCGGCCGCGCCCACGACGAGTGAGAGCAGGAAGGACCACCACGAGTCCGCGCCCAGCCGGCGCGCGGCCTCCCAGCCGAGGAAGGCCCCGAGCGTGAGGAACGAGCCGTGCGCGAAGTTCAGGACCCCCATGAGGCCGTAGATGAGGGACAGGCCCGAGGCCACGAGGAAGTAGAGGGCGCCGAGGCCCAGGCCGGTGACGAGCAGGAGGATGACGGTGCTCATCGGGCGGCCTCCCGGGCATCCCCGCCGACGCCGAGCAGGCGGCGGGTGAGCGGCTCGTCGTCGAGCAGCGCGCGGGCGTCGTCGGTCCGGTGCACGACCCGGCCGCCCGAGAGCACGACCGCCCCTGCGGCGAGCCGGCGGACCACCGCCAGGTTCTGCTCCACGAGCAGGATCGGGACGGTCTCGGCGGCGGCCTCGAGGGCGACGGCGACCTCCTGGACGACCTTGGGGGCGAGGCCCTTGGTCGGCTCGTCCACGAGGAGGATCCGGTTCTCGTTCAGCAGGGCCCGGGCCAGCGAGACCATCTGCTGCTGGCCGCCCGAGAGCGTCCCGGCCGCCTGCTGGGACCGGCGGACCAGGTCGGGGAACAGGTCCGCGACGAGGTCCCGGCGCTCCTTCGAGCCGCGCCCGCGGACCGAGAGCTGGAGGTTCTCCTGCACGGTGAGCTTGGAGAACACCTCGCGGTCCTCGGGCACGTAGCCCACCCCGAGCTGGACGATCCGGTGGGTCGGCTGCCCGTCGATCCGCTCGCCGGCCAGGGTGACCCGCCCTCGGCGGCCGATGAGGCCGAGGACGGCCTTGAGGGTGCTCGTCTTGCCCACGCCGTTGCGGCCCAGCAGGGCCGTCACGCCCCGGTCGGGGACGGCGAACCCCACGTCCTCGACCACCTGCTGTCCGCCCACGTGGGCCGAGAGCCCCTCGATCTCGAGCACGGCGCTCATACGGGCTCCCCCAGGTACGCGGCCTGCACGGTGTCGTCGGCCATGACGGCGTCCGGGGTGCCGATGGCCAGCAGCCGCCCGTGGTGCATCACCGCGACGCGGTCTACGAGTCCGAGGACCACGTCCATGTGGTGCTCGACCATGAGCACGGTGGTCCCGCGGTCACGATGGAGGCCCCGGATCACCTCGGTCAGCGCGCCGACGTCCCCCGAGCCGACGCCCGCCATGGGCTCGTCGAGCAGGACCACGCTCGGGTCGGTCGCGAGCATCATCGCGATCTCCACCTTCCTCTTGTCTCCGTGGGAGAGGTCCTGCGCCCGCAGCCCCTCCTTGTCGGCGAGCCCCACCTCGGCGAGCCTCTCGCGCGCGCGGCGGGTGGCGGCGTCGTGCGTCCGCGGGAAGGCGAGGACCGAGAGCGAGCCGCCGAGCCGTGCCTGGGCGGCGAGGCGGACGTTCTCGAGCACGGTGAGGGCGCCGAACAGGCTGGACGTCTGGAACGTGCGGCCCAGGCCGGCCTTGGCCCGCCGGTGCACCGGGAGGCCGGTGACGTCCCGGCCGTCGAGGAGCACGCGGCCCGTGGTGGGCCGGGCGAGGCCGGAGAGGACGTTGAACAGCGTGGTCTTGCCCGCGCCGTTGGGGCCGATCACCCCGAGCATCTCCCCGCGGGCGACAGCGAAGCCGACCTCGGAGAGGATGCTCGCGCCCCCGATCGCGAGCCCGAGGCCCTCCACCGCGAGGGCAGGATGCCCCGGGCCCGCTGCCACGCCTCTCAGCCCTTCTTCTCGGCCGGGGCCACGGCCTCGGCCGGGACGGTCTTGACCAGCTGCGGCGTCCAGGCGCCGTCCTTCTGGACGAGCTTGGCCTGGTACATCGGCTGGACGAGCACGTGGTCGGAGGCGCGGACGCTCTCCTTGCCCTTGGGGCCGTCGAACGAGTAGCCCTCGAGGCCCTTGACCATGTCGTCGACGTTCGCCCCGGACTTGACGGCCTGGACGATCATCTGGCCGGCCACGAAGCCGTCGGGGGTGAAGAGGTCGGGCTTGGCCCCGGCGGCCTCGACGTCCTTGACCATCTCCTGCTCGACCGCGTTGTTGCCGCCGGCGCCCGGGAAGTAGTGGCTGAGGAAGCTGATCTTGCCGCTCGCCGCGCCGTAGGCGGAGAAGGTGGAGGCGTCGCCGAGGCCGGTGACGACGGGGGCGGCGTCGAAGACGCCCTGCTGGCTGAGCGACTGCCACATGGCCCCGCTCGTGGCGCCGGCCCACGCAACGAAGGTCATCGCGGGCTTGGCGTCGATGATCTGGCGCGCGAACGGGGTGAACTCGGTGGCGTCCTCGGGCACGAGGACCTGCTGCACGGTGGCGCCCTTGGCGCCCAGGACCGCCTTGACGGCCGCGACGTTGCCCTGGCCGAAGGCGTTGTTCTGGGCGAAGACCACGATCTTCTTGCCCTGGAGGTTGTCCACGAAGGTGCCCGCGGTGGCCACGTCCTGGAGCGACTGGCGCCCGGAGCGGAACGTGTACTTGTTGACGCCCTGGAGCGCGTCGGTGGCCGCGGGCCCGGAGATGTAGAGGACCTTGTTCTGCTCCGCCTGCTGGGCCAGCTTGAGGGCGACGCCGGAGGCGACCGTGCCGGCGAGGATCTTGTAGTCCTTGCCGATGAGGTCCTTGGCCTCGGCGACGGCCTTGTCCGGATCGCCCGCGTCATCCTGGTAGGTCAGGTTCAGGGTCGCGTTGCCCACCTTGCCGGTGCCGCCCGTCGCGTACTTGATCCCGGCCTGGAGGCCCTGGTAGTACGCCGCGCCGTAGGCGGCGAGGGGGCCGGTCTTCGAGTAGACGATGCCGACGTTGACCGTGCGCGCCGAGTCCGAGCCGCTGGCGGCGCTGGACGTGCTCGGGGCGCAGCCCGTCGCGGCGAGGCCTGTGGCCAGGGAGGCGGTGAGGAGGAACTTCGTCGTTGCCTTCACGCGGGTGCCTTTCATACGGGTGCTTCGGGGGTGGCTCCGGCGAGCGCGCCGGAACCTGAAAGGTGATTCAGGTTACAGAAAACGTACGACGGCGGCGGGTCGCCGTCAAGGGGCCCCTTCCCTCGCCTCCCCCTCCCGCGACGTCATCCCGCCGGAGCGCGACGTCGCCCCTGGGAGCGCACACAGAAAGGGCCCGGGGCCTCCGTCAGGAGGCTCCGGGCCCGGGCGACTCTGGGGTCGCTCTAGCTCTCGGCGTGCTGGCGCTGCCCCGCGCGCCAGCGGATGCCGGCATCGATGAAGTCGTCGATGTCGCCGTCGAGGACCGCGGCCGTGTTGCCGACCTCGTGGTCCGTGCGCAGGTCCTTGACCATCTGGTACGGGTTGAGCACGTACGAGCGCATCTGGTCGCCCCAGGACGCCTTGACGTCGCCGGCGAGGGCCTTCTTCTCGGCGTCCTCCTGCTCCTTCTTCAGCAGCAGGAGCCGGGACTGCAGGACGCGCATGGCGGCGGCCCGGTTCTGGATCTGGGACTTCTCGTTCTGCATCGAGACCACGAGGCCGGTGGGGATGTGCGTGAGCCGCACAGCCGAGTCGGTCGTGTTGACGGACTGGCCGCCCGGGCCCGAGGACCTGAAGACGTCGACCCGGATCTCGTTGTCCGGGATGTCGATGTGGTCGGTCTGCTCGATGAGGGGGATGACCTCGACGGCCGCGAAGGACGTCTGGCGGCGTCCCTGGTTGTCGAAGGGGCTGATCCTCACAAGGCGGTGCGTGCCGGCCTCGACCGAGAGCGTGCCGTAGGCGTACGGGGCGTTGACCTCGAAGGTGGCGGACTTGAGGCCGGCCTCTTCCGCATAGGAGGTGTCCATGACCTTGGTCGAGTAGCCGCGCCGCTCGGCCCAGCGGAGGTACATGCGCATGAGCATCTCGGCGAAGTCAGCCGCATCGACGCCGCCCGCGCCGGCGCGGATCGTCACGACGGCCTCGCGCTCGTCGTACTCGCCGTTGAGGAGCGTGACGACCTCGAGGTCCTCGAGGGCCCTGCTGATCGAGCCGAGCTCCTTGGACGCCTCGGCAAGGGTCTCGGCGTCGCCCTCTTCCTTGGCCAGCTCTACGAGGACCTCGAGGTCGTCGATGCGCTCCCCGAGCTTCTCGACCCGCTCGAGCTCCGACTGCCGGTGGGACAGCCTGGACGTGACCTGCTGGGCCTTCGAGGGGTCGTCCCACAGGTCCGGGACGCCGGCGGCCTCGCTCAGCTCGGCGATCTCGGCCCGCAGCGAGTCGACGTCCGTGACCTGCTCGATGGAGGCGTGGGTGGCCCGGAGGGCGCGGATCTCTGCGGGAAAGTCGATGTCAGCCATATCCATCCAAGATTACGCCATGAGCGCGGCGTGCCCGCGCGGCTCAGTACCCGGGGGCAGCGGACATCAGGAAGTACTGCTCGAGGGTCGGCACACCCCAGGAGCGCGTCTGGGCGGCGGCATTGGTGCCCACGTACCGCAGGTGCCAGGGCTCGAAAGTGTACCCGGTGATCCCCTGGAACCCGTCGGGATAGCGGACGATGAACCCGTACCTCCACGCATTGGCCGCTGCGAACCTCCCCGCGGGGGTGTCGCGGAAGCACGCCTGCAGGCCGCAGTCGGCACCGGGGTTGCCGATGTCCATGGCGAGCCCGGTCTGGTGCTCGCTGAACCCTGGGCGCGCCGAGATCGTGTCGGCATAGGCTTGGCCGTACCACGCCACGTACGAGGCGTAGAGCGTCGCCTGGTCGCTGTAGGAGCGGTACCCGCTCACGGTCGTGATCTGCACCCCGGCCGCGGCGGCGTCGCCGATCATCCTGCGGAGCGCGGCCGCCGCATCTGCACGCATCAGCTGGGTCCCGACCCAGCTCAAGGAAGGCGGTGCGTAGGAGAGCGGGCTGAGGGGATGGCGCTTGTTGACCGCCACGAGAGGGTTCCAGTCCCACAGGCTGTACGACATCGGCGCGGTGGGATTCCACGTGATCTGGCCGCCCCAGAAGCTCTGCGTGCACCGTCCCGAGCACACCTCGGCCGAGGTCGGATAGCCGAACGGCCCGTTCTCCCACCCGTACGACGCCCAGTACGCGCCGATCGCTCCCCACACCGGGTTCGTTCCGAAGGCCGGGGACCAGTAGACCTTCCCGCCCTGGAAGTCCTGGTAGCAGCCCCCTCCGCGCAGCCCGCAGTGCTCTCCGCCGACCGCGTAGCCGAGGTGTCCGGTCTCCCAGCCGAGCGTCGCGTAGCGCTGCAGGATGGCGCCCCACACCGGGTTGGCCCCGGATGCGGGAGACCAGTAGACCTTCCCGCCCTGGAAGTCCTGGTAGCAGCCGCCTCCGCGCAGCCCGCAGTGCTCCTCGCCGAGGGGGTACCCGAGCTGGCCGGCCTCCCACCCGAGCCCTGCCCACCTCGCCTCGATGCCTCCCCAGGTCGCGTGGGCGCCGCTGGCCGGGGAGTAGTGGATGCTTCCGCCCTGATAGTGACGGACGCAGCCGTTGTCCCTGAGTCCGCAGCGCCCGGCATCGGTGGGGCTCCCGAGCCGGCCGGCGCTGCCTCCGAGCCGCTGGTAGGCGGCGCTGATGGCGCCGCCGTCGTCCAGTGCGGCTGCGGGCGAGGCTCCGAGGGCGCCGGCGAGGAGGACCGCGGCGATGAGTGCCGCGCACCTGCGGAGGAAAGTGGTCACGACGCCCCCTGGTCCCGGGCCGGCTGCCGCCGTGGTCCGCCCGTCATCTTCCCGCATCGTAGGGCTGCCCCTGCCGGCCGACAAGGGACCAGGGGCCCGGCCGGCCTCATCTCAGCAGCCTCGCCCTCGCGCTCGAGGTAGCCCGGATCGGGACCCCGTCGGGCAGGATGACGCTGACCACCGGGATGCGCGCGACGGCCGTCAGCGTCACGGTGGCCGTGCGGCCGTCCGGGCTCCCGGTCGCTGCCGCCACGGACAGGCCTTCGAACCGGGCCGCGGAGCCGTCGCGTGCGAGGTAGGACGCCGCCACTGCCCGCACCCTCTCCGGTGCGAGCACCGCAGCGGGCGGCCCCTCCCCGGCGGTGTCCGCGACGGTGAAGCTGTCGGCGGCGGCCACCGCGGCGCCGTCGGCCGCCGAGAGCAGCTTCTTGAACTCGAGGTGCACGGCCGAGACTGCGATCACGGTGGTGGCCACGAGGAGGCACAGCGCGGTGAACCCGATGATCAGCACCGTCAGCTGCCCGGACTCGTCTGCCGCACGCCTGCGCCGCCTGCAGCGCACGACGGCGGGCGCCCACCCGGTCATCGGAACCTCCCCACGATCTGCGTGGCGGACGCGTCGATCCGCCCGACGGTGAGCCCGAACGCGTTCGTCACCGGGCTGAACGGCAGGGGGACATCGACGTGCACCCTGGCGCGGACCGCCGTGCCGGCCTCGAGGCACGGAGTGCGGTCGCAGGTGACTTCGAGGCGGGCGGACCGCTCGGTGAGCCCGAAGTCTGCCAGGGCCACGCGCACCGAGGCCTCGGCCGCCGCACGGGCCGAGGCCTCGTCCGCCGCCTGGGCGAACGTCTTGGCTGCATGGTCCGCGGCACCGGCCGCGGCGAACGAGGCGCCCTGGAGCGCGGCGACGGTGATGACGAAGTAGACGACGGGAACCAGGAGGAGCACGCCGAGGAAGACGAACTCGACGACGGCGCTCCCGCCCTCCCCCCGCGCGGCACCGCGCAGGCGCCCGGCCCCGTCACTGCAGCGGCGCATGGCCCACAACCTCCATCGTCCCGGCTGGCCCGATCAGGCCGATGACGGGGATCGGCGCGACCACGCGCACCTTGAGGGTGCGCACCCCCGAGTCCTCGGACTGCCCCACTGTGACGCGCGCCGCGTACTCGGCTCCCACCGCCCCCGTGATGAGGTCGGTGGCGCGCTGCCGGGCGTCGGCCGGCGTCCGGTCGCCGAGCGTCCCGTACCGGGCACCGGAGGCAGCAGCGTCGACGAGCACGTTGCGCACATGGAGGACGAGGGCAAGCTGGACGACGGCGAGCGCCAGGGCGGTCAGCAGTCCCCCGACCATGACGAAATCCGCCACGGCGGAGCCGCGCTCGTCGCCCGCGCCCCCGCGCAGGGCCGGGGCCATGCCTACCTGCTGACCCGGCTGATGGCTTGGTTGAACAGTCCTTCCAGGGCGGGGCCGGCCACGGCGAGGAGGCCCATGACGAGGACGGCAGACATGAGCGTGATCATGACCCAGCCCGGCACGTCCCCGCGCTCTCTGGAGCCGTAGGCGATGCGCTGTGGCAGCGCCTCGAAGAGCATGGACAGCGCGATGCCCGCGCGCATGAGAGCGCTCCTGCGGATGGTCGGTTTCATGTCGGTTCCCTTTCCCCCGATCGGGTGCTGCGTGAGTGGTATGGGTGGATGGTCAGAAGTCCAGGGTGATGGCGGCGATGCCCGGATAGACCGCGAAGACCACGGTCAGGGGAAGGACTCCGAAGACCAGGGGCACCATCATCCCGATCTCCTTCTTCCCGGCGGCCTCCATGAGTTCCCGTTTGGCCAGGTCGCGCACGTCCTGCGCCTGGGCGCGGAGGACGTCGGCCAGTGGTGTGCCGCGTTCGATCGCGACGACCAGGCCGTCGACGAAGCGCGAGATGGGGGCGAGGTCCACGCGGTCGCCCATGGCCTGCAGTGCCCCGACAAGTGGCGTGCCCGAGCGGGTGTCGGCGAGCACCGCCGCGAACTCGCGTGCGAGCTCGCCACGGGAGACCCGTGCCGTGCGGTCCAGCGCTCCCGCCGCTGTCTCCCCCGCGCCGACGGCCAGGGCCATCATGTCGGCGACGGAGGGGAACTCCGCGAGGATGCGCTGCTTGCGCCTGCTGACGGCCAGGCCGAGAAGGTAGTCACGCGCCATGAACCCGGCGGCCGTGGCCGCCAGGACCATGAGGACTGCGAAGAGGGCGTTGAGCCTCCCGGAGAACGCCGCGGCGGCCGATCCGAGGGTGGCCAGCACGAAGCCGGCGCCCGCCCAGAGGAGCTGCTCCGCCCTGAAGTCGACGGGGTTCTTGGGCGAGCCTGCCTGCGCGAGCCGGCGGGCGAGGGCCGCATTTCCGAGGTTCAGCCGGCCGAGCGAGCCCACGGCGTCGTGCAGGAGTGGGCGGAGGATCTGCTCGAGCGGCCCGAACGGCGTGACGTTCGCCTCGGCGTCCTGCAGGAGGCGGGAACGCCGCTCTGCCGAGCGCAGCTGGGGTGCAACCCGTTCGCTGAAGGTGGTCCGCCGCATCACCGGGAGCCGCACGAAGGCCAGCCAGAGGCCCACACCGCCGGTGGCGCCGGCGAGCACGGCCAGCGCCGTCATGGCGCTCATCGGAGCACCCGCTCTTCTTCGGGAAGCGCCGCGATGCGGAGCATGAGCCGGTAGCACAGCGCGGAGACCCCGAGTCCGACGATGAGCACCGCGAGTCCTGTGGGCCGGGCATAGGCAGCCATGGCCTCGGGCCTCGTCGACATCAGCAGCAGCACGATCCACGGGGCCGCTACCGCGAGGCGGGCGGCGTTGACCGTCCAGGACTGGCGCGCCTCGAGCTCGCTGCGGGTCCGGGCACTCTCCCGGAGGAACTCGGACAGGGTTCCCAGCAGTCGGCCGAGGTCAGAGCCGCCGACCTCGCGCGTGAGCCGGAGCGCCTCGACGATCCGGTCCGCGACCGGGTCGCCCAGACGGTCCTTGAGCCGGTCGAGCGCGAGTGAAAAGCTGCCGCCCGAGCGGTAGTCCGCGGCGAAGTCGAGGAAGACGCCGCGGAGGGGCTCGGGACCCTTGTAGCCGAGCTGCATGAGCGCTTCGGGCAGCGACAGGCCGGCACGGATCGCGGAGCGGAGGTGGTCCACGACGTCGGGCCACAGCTCTCGCAGGACCGCGGAGCGGCGCTTCGCCTGCCAGCGCACGAGGCCCACGGGCAGGCCGGCGGCGAAGATCCCGAAGCACAGCGCCACGGGGGCTGCAGCCGTCACCACGAAGAACGCCAGGGCCACGAATCCGCCCAGCCCCGCGCTCGAGAGGACGAGCCCTACCGGCGAGACCCGTTCGAGGCCGGCCTGCGCGATGAGCCGCCGCAGCCGTCCGGGTGGCTTGGGCTCGGACGACCGGACCGGCAGCGGCCAGAACGACCACCAGATGAGGAAGAGGCCGATCCCGCCGGCGAGCCCCACCGCCGCCGCCATCAGGCGGCCTCCAGGAGCTGGAGCACGTCGATGCCCGCACGCTCGAACTTCTCGGTGGCCGGGACGCCGGTGGGGCGCGCCCGCAGCACGCCGTCGGCGTCGAGCGCGAAGACGGAGGACGTCTCGATGATGCCGCCCTCGACCCGTTGTCCCACCGCGAGGATCTCGGTGACGCGACGCCGTCCGCTGGCCTGGCGGCCGCAGTGCACCACAAGGTCGATGCAGGCGGCGACCGTCGGCACGACGAAGGATGACGAGATGTTGGCCCCAGCGAGCAGCGGCAGGGTGCAGAGCTTGGTGACCGCGTCCGCCGCGGAGTTGGCGTGGATCGTGCACATGCCCGGCAGCCCCGAGTTGAGGGCGATCAGCATGTCGAGGCTCTCCGCCTCGCGGACCTCGCCGACGACGAGCCGGTCCGGCCGCATCCGCAGGGCCTCCTTGACCAGTCGACGGAGCGGGATCTCGCCGCTGCCCTCGAGGTTGGGCTGGCGGCACTGGAGGCCGACGACGTCGCGCAGCGGGAACTGCAGCTCGAAGATCTCCTCGACCGTGACCACCCGCTCACGCGAGCCGATCGCGGCGCCGAGACAGTTGAGCATGGTCGTCTTGCCTGCCTGGGTGGCGCCCGAGACGAGGATGTTCAGGCCGCCGGCCACGGCGGCCGAGAGGAACCTGGCGGCCTGGTGGCTGAGCGAGCCGAGCTCGACGAGGTGTTCGAGCCGGCTCGCCTTCACGACGAATTTGCGGATGTTCACCGCCCAGTGGCGTCGGGTCACGTCCGGGATGACGACGTGCAGGCGCGAGCCGTCGGGCAGCGCCGCGTCGACGAAGGGACTGGAGAGGTCGAGGCGCCGGCCCGAGGACTTGAGCATCCGTTCGACCAGATCGCGCACTTCCTGGTCGGAGAGGGTGGTCCCGGTGAGCTCGGACTCGCCGTCCCTGGCCACATAGACCTCGTGCGGGGCGTTGAGCCAGATCTCCTCGATGGTCGGGTCATCGAGGAACGGCTGGAGTGGGCCGAAGCCGGCGACCGCGTCGAAGAGCGCTCTCCGGGCGGCATCGAGCGGGCCGAGCGGCGGCACCGCGCCGAGGAGCGCGCGCTCGTCGTAGTCCACCACTGCCGCGTCGATGAGGCGCCGGACCTCGCCGGCCTCCCGCAGCGGATCGAGGCCGCGGAGCCTGATGAGCTCCCTGACCTCCCCTTCGACCATGCGCAGAGCATCCACAGACTTCCCCCCCGGGTGCGCCCTTCGCGCCGGGCCCCTACCCGGCAGCAGCCTCAGCCTAACGGATTCTGTAAACCGCCGTCCCGCGAGGAGGGTGCCCTGTGGACAACTCCCCGTTCACCGGGAATCTCCTCCGTCCCGCTCGTCCAGTGGGTAGGTGCGGAGGCGGTCGGTCCAGGGGGTGGGGTGGAAGCCGGTGGCCTCGATCTTGGCCAGGTCCAGGGTGGAGCGCAGGGGCCGT
>NZ_JBSSGJ010000012.1:0-137706 GCF_054063535.1 Sinomonas sp. RB5
CTTGCCTACAGCACCACCTACACCGCCACGGTGAGCGGGGCAACGAACTCGACCGGCCAGACCATGGCGAGTCCCTACTCCTGGAGCTTCACCACAGCCACGGCACCACCTGCTCCCAACGTCTCATCCACGAATCCCGCTCCAGGAGCAACCGGCGTCGCGGCCACTTCAACGGTCAACGCGACCTTCAGCCAGGACGTCACGGCATCGTCGATTCAGTTCGTCGTGAAGGATCCGTCCGGCGCCAGTGTCGCCGGATCTGTCACATACTCGAGCACGACGACGACGGCGACCTTCACACCGTCCTCGGCCCTCGCCTACAACACGCAGTACACGGCAACGGTCAGCGGAGCCACCAATTCGACGGGGCAGACTATGTCGCCCTACAGCTGGAGCTTCACAACAGCACCCGGGTACACCTGCCCCTGCTCCGTCTTCCCCCTCAGCTCCAGCCCAGCGACCGCAAGCGCCAACGACTCCAGCAGCGTGGAGCTGGGGATGAAGTTCCAAACCGATACGGCGGGCCAGATCACTGGCGTCCGCTTCTACAAGGGCTCGCTCAACACAGGCACCCATATCGGCAACCTCTGGTCGGCCAGCGGCACGAAGCTCGCGAGCGTGACCTTCGCCAATGAGAGCGCAACGGGCTGGCAGCAGGCCTACTTCTCCACGCCCGTGTCCGTCACTGCGAACACCACCTACGTGATCTCGTACTACGCCCCCAACGGCGGCTATGCCTACACGGGCACCGGATTCTCGAGCCAGCAAGGCGCGTCGCCGATCTTCGGCCTCGCCAGCGGATCGTCGGGCGGCAACGGGGTCTTCGCCTACGGGTCCAGCTCGTCGTTCCCAACAGGGACGTACAACGCGACCAACTACTGGGTTGACGCCATCTTCAATCCAGGCTCGCCCTCGGCACCTTCGGTCCTGAGCGTCTCACCTGGGCAGGGCGCTTCGTCGGTCCTCACCTCCGCGTCGATGTCCGCGACGTTCGATCAATCGATCGACACCTCCTCCGCGACGTTCTCCGTTGCTCCCAGCGGTGGGTCCAGTGTCGGCGGGACGACGAGCACGGCGGCGACGGCGGGCACGTACACGTTCGCGCCAAGCTCACCGCTCGCCGCGAATACGACGTACACGGCGACGGTTTCGGGTGTCAAGAGCGCAACGGGGCAGGCCATGTCCGCGGCTTACAGCTGGAGCTTCACGACCGGCGGGACGACCTACAGCTGCCCTTGCAGCGTCTTCAGCGCGTCGTCGGTTCCGTCGACCGCCAACGCGAATGACTCGAACGCCGTCGAGCTGGGCATGCAGTTCACGTCCGATGTGTCCGGTTCTGTCACGGCCATCAAGTTCTACAAGGGCTCTCAGAACACCGGGACCCATGTGGGGCACCTGTGGACCGCCAGCGGGACGCTGTTGACTACGGTGACGTTCAGCGGTGAAACATCGAGCGGATGGCAAACCGCCACCCTTTCGAGCCCGGTGGCAATCGCGGCCAACACGACCTACGTGGTCTCTTACTACGCACCGAACGGCAACTACTCGGCCAACGGTGGCTACTTCAACGCCTCCGCTGATGCGCCGCCCTTGCACGGACTGCAGAGTACCGCGAGCCACCTCAACGGCGTATTCAAGTACGGATCGTCTGGGTTCCCGACGAGCAGCTACAACGCCACCAACTACTGGGTCGACGTGGTCTTCAGCACACCGTGAATCCAATGGCTCGCCCATGGAGGCGCCGGGGACTCACAGCCCTGGCCGCCCTGACGCTCACGCTCCTGGCCGGTTGCACCGGCCAGGAGCCCGGGGCGGCACCATCGTCATCGCCTCCTCGGCAGGACAATGTGGCACCGCCTCTTCTGGGGTCCGACCCCTCTCCCTCCTCGGTCCAGATCGCGCCGCCGAGTGACGTAGGTCCGCTCACGACTGATGAGCTGAAAGTCGATATCAGCTCTAAGGAGCAGGTCATCTCGGGGCTTGGCATCAATGCCGACGTGCACAGCTGGAAGAACGGCCAGCTCAAGCCGGCGATCGACAGGTACACGGCACTTGGACCCGTGACGTGGCGCGTGATCATCGAGAAGGCCGATTGGGAGCCGACTCAGGTGGGCTCGCCGGATGTGATCGACGAGGAATACTACCGACGAATCTACGAGACGCCCAAGATGCAGGACCTCTGGAACACCATCGCCTACATCGAGGCTTCACCCAACCAGACGGTCTCGCTCAGTGTCATGGGCGGTGTGGCGCCATGGATGGGGGGAACGCAGATCCTGCCCGAGAAAGAGGACTACTGGGTGCGGATGATCGCTTCCCTGCTCGACTATGCCAGGAACCAGAAGGGCCTGCGACTCAGTCTCGTCAGCCCCCTCAACGAGCCGGACTGGGACGGAATCGAAGGCGCCAAAGTCAAGCCGTCCCAGATGACAGAACTGCTCTCCAAGCTCAGCAGGAAACTCGATTCGATGGGTATGGGTGACGTCCGGTTCGTCGTGCCGGACGCCGCTAGCGTGCAGAATATCCACGCCTCCTATCTCCCAGCCCTGCTCGCGGACCCAACCGTCGCGGCGAAGATCGCTCGAATCGGGATCCACACCTATTCGGGAGACGCGGGGGCAGTGCCCGACGATGTCGCGAAGAGCTCAAAGGGGGGAACCCCCGTATGGGCCACCGAGTTCAACGCCACGTGCGACACCTGTGACAGCGATCCCAATGCGGGAGGTGCGTGGGACCAGGCCTTCGCAATGGCAAAGGACCTCTTGAACCTCATCGCCCAAGGAGTGAACGGCGGACAGCTCTACGACGGCTGGGACGGCTACTACGAACACCACGGTACTTTCGACTACTCGGGCGCCCTCAGGTATGACCAGTCGTCGGGGTCCTACACCCCGCGGTCGTCCTTTGCGGTTCTGGGCCTGTTCCTCCAATCGCTGCCTCCGGGCACTGTGCATCTAGATTCGGATGGCGCCCACGCCGTCCGAACCGAAGCATTCCTCGATCCGGCCACCGGAAAGGTGACCATTCTTGGAATCAACCCCACGGCATCACGGCAGAGCTTTCAGCTGAGGATCCGGGGGAACTTCAACTCCCTCCGTCTTCAGCAGCTGACCTCCACGGCAAACCCATCCACAAGTCCTCAGTGGACCATGCAAACGGGTGGCCCCCTCGCTGTATCCGTCGCCCCAGATTCCGTCTTCTCGGTGGTAGCCTCATGAGCTTCATATTGCCCAGCGCTCGTCTCACGGTCCTGTACAGCTTTCCCCATGTCCTCGACAGACCGGGGATTGCGGTCACCGCACTCCATCAAGTCCTCGAGCTCGCCAAGCGGGGAATCGCGGTGGAGCTGTTCTGCGCCTCATTGGGTGCCGCCGAGCTTCCGAGCTCGGTGCGCGTCCACACGACCTTGAGCGCTGCTGGCTTCCGGGTACCGCACAGAGCCCTCGGCGTTCAGAACGCATACAGCCTGCATGATGCGAGAGTTGCCCTGTGGCTCAGGCGCCACTCCAGCAGCGTCGATCTCGTTCATGCGTGGCCGCGCGGATGCATCAGGACGCTTAACGCCGCACGCCAGGCCGGCATCCCTGCATTGCGGGAATCACCGAATCCGCACACCGCCTCCGTGATGCGCGATTCTGCCCTCGCAGCGCGGGAGGCGCATGTGGAGCTGCCCCATGACCATTCCCACGCACCATCGAGCTCCGTGCTCAGCAGGGAGCAGGCCGAATATGATGCAGCCGACTTTGTCCTGGTCCCCTCCGACTACGCACTCAGTGAATTCCTGAGGCAAGGATTCCCGTCCGGCAAGTTGCTACGCCATCGCTATGGGTGTGATTTGGATCATTTCCCTGCGAGGATCGCGGGGAGGCCTCCGGGCACGCCGTTCAGGATGTGTTTCGTAGGCCGGGGCGATCCCACAAAGGGCCTGCATGTAGCGCTCGAGGCGTGGCATGCCGCAAACCTCTCTGACGCGAGGTTCATGATTGCCGGAAAGCTGGAGGAGTCCTATGCCGAATCGCTTCGGGATCGGCTCGCGGATCCGCGGATCGCCGTGCGTGGCTTCGTTGACGATGTCGGAGCACTGCTCTCCGGCTCTGATGTCCTCCTGCTGCCGAGTTCGACGGAGGGGAGCGCCCTCGTTGTGTACGAGGCGCAGGCAACAGGCTGCGTTCCCCTCGTGAGTGCGGCAAGCGGGGCATTCGGCGAAGCCGGAAGGCACTTCCTCGTCCACTCAGTGGGCGACGTGGAGAGACTTGCTTCACAGATGAGGACGCTTGCGCAACATCCAGACCTACTCGAGCGTCTGTCCGGCAACTGCGTAGCCGATCGGGACCTCTTCTCGTGGTCGGCCGCGGGGACGGCGCTCATGGACTGCTATGAGAAAGCCCTGGCCGGTGCGCCGAGAAAAGCGGGTGTGAGCGAGGGGATGGCCGGATGACTACCAAAGAGCTGCTGAAGACTCGACGCCCGACGCCGTCCACATGGCGTTGGTGGCCCTTGCTCCCCATCGTGACGCTCGCCGCCGTCCTACGCTTCTACGCTTTGGCGAGCCAGCCCCTTCTGGATAGACGAGGTGGCTTCTCTGCACAACGCCGAAGTCCTCGCACGCTCGGGATTGCCAGGCATGGCAGCCGAGGATCATGTGGCGCCCCTCTCGGCGATCATTGACGCGCTCTCGATCGGAATCGGCGGTCCGAGCGAGTTCTGGCTCCGAGTGCCCGCTGCCGTGGCCAGCACGCTCGCAGCGGCGATGGCCTACGCCGTGACTAGACGGATCCTGCACGACCAGACGATAGCGTTCGGAGCCGGGATCTTCACCGCAGTTGCACCTTTTGCGGTCTGGTACGGCCAAGAAGCTCGCATGTACTCGCTCCTTCTGCTCCTCGCGCTCATGTATGTGTGGGCCTGCTGGCCTTTGACTCAAGGAAGGGCGACGAAGCGGGAGTGGGTCCTCATGACCATCGGGGCGGCACTTGGGTTGTGGACCCACCACTACATGGGGCTCCTCATCATCGCCTTTGGCCTCTTCCTTATTACCCAAACAGGCCTCCGCAGCAGGCGCCTGTGGATGTGGGCGGGGACCCAGGCGATCGCAGCGCTCACCTTCGTCCCATGGCTACTGCTCACGCAGGGCCAGGGCAACGGCACTGGCTTTGAGAAGTCAGGGCAACTTCTCTGGTTGCCGTATACGTTCTTCTCGTATCTCGCCGGCCTGAGCCTCGGACCATCGGTGAGGGACTTGCGGCTCACGGATGCGGGACATGCCCTCCTGCAACAAGCCCCCGCCGTCGGCCTGACCGTCGTGGCCATGGCCGTCATTGCCATCGCGGGGCTTCCCGTCCTATGGAAGCGGAGCAAGGCTGTCACCGCATGGATTCTCTGCTGGGGAGCAGTCCCCCCGGCGCTGGCCGTCGCCGCAACCTACGTCGCCGACGTCAGCTACAACGCTCGCTACGCCATCACCGCTCTTCCAGCCTTGTCCGTTCTTGTCGGGGCTGCGCTCTCCCGCCTCGCCACGAGCTGGTTGGCAAGGACAGCGGCCGTCCTCGCTGCGGGCGTCGTTGCGTGGTCGTTAACCAATTGGTACACCGACCCTCGTTACGCAAAGGACGACTTGCGGTCGGCCGCAGTGGCTCTCGCGCAGCAGATGCGGCCCGGCGACGTGCTGATTCTGGACAACTCGCATGCCTCAGCTTCGTTGGAGTACTACGGCTGGCGATGCTCGCCCTCCGACATTGTCATCAGTTCGCCAAGCGGAGCGCAGGCCGTCGCAGCATCGCTATCACCCAGAACCGGGTCTGGCACCACATGGCTACTCGTCTTCCGCCCGTGGGAGTCTGACCCCAACGGGGCTGTTGCCGCGGCGCTCCATACCGCTGGCAGGGGCCAGACCGTGGGTTCTTGGCCTGGGAGTAGCCTGACGCGTTACACAGGGACCGGACGGACCCCGTCCGGGGACGGCGTCAGCGTTGGCTGCGCCGCATGACTTTGTGCTCCAAGAACTGGCCTTGGCTCTATTTCCTTGGTCGCAGCGCGCTCATCAACGCAACAAACGAGCCCACGACCTCATCGAGCGAGAAGTCGGGGGACGCCCCGTTGGAGAAGGCCCTCTCCGTCCACTTCCCACGCTCTGACATGACCGTCCTGATTGCCTTGACCCACATTTCGGCTGGTGCATCGCGTTCAACGAGCAGTCCGGCTGACCGGATAGCTTCGGGGATGCCCCCGGCTCTGCTCGCCACGACGGGAATACCGAAGCGGTTCGCCTCCACGATCACTCGGCCGAACGCCTCGTCCACCACCGACGGAACCAGGAGAAGGCCTGCCTCGTGGAAGACGGCATCTAGACGGGGGACATTCCCTCGGAGCTCCACATTCGGCAATTGTGAGAGCTGATTCTGCAAGATGCCGCGCTCCCGGCCTGCGAGAGGCCACGACTCCTGAAAAAGGAAATTTGTATCCGGCATCAGACGCGCGACATTCAGCGCTGTCTCCAGCCCCTTCAGCTCCACAGGGTTGACGAACAGCACCGAATCACCGTGCGCGCCTGCCGCGCGAGATCCGTTGCCCGAGGCGATCGGCGGATAGCTCCACGCAACCTTCACGCCGAGCTGGTCCTCCGCTCTGTCTGCGACAAATCGCGAGTTGGCCACGACAGCCACGGACCCGGTTTGAAGGTGCGAGCGAAGCGAGGCGTGAACTCGAGAGTACGCATCGATTTCGTCTACCGAAGCCGTCGTGACCACCCGCAATACCACTCTGAGCCCGAGGTCGGCGTACCGCACGGCGAGTTGGGGAATGCGGGCACCCTGGAGGACTACTATGTGCGCGTCCCTACCCGGTAGGGGAGCTGGGCCAAGAAGCGACACGGTGGACCTGCGATGCACTGGATACCCCAGGGTGGCGTCATGCTCCGTCCGAGCGTAAGGGAATGGCAAGCGCCGGACGAACCGGGTGGCCAACCCGGTTGCGAATCGTGGACGACTGGACCGGAGGCAATGCACTTCTGCTTCCCAACCATGGTCCCCACAGGCTCGCGCTATCTCATGGATATCAGCGACCCCCCCTCCATAAACGTCAGGAATGAACGGTTCGTCGATAACGAAGGCAAGTCGGGATGCGTTCATCTGAGAATTTTCCTAACCAAAGTGGGTTCACGACTCACGTCCGAACCTCACGAAGAGCCGACCGAGGCGAAGCGGCTACCGTGGGCTCCATTGGCACATGCGCCAAGGCTCCTGCTATTCCCATCATCAAGAAGAGGAATGCGGCGGACATCGGAAAGGACAATGCGTCGAAGAAGGCGAAACATGAGCTGCCCGCAGCCACCGAGGCTGCCGCGGCCACACCAAGCTGGCGCATCATGGAATCCGTCGCCCGGGTCACCGCGCTCCGGGCGACGAAAATCGCCGCGACGATGAGAGCAAGGAACACCGCGGCGCCGATATACCCGATCTCGATGATCAGCCCGAGATATTGATTGTCCAGAATAGTGTATGCAGGTAGGAAGGTACCGAGGCCGCGACCGAATGCAGCGTTGTTCGAGGCGATCGTGAATGCGACATCATACGCGTTGGTCCTCGACAGGACGCTGCTATCGTCGCCCGCGCCGGTGAACATGCCGCGAATCGTTCCCGCAATCCCAGGCACCGCAAAGTAGATCACCGTGAAGAGGAGCACTCCAGCGATCCCTGCGAACAGCCTTACTCGGGGTGCCCAACTCGGAAGCAGAAAAACAATACCTACCACCAGAGCGATGATGGCGGAACGGGAAACGGACAGAAGAGCCGCGGTCGCAATGACGACCGGCGGCGCCCAGCGGGATAAGACACCACGAGTCCTGTCTTCCAAGGCGAACGTCAGTGACAGAGGAAGCGTCATGCAGATGACGACCGCGTATTCGAGGGGATGTCCCCCGGTTCCGGCGGCTCGCGTGAATTCACCCCGCGTATCAACACCGGCCTGCCCATCAGCAGTCATGCCGGGGATGACGATCCAGTTCACCAGGGATTGCTTGGTCGCGAACTGGAGGATGCCGATGGCCGCGATGATCGCCCCTGTCGTGACGACGCGCCGGAGCACCACCTTGATATCCCGTGCACTCCGAAGGCCGTCGTGCGCCACCAACAGGATTCCGCACCAACCTGCCGCCCGAAGAAGAGCATTGTCCGCAGGGCTCACCTCGGTGTCGGGAATGCCTCGGAACATTGCGAGCACGTAACTCGCGACGATGACGATGACCAGGAGATGCAACGCAAGGCGGACCGGCTGTACGCCCCGTGACGGCGGTTCCCGCTGGAGGAACTTGGCCATCAGCCACCAGAACATCATGAGAACACACCACAGGACCCCGGGTCTTCCAAGCGCCGACCCCAGGGATGGAAAACTGAGGTATGAGGGAACGAGACAGCACAGCACCAGATACACGCTCAGGACGCTCACAGCGTCGGACGACTCTTGATTCGCCGGTTCAAGCTCAGGCTGGCTCCCGCTGATCGTCATCCCGGACCCGACCCCCTTGACAGCGCATCCTGCCCGTTCAGGCCGCTCAGTCTGCGCTTGGAGGCGAAGGGAACGAGCAACAAGAGCACCGCCAGCGCGGCAGCGAAGCCCCGAACCACCATGATGAGGCTGGGCCCTTCTGGGACGACCTCAATCGACTGCGGGATCGTGGTGACGGTGACCATCGCGTCCCGCGGAGTCGAGACCTGGATCTGAAGGTCGCGCGCGGCCGAGGAAATCGCCCCGAGGACGATCAGCATTGACGCGCGAACCCTTCCGGGGTCGGTGTCAACGACCTCCACCGAGAGCCGAGGTTCGCTGTAGCTCTTGGTCCACTGGCCCCCCATGTTCGGCAGAATGACTGAGACGCCGCGGCGGAAGCCTGCACCGGAGAGCGTGCCGCCGGACATCGCGGCCACGGTCTCGCCCTCCTGATCGCGTTCCGCGACCTTCAGCCGCACGAGCTCCGCGAAGTTGACCAGGGCATCGGTTCCTCTCACGAAGGTGGTAGAGACCGGAGCAAGTCCTGGATACAGAAAGACGACCTCGGTCTTGGCCCAGTACACGCGATCAGGATTCTTGACGGCCACCACGAGAGCAGCCAGCACGAGCGCGGCGGCAACAAGGGGGGTCCAGTGGCGAGGGAACCGCCTCAGAGTCGTCATCGGCTCAGCTCCGAGAGGGACCCGGCACCGACCTCCGTTGCCAGCGGGCTGGCTTCTTCCTCATCCGGCGTCGTCGGCGCTCCCACGGGTCTCCGGTGCAAGCGGCTCTTCCGAGCGAGAGGGGCGCGAGAACCTCTTCGCGACGTCCACTTCGAGATCAGACCATCGAGGAGAGCAGTCAGGAGGAGGGTCAGTGCGACGCCGCCCACTGCCGACAGCGCAAGAAGCTGGACGCGCGATTTCGAATCGACCGTGGGCTCCTGCTGAGACGTGACAGGCATCGAGCCGATGCGGCCCTGCGGCGGCACTGACAATTGGTCCTGCATTCCGACCAGGATCTTGGGGACCTGGGCCATCACGGCGGAAAGCACGCCGCGGGCCGCGCTCTCGGTATCGCCCGTGACAGAGACTAGGAGGATGGAACTGCCGTTCGTCTGGTCTGCGGCGGCGGTGTAGGCCGTGTGCGGATAGGTGTCAGCGATTGGCTCCCTGACGGATGGGGCCGTGAGTCTCCTGGTGACCACATCCATAGCCTGACCGAGACCGGTCAGGAAGAGGTACGGGTTTCCACCGCCAACGGTTTCGGATGAGGGGAGCAGGACGACACTGCCCTGAATGCGATATTGCACTGGAGTGTGGACGCCGACCCAGTAACAGAGGCCAGCTACCGCCAGAAGACCGGCGAGCAGGCAATACCAGCGTCTGATAACCCGCTGGATCAAGACCTTCAAACTCATCTCGGACCTCCCCGCTTCGAAGATGCGGCGACGTCATAGACGCCAGCCCCGGATTCATCAGCGCCGAAGCAACCTGTGATGGATTCCCAAAACTTCCGGAGATCATCGCACATAGCCGCTTCTGAGTAGCGCAGAGAAATCGCGCGTGAGGCTTTCAGCCCCAACAACTGCAGTTCCTGCAGAGGCGTCTGGGTTGCACGGACCAGCGCCTCGACAAGTTCGCTGAGGCGCCCCGTGGGCGAACAGTACTCGGAATCAAAGAACTCGTCTCCCCCGCCTCCCGAATAGCCCACGACGTAGCAGCCGGCGGCCATGGCCTCAGCGGCCGGCAGCCCGAAGCCTTCCTGCTCGCTGAGGCTCATGAAGATGGCTACAGATCTGAGGACTCCTGATACGTCCGCCTCGGACATACCCTGAATGGGAATGAGCTCCCAATCAAAGCCGCGGGACCGCAGAATATGCAGAAGCTGTCCGAGTTCATGACCGCGACGTGTCGGAACGTAGGCGACCGCGCGCCGCCGTGGCCCCTCCCCTGGGAAAAAGACACGGGGGTCTATAGCATTGCGGACCACCATCACCGGCCGGGCTGGGAACGCGAGTTCAAGGAGATGTCTCGAATCCTGCGAAACCGTCATGATGCCTCTGAGGTTCGCAAGCGTCGAATAGGGATAACCGGGAGACGTCGCACGGAAGTCGATGTCGTCAAATGTATGGTAAGCACCCTGATTGAAGACGACCTTCGACACCTCGTCAGGCAGGGTGTCCAAGAAGGGGCCATAGACCTCCGGAACCACAAGGATGTCCTTGGCGGTGAAGTCGAGTGTACGGGTGGACTCCACCCTGGCCGCATGGCGGAACCACCCTAGATTCACGTTGTCACGCGCGTGCAGGACGGCGGCCTGCGCGCCCATCCGGTTGAGGAGCTCTACATGCCGGTAGATGATCCGAACGCCTCCGCTCGGGCGCGCTCCGTGAGGAGTCAGATAGTAGATCGTCGGCCTCTCCGGCACGCGTCTGCTGAGCTTGATCTTCGGAGGCATCCTCCACTTCATACTGGCCCTACCCATAAGAGCCTCCCTGCCTGTAGTGGCCCAATGCCGCAAGCCCCTCGAAACGCCATCCGTGGTCATGTCCGCCCCCTAGATCCCGTACCGGCGCCAACGGCGCCAACTGGTTCGTGCGCCAATCTCGAGACCGAGCCGGCCCCTCGCGGCAACGACCTTGGAGAGCAGGGAGGCTTCCTCTAGGCTCGCCTCGTAGACGCGGTATGCCCCCAAATCTTCAAAGTCCGGATATACGTCTTCCGCGAATTGAACAGCCGCCGCGGCTCCGGCAAGAGCCTCGGCCCGTCTGCCCTCTGCCGATGCTGCCCATTGGAACGCCTCTGTACAGACTCGCCGTCTCGCGAGGACTTCAAGTCGCCGGCGTTCACGGGGATCCAGCCGAGAAGCAGCCAAAAAAGACTCATATGCTCTGAATCGTTCTCGAAGGTCGGTCGCGATTCCCTTGAACGTGGTCTCCATCATGCTCGCCGAGTGGAGGCGCCTATACGCTTGGTCTGGGCCATTCACTCTGCCGACATCGGAGACATCTGCAATGCGCAGCCACATCTCGAGATCTCCTGAGTGCGGAAGAGAGTTCCGGTAGTAGCCCACCTGGTGATGGACTTCAGTCCTGACCACCGCTTCCGGACTGTAGATGTTGCTCAGGCCCCGCGAGAACTGTGCGCTGATCCACCGCCTTCCGGGCCACACGGACCAATTACGGACTCGGTCCGAGCCGGGAACCGGCGTGGACGAGAACGTCTGGGGGTGCCCGTACACGAGCCCTACGTTGGGGAACGCTTCCATGACCGCGGTCGCGCGGGAGAGCGCTCCGGGCGCAAGCTGGTCGTCGGCTGACAGCAGAACGACGTAATCGCTGTCGACCTCCGCGAGCCCCTCATTGTAGGTGGCAATATGTCCCTGGTTCGTAGCGTGGCGCCTGGCCTCAACCCCTGGGTACGTCGCTGCGAGATCTTGAGCGACGGTAAAACTGTCGTCGGACGACGCGTCGTCGATGATGCGCACAGAAGTCGTCACGTCGGCCTGACTCACAATGCTTCGCACGCACTCGGCGAGGAAACGTCCGTAGTTGTAGCACGGCACAACAACCGCGACGTGGGGCCGCCTATCGGCGGGCAGGGGGCGGGCGTGCACGATCATCGGGCCTCCCGTGAAAGGGCGGGATCAACACCTGACCGACTAGTCTGTGCCTCGGCGAGCGCGGCCAGCACCCGTCCCGCAACGCGCGTCCACGAGTAGCGGAGCGCAACACGCGCCGCTTCGGCTCCGGCAGCCCGCGCCCGTTCTGCGACAGCCAGATCCTTCATGGCCTGGGTGATGGACCCAACGTCGTGGGGGTCGACGAGCTGCCCTGCCTTGCCGATGAGGTCCTGCGGGCCACCCGCAGTTGTGGCGATGACGGGAAGCCCAGCCGAGCCGGCCTCGAGATACGCGATGCCAGCAGGGTCGAAGCGGCTCGGCAGGACGAAGCAGGTCGCTCGGGCATAGAGGTCGTCGAGAATGGCTTGGGCACGGCCATCCTCGCGGGGAAGGAAACCATGCCTCACGATGCCCGGTTCCTCGATCTCCGGGACTCTGCCGACGAGATGGAGAAGGGCGTGCGGAATGTGCTCCCGAACCTGGCGGAATGCCGCTACGACGGCAGCCCCATTCTTGCGCTCCCAGTCGACGCCTACGTACAGGTACTGCGGGCGGTTCCAGTCGCGCACATCCCGCTGGGTCGATCGGGGACGGTGCCCTATCCCCACAACACGGATCCGTTCACCGGGGACGCCGTAGTCCTCTTCAAAGGACCGTGCTGCCCATGCTGTGCTCACACAGCAGACATCGGCTGCGCGGCTCGACGCGGCCTGGCGATCGATCCAGAGCCGGACATGGCGCTCAGGGAAACTTGACTGCCGGATGTCAGAATCAGGATGTGCCCACATCTGCTGGAGCGTTCCATCGTCGAACGTCGCGGAGGCGGTCCCCTCCGGGACAATCCTCTTGAGCCGGTACATCTCGGAACCCATCGCAATGACTCCGTCCAGCGGTGCCTTTCGACGCATCTGGCTCCCGAGCACCGTAGTTCGGGCAATCTGCCGAATCGGCATGCGATCTGCCACCGCACCCCTTTGTCCTCCTGCGTAGGAGGCAAGCGCAACCGCTTGATGTACCCCAAAGGGAAGGCGGACCCCGATCGGCACGACTTCGACATCTTGTGCGGCAAGGCCGTCGGCCAGCCCGTGCGGAGTCCCTGACCAGACGGCCGGAGACAAGGGGTCGGGGGCTGGGTAGAGAAGGCCAATCCGCCTCCGGCGGTCTCCGGGCGGCTGACCCTCTTCCTGCGCGCTCATGCTCATCACTGCCTCCTCGGGCTTACGCTGCGCTGCTTCATTGGAGCCCAGGCTCCGAACTTCACGGGTACAAGCTGGGCGAAAAGGCTCCGATTCAAGCCCAAATACACTGCGCCGCCCACGAGTCCGCCTGCCATCAGACGGGCCAGATCCGCGGTAAGGGGCGCAGCAACTGCGAGGGCCAAGAGAACGGCTGCCATGGTCGTCGCAGCCGGCCGCCCGACTGCCGCCAACAAGGTGACGGTGCGGATTGCCACGACCTGACGCAATGACCGTAGGTAGATCGGGAGCGTGACGAGGCAGATCACGGAAATGTGGGCTATTCCCAAGCCGATGAGCCCGGCCGCGGAAATGCCGATCCAGAGCGCAGGAACGAGGAAGACGACCGCGACTGCTTGGACCGCGAAAAGGGGCCCAGTTCGCCCCATCGAGGTGAGGATACCTCCGAAAAGGAGGCCTGCGACGAAGGCCACTCCATAGAAGGAAAGAACGGAGAGCACAGGACTTGCCGCCTGCCACTTGCTCCCGTAGATGACCATCACCAGCGGCGCGGCAAAGGCGCACGTGAAGCCCGCCATCGGAAAGGCAACCAAGGCCACCGAACGCAGAGCGTGGGCTAGAGCCGCCGCAAGGTCACCCTGATCCCTCCGAACGGTTGAAAAGGCGGGGAGTCCGACAGCGTTGAGCATCGTTCCGATGACACTTGCAGACCACATGCAGATATTGAAGGCGAGAGTGTAGACACCGACGTCTGTGGTGGACAACATTCGTCCGACGAAAACGTAATCGATATTCACCAAGGCTTGGCTGAGGATATTAGCACCGGCCACAGGGAGGCCATACCAGAGAAGCGGCTTCACATAGACGAACGAGAACCCCAGGCCGTAATTCCGCTCAACCTTCCACATCATGTACAAGCCGACGACGAGCTGGCCGACGACGCGGGACCATGCGAATGCAGTCGCGCCGTCGCCGACAAGGGCGAGTGCGATGAGGACGGCGTTCGACACCGCGAAGGAGACCAGCGTCCCCCAGAACAGCTGATCCTGCCGGAAGTCGCGCTGGAGCTGCGCACCCGGAACTGCGAACGGGCCGATGAGCGCGATAGTAATGGCGAGAATCCGGACCGGCCCCTCTGCGTCGGGGGATCCCAGGAAGGACGCGATGGGGCCTGCGAAGAGTGCCATTGCGGTAGCCAAAATCGCACTCGTCCCCACCGAAATGGTCACAACGGTCGGAGCGATACGCTCAACGGCGATGTCTGACCGCGCGATAACCGATGCAACGCCGAGTTCGGCGACGCCAGTCAGGATGGTCTGCACGGTGACGGCGAGCGCGAACACGCCGAAATCCTTCGGAGACACAATGCGGGCGATGACCGCCATGACGGCAATATTGCCCACACGCAACAGAATCGAGCTGGCCCCAGCCCACAGCGCTCCACGTCGGACACTGCCGCCGAGATGTGCTCCCGTCTCTGGGCCCCGTTCTCTGCCCCCGACCGTCATGGCGGGCGATATTGCGGCTGGAAGGCCCGAAAGGGTCCGAGCCGCGCGACGGCCGCGAACCTTCAGGCCGATTCTGGAGGAACCTTGATCACGGAATCTGCCTCGCTCCCGCCCAGCCGGCTTCCTCATCCCGCCACCGCCTCGGCCGCCGCTTCGGCGACCCGCTCGACCTGGCCGTCCGTGAGGTGCGGGAACATCGGCAGGGACAGGATCTGCTCCGCGGCGGCCTCGGCGACGGGGAAGTCGCCGGGGCCGTAGCCCAGGGAAGAGAAGGCCTCGGTCAGGTGCACCGGGGTCGGGTAGTGGATGCCGGTGGCAATCCCTGCCTCCGCGAGCGCCGCCTGCACCCGGGCGCGGCGCCCGTCGAGGACCCGCACCACGTACAGGTGCCACACGTCCTCGTTGCCGGGCAGGCTCCGCGGAACCCGAACCCCGGCGACCCCCTCGAGAAGCGAGGAGTACCGCTCGGCCGCCACCCGGCGTCGTGCGTTCCAGCCCTCGAGCCGGCGCAGCTTGGCGCGCAGCACCACGGCCTGGACGGCGTCGAGCCGCGAGTTGCAGCCCACCGCCTCGTGCACGTACTTCACCCGGCTCCCGTGCGCGGCGAGGAGCCGGACGCGGTCGGCGAGGAGTCCGTCATGGGTCGTCACCGCCCCCGCGTCCCCGGCGGCGCCGAGGTTCTTGCCCGGGTAGAAGCTCGTCGCCGCGATGTCGCCGAGGGATCCCGCGGGGCGGCCGAAGCGCCGCGCGCCCTGGGACTGCGCCGCGTCCTCGACCACGGCGGCGCCGCACGCCACCGCGATCGGGAGCAGCTCCTCGACGGGCGCCACCTGCCCGAACAGGTGGACCGGGACGATGGCCTGCGTTCTAGGACCCACCGCCCGGCCCACCGAATCTGCGTCGATCAGGAGGGTCTCCGGGTCGACGTCGACCAGCACCGGCCGCGCGCCGGCGCGCACCACGGCCTCCGCCGTGGCCACGAACGTGTTCGCCGGCAGGATGACCTCCCCGCCCGGGCCGACGCCGACGGCGCGCAGGGCCAGCTCGAGGGCATCGGTGCCGTTGGCGACGCCCACGCACTCCCGGGTGCCCGCAAACCGCGCGTACTCCTCCTCGAAGGCGGCCACGTGGGGGCCGCCGATGAAGGCGCCCGTCGCGAGGACCTCGAGCACCTCGGGCACCACGTCGGCCGCGATCTCCTGCTGCTGCGCGGCGAGGTCCACGAAGGGCACCGCGGGCGCGCCCGCCCTGGCTCCTGCTGTCATCGCTCCCCCTCCCGCGCCTGCTCGGCGGCCTCCTCTGGCGCCGGTGCCTGGCGCGGCGGCGGCGGCGGGATCTGCCGCGCGGGCACACCCACCCAGGTCTGCCCGTCCGGCACGTCGGCCACGACGGCCGCGCCCATCCCCACGGTCGCCTGCGCCCCGATCCGCACGTTCTGCCGGATGCTGCAGTTCATGCCCACGTACGCAGCGCGCGCGACCGTGACGGATCCGCCGAGCGTGGCGCCCGCCGCGAACGTCGCGAAGTCCTCGACGACGTCACCGTGGGTGAACGTCACCTGCGGCATGGCCACGACGTGGCTGCCGATCTGCACGGCCGCCGTCATCACGACGTTGGCGAGCAGGATGCTCCCCTGGCCCACGAGGCACCCCTCCGGCACGGTCACACTCGGATGGATGATGGTCGCGTACCGGTTCTGGGCCACGCCGAGGCCGCCGAGCCGCCGGACGATGTCCGCGCGCACGGTCCCGTTGCCGGCGCAGACCACGAGGTGCACCGAGGGATAGTCCCGCACGTCCTCGAGGCGGCCCAGGATGTGCGCCCCGTCCAGCACGGTCCCGATCAGGGCCGGGTCATCGTCGACGAGTCCGAGGATGTCGTACCTGCTGCCGTCGCGGACAGCCGCCATGACCTCGCGGGCGAGGCCGCCCGCCGCTGCGAGGAGGAGCTCTGTCATGTCCGCGCCACCGCCGCAGCAGCCCGTACGGCATCGGACACCCGCTCGACGCCCTCGGCTCCGAGCTCGTGGTACAGCGGCAGGATCAGGGTGTGCGCGGTCAGGTGCTCGGTCGCGGGCAGCGGGGCACGCAGGGGCGCCCCTGCGTAGGCCGGCTCGAGGTGCACGGCCATGATGCCCGGCCGGGCAGAGATCCCCTGCTCGGCGAGGGCGTCCAGGAGCTCGTCCCGCGTGAGCGGGAACGCCTCGCCGACCTCGGCCCACAGCGACTGGAAGTTCGACTCCCCCGCCTCGGGGTCCTCGACGAGCCGGAGCCCGGGGACGTCGGCGAGCGCCGCGCGGTAGAGCGCCGCGAGCTCGCGCCGCCGCCCCACCATGGCCTCGAGCCTGCCGAGCTGGACGAGCCCCACCGCTGCCTGCAGGTCGGTCATCCGGAAGTTGAAGCCCACCTCGGTGTAGGACTCTGCGGGTGCCCGGACGGAGCCGTGGCGGTCCGCCGCGGACAGGCTCGCGGCGTGCTGGCGCAGGTGCCGCGCGCGCTCGGCCCACTCCGGCCGGCCGGTGGTGAGCATGCCGCCTTCGCCCGTGGTGAGCAGCTTGCGGGGGTGGAAGGACCATGCGGCGGCGTCCGCGAACACGCCCACCGGCAGGCCCCGGTAGAGGGAGCCCGCAGCGCAGGCGGCGTCCTCGATGAGGGTGATGCCGCGGGCCGCGCACAGCCGGGCGATGGGGGCGACGTCGGCGGGCATTCCGCCCTGGTCGACGACGACGACGGCGGCCGTCCGGGGGCCCAGCACCGCCTCGACCGTCTCCGCGGTCACATTCCCAGTCAGGGGGTCGACGTCGGCGAACACCGGCTCGGCCCCCACGTAGCGGGCGGCGTTGGCGGTGGCGATGAAGGAGAACGAGGGCACGACCACCTCGTCCCGTTCTCCGAGGCCGGCGACGACGAGGGCGAGGTGCAGCGCGGTCGTGCAGCTCGAGGTGGCGACGCCGTGCGCTGCCCCCTGGGCCGCGGCGAACGCGGCCTCGAACTCGGCCACCCGGGGCCCCTGCGCGAGCCACCCGGAGGCGATCACCTCGGCGACGGCCGCTGCCTCCTCGGGGCCCACCCAGGGCTGCATGACGTTGATGCGCCCCGTCATGACGCCGCCAGGACTCGGGCGGCGGCGATCTCCTCGCGCAGGGGGCGCCACCAGGCGACGAGCCGGCGCAGGCCCTCTTCGAGCGGCACCTGCGCGCGGAATCCGAGGTCCCGCTCGGCTGCCGCGACGTCGGCGAGGCGGCGGGCGACGCCGTTGACCCTGCGGGCTGGCCCGAACTCGACCGAGAGGTCCGAGTCCATGGCCGCGAGCAGCGCGACCGCGAGCGCGAGCAGGCTCGTCTCGGTGCCGCTGGCCACGTTGTACACGCCCTCGCAGACCGAGGACTCGGCGGCGCTGAGGTTGGCCCTCGCCACGTCCTCCGTGTAGACGAAGTCCATGGTCTGCTCGCCGTTGCCGAACACGAGCGGCGGCCTGCCGTCGGCGATCCGCTCCATCCACCGCACGAGGACCTCGGTGTAGAGCCCGTGCACGTCCATCCGCGGCCCGTACACGTTGAAGTACCGCAGCGCCACGTAGTCGAGGCCGTACATGGCGCGGAAGCTCCTGGCCATGCCCTCGTTGAAGCTCTTGGCCGCGCCGTAGAACGTGTCGTTGTTGTGGTGGTGGTGGCGTTCGCCCGTGGGGTACTGCTCCGCGGCGCCGTAGACGGAGGCGCTCGAGGCGAGCACCACCTTGTCCACGCTGTGCTGGGCCGCGGCCTCGAGCACCGTGAAGGTGCCGTCCACGAGGACCTCGAGCGCGAGGCGGGGCTCCTCCGCGCACTGTGTGATGCGGATGGCCGCCTGGTGGAAGACGAGGTCCTTCTCGACCGTCAGGTCGTGGACTAGGTCGCGGTCCCGCAGGTCGCCCTCGACCAGCCGGACACGCCCCGCGGCGATGGCGTGGTCCAGGTTCGCCAGCCTGCCGCGGACCAGGTTGTCGAGGACGTCGATGTGCTCGACCCCTGCGTCCAGCAGCTGGTCCACGATCGTGGAGCCGATCGTGCCGGCTCCTCCGGTGACGAGCACGCGTGCCCCCGCGAGGACGGTCATGACCCCGACTCCTGGGCCGCGGCGCTCTCGACGAACGTGCTCCGGGACGTGTGGCCGGCGAGGTCGACGACGCTGGCCTCCCGGCTGCCCCCGGTGCCGGAGGCCCCGTCGAGCGCGGCGACGGAGGCCTGGGCGCCCTGGTGGGCGATGCTGCGGCTCGAGGCCTCGAGGAGGCCCAGCACACGGAGCGCGGACTCGCCGCTCGTCGCGGGCGAGCGCCCTGAGCGGATGGCGCCGGCGAACTCGGCGACCATGGCCCCGAGAGCCTCGCGTTCCGGCAGCGCCGGCGACCACGTGTCGCCGAGCCGGTAGGACACCGCGGCGTCCCGCCGCTCGAGGCCGCCCCGCGGGCTCTTGCGCGGGAGCTGGACCCCGCGGTCGTAGACGCTCAGCCGCTGCTGCGGATTGAGGTCGTCCCACACCAGGGTCCGCCGGGTGCCGCCGATCACCATCTGGCGGATTTTGGTGGGGCTGAGCCAGTTGACGTGGATGTGCGCCATGGCTCCGTCCGGCAGGTCGAAGGTGAGGTGGCCCACGCAGTCCCGCCCTGTGCCGAGCGGGTCCGCGCCGTGCGCCGAGACCGCCTCCGGAGCGAGCCCCTCGGGGAGCACGTAGTCCAGGATGGAGAGATCGTGGGGGGCGAGGTCCCAGAAGACGTTCACATCCGGCTGGATCAGGCCCAGATTGATGCGGACGGAGTCGATGTAGAGGAGGTCCCCGAGATCCCCGTCGAGGATGATCTCGCGGATCTTCTGGACCGCCGGGGTATAGCAGTACGTGTGGTCGGCCATGAGGACGAGCCCGTGGGCATCCGCCTCCCGCACCAGGTCCGCCCCCTTGTCCCAGGTGTCCGCAAGCGGCTTCTCGATGAGCACGTGCTTGCCCGCCGCGAGCGCGGTGAGTGCCACGCCGTGGTGGGTCCGAGCCGGGGTCGCGATGGCCACGGCGTCGACCTCGACCGTGTCGAGCGCCTCGTCCAGCGAGGGGAAAGCCGGTGCCCCGTAGGGGGCCCCGAGCACGGCGGCCTTAGCCACGTCGAGGTCGCAGACCGCGGCCAGCTCCCAGTCCGGGGAGCGGCCGAAGTTCCGGGCAAGGTTGGGCCCCCAGTAGCCGGCTCCGACCACGACGACTCTCAACGTGCTGCCGTGCCGGCCCTCGGCGAGCCCCCTCAGCCGGGCCAGCGGATGTGGAACATCTCCCATGGTCTCCCCTTGCTAGATGATGTGCGTAACGGAAAAGGGCGGTGTCTGGCCGCGGTGCTCAGTAGGCGCCGGTCGGCGAGACCACGGCGCGGAGCGTGCGCCACAGGATCATGAGGTCTCCCGTGAGGGACCAGTTCTCGACGTAGTACAGGTCGAGCCGCACCGCGTCGTCCCATTCGAGGTCGGAACGGCCGCTGATCTGCCACAGGCCGGTGATGCCGGGCTTGATGAGCATCCGCCGGTGGGTGTAGCGCTCGTAGCCGCCGACCTCGCGGGCCAGGGGTGGGCGCGGGCCCACGAGGCTCATCTCGCCCCGCAGGACGTTGAGGAACTGTGGGAGCTCGTCGAGCGAGTACCGGCGCATCCAGGCCCCGCACCGGGTGACCCGAGGGTCGTCCTTCATCTTGAACAGCACCCCGGCCCCCTCGTTGGCCTCGGCGAGGGCGGCCAGGCGCGCCTCCGCATCCGTGGCCATCGAGCGGAACTTGAACATGGTGAACGGCGTGCCGTCCTTGCCGATCCGCTCCTGCCGGAACAGCACCGGGCCTGGAGAATCGAGCCGCACGATCAGCGCCAGGACCGCGAGCACCGGCGCCAGGACGATCACCGCCGCCGTGGCGAGCACGAGGTCCGCGCAGCGCTTCACCACGTGCTTGGTGCCCGAGTACCGCGGGAGGTCGACCTCCATGAGGGGCAGCCCCGGCACGGGGCGGAAGTGGATGCGGGGCCCGGCGACGTTGGTCAGAGACGACGCGAGGACGAGCTCGGCGTCGTGCTCCTCGAGGTTCCAGCCGAGCTCGCGGACGTACTGGTTGCCCCCCGGCACGGGCCCGGCGACGATCACGGCGCCGGCCTTCTTCGTCGCGACCGTGCGCACCACGTCGTCCGTCGAGCTGAGCACGGGAAGACGCACGCCGTCGACGGTGAGTGACTGCCCGCGGCGGCCGCCGGGCAGGATCGCGCCGAGGACGTTGTACGGCGCGCCCTCGCCGGCAGAGATGCGCCGCACCACGTAGCGGACGTCCTCCGGCTCGCCCACGACCACGGCCGGGGTGAGGTACATCCCGCTCTGCCGCTGGCGGTGGAGCCAGCGGCGGCTCAGGGAGCGGGTCGCCAGCAGCCCGGCCGAGCCGGTGCCGAGGACCAGGGCCCACAGGCGCGCGGACAGCACGCCGTCAGTGAGGACGACCACGACCGCGACGAGGGCGAACAGCTGCATCGTCGCGCTGATGACGCGCCGGTACTCGTCCACGCCGATGCCGAGCACGGAGGTGTCCCGGCTGCCGGAGAGCCCGAGGGCGAACGGCCAGACGAGGATGAACGCCACGAGGGCGGCCGCCGGCCCGGGCGGCGGGTTCATGACGAGCAGGCCCAGGGCCCCGGCCGCGAGCGCCACGAGGGCGTCGGTGACGCGCAGGAACCGCGCATAGCGGTGGGCCCAGCCCTGCGCCCGTGCCGACCGGGCCATGCGCGCCTCTGCCGCGCTCAGGTCCCGGCGCAGCCGCAGGCCCAGTGCGGACGCCCCGATCCGTTCCGCCAGCCCGCGGGCGCGGGCCGGCTCGAATCCTGCTGATCCCTGCTGAGCTCCAACGGACATGACCCGCTCCTTGCCCCTGCCGCGGTGCCCGGCATTGCGGCACCGCCTCGAACGGAAAGCTTCTGCACACCAGTACACGCGCCGGCTTGAAGAGGGTCACGAGTAGTGAGTACGCGAGCTTCGAGGGGCTTCCGGGGGCGCACCCCTTGCCCGGTACGCAGCCGGTTCGGGGGGCACTACGCGGGCCGGCGCTGACCCTCCGCCGGGCCCGGCGAGGGCTACTTGTCCGGGGTGACGGGACGGACGACGGCGCGCGGCGGCAGAGGCTTTCGGCCCGCCACAGGCCTCCGGCCCGCCACGGGGGCGGGCCGGAGGCCTGGACGGAGAGGCGGTGTGGGAGGGTGCCGGTCAGTCTTCGACGGCGGCGCGCAGGTCCTCGCGGCTGCGGATGCCGAGCTTGGCGTAGCTGCGGTGCAGGTGGCCCTCGACGGTGCGGACCGACAGGTGCAGCCGGTCGGCGATCTGGCGGTCGCTGAGGCCCTCGACGGCGAGGTCCACGACGTCCTGCTCGCGTGGGCTCAGCCGCAGCGAGGCGAGGACGGCTTCCTCCGCCTCGCCCGCCTCTCCGGCCCCGGGCAGGCCTTCGCAGGCCCGCGCGGCGGCACCGGCGCGGCGCGCAGCGATCCTGTCCCCGGCGGCGTCGAAGCAGGCCGCCGCGCGCGCGTAGGCACCCCGCGCGCGCCGGTTGAGCCCGAGCGCGCGGAAGTGGTCGGCAGCCGCCAGGTAGGCGTCGCCGTGCTCCTCCGCCTCGGCGCGCGCCCAGGCGCCCCAGCCTTTGGCCCACGATCCTTCTGCGGCCGCCGCGACCTCCGCGGCCCGACCGGCCTCGTCCCTGCCCCCGAGCTCGAGGTAGAGCACCCACGCGATGAGCTCCCAGCCGGGCCGGCCCGCGGCGCGGTTGCGCTCGGCGATCTCGGCAAGTGCCGCCAGACCGGCGCCGGGCTCGAGGATCTCGGCCGCGCCCGCGCGGTGCATCGCGGCGAGCTCCCGCATCGCCGCGCTGCCCACCTCGGCGCAGCCCTCGGCCCGGGCGAGGTACTCGCGCGCGCCCTCCTCGTCCCCGGCCGCTGCGGCCGCCCACGCGGCGAAGGAGGCCGCGACGGCGAGGAGGCGGAGGGGGTCCATGAGCTCGAGGTTCTCGACGACGTCGCCGAGGATCGGCACGGCCTCCTCGCCGCGGTCGCTGTGCAGGAGCGCGAACGCCCGGGCGCAGTAGAGCCCTGGGCCGAAGGCGACGATGGGGCGGGAGCGGACACCGGTATAGCCCTCGGACACCTTCACGACGGACGCCCAGTCGCCGCCGAGGACGAGGGCAGAGAGGTACCGGACGAGGCCGTACTCCTCGAGGGGGAAGTGCTCGTCATCGATCTCGATCTGGGCCAGGACGGAGCCGGCCATGCGGGCCGAGGTGGCGTACTGGCCCTGGGCGAGCAGCACGGACCCCTCGAGCAGCGTCCACAGCGCCTGCTCGATCGGGGCCGGGGGCGTGGCGTGCACCGCGCGGCGCTCGTCGGCGACGGCCGCCTCGACCGCGGCGATGTCCCCGCGCTCATCGGCGGCGAGGGCCCGCAGGAGCCTGGCCCTGCGCATGACGACGCTGCGGGGACCGGGGCCGAAGACGATGTCGCCCGTGGGCGTGCCCCGCTCGATCGCCTCGGCCGCCCGCTCGAGCCGCGCGGCGTCGTCGTCCATCGCCGAGGTCTCGCCCCGGGCGGCCCGGGCCGCGAAGCCGATGAGGGTGCCGGCGAGGACGTCATCGAGGTCGTTCGGGTCCACGGGGCCGCGGGACAGGTCGGCCAGGGCCGCGGCCGGGTCGCCGAGGTTGAGGTGGGCGCGCGCCGGGATGGCCCGCATGAGCGAACGCTCGGCCTCCCCCTCGACGAGGGCCGCGGCCTTGAGGCCCAGATCGTTGCGGAAGCGCGAGACCGCGTGGGCTGCTCCCCGCGCGAGCTCGTGGAACGGCGGGATGGTGCCCGTTTCGAGGGCGAGCTCGAACAGCCTCAGCTCGTTCGAGGGCTGGCGCAGTTCGTCGCCGCCCACAGCGGTGGCCCGGCGCAGGAGGTGCAGCCGGCGGGTCGAGGTCGTCATGGCCCGGATGGCGTCCGCCACGAGGGGGTAGCGGAGCCGGACGCTCGCGTGGCCTGCGTCAGCCAGCCACCCGGCGTCGGTGAGCCTGTCGAACACGGCCCGCTCGATGAGCGTCCGGGCGGCCGCGCGGGGCAGCGGTTCGGTCAGGGCGATCAGCGTGAGGGCCTCCCGCTCGGCCGCGGCGAGGGACTCCATCGCGCTGCGCACGGGGGCGCCGAGCGCCTGCCCCCGGCTGGCGAAGTCCCCGGTGAGGAGCCAGATCCCGCGCCGCTGCACGAGCGTTCCGGCCGCGGTGGCCTCTTCCGTCAGCCGCACGAGGTGCAGCGGGTTGCCCGCGCTCAGGGCGTGCAGGACCGCGGCGGCGGTGATCGAGAGCCGGCCGCCGAGCCGTTTCCCGGCCGCCTCCCGGCTCTCCTCGAGGGACAGGGGGCCGAGATCGAACCGTTCCGCGAGCCCGTCCCGCCACAGGTCCAGGAGGTCCCCTGGGAGCCCCGCCGAGCTGGACGCCGTGGCGAGCACCCTGATCCACGACGAGGCGACGGCCTCGGCGAGGACACCGGCTGAGTCGTCGTCGAGGTGGTGGGCGTCGTCGAGCACGATCACGATCGGCCGCTCGGGTCCACCGCCGTCGTGGGGCTCGGCGCCGTGCAGCTCAGCCCAGAGGGCACGCAGGATGCCGACGCGGTCCTGGGCCTCCTCCGGGGTGAGATGTCGCAGGCACTGCAGCAGCGCTCCGTAGGGGATGTGCCGCAGGCTCTCTCCGGGCGTGATGGCCACGAACCGGACGTCGTCGCGGAGCTGGGCCGTCACCGTCTTGATGAGGTGGGTCTTGCCCGTCCCGGGCTCCCCCGAGACGATCACCGCGCCGGGGACCCCGCGGTGCAGCGCCTCGGCGGTGGCGGAGATGACCGCCTGCTGGGTCGGGGCCAGTCCGTCGGGGGCCATGGAGTAGTCGCGGTGGTCTCCCCGTGATCCCCGCGAGGCATTCATTGTCGTCTCCATCGTCCTCCGTTCCGGGCGCGCTTCCCTCTCAGACAAGGCCAGCCAGTCCGGCACGGGAACTCACCCCCAGCTTCATGAACACCTGGTACAGATGGCCCTCCACCGTGCGGACGGAGACACCGAGCTCGTCGGCGATGTCCCGGTTGGAGGAGCCGGAGGCCGCGAGGACGGCGATCTGGCGCTCGCGCTCGGTGAGCATCGGGGCGGGCGTCTGGGGGACGAGCGGCAGCACCGGGAGCACCCGCGCGAGCCGGTCCAGCCGGGTCTGGGCGAGGCCGGCCGCCACCGAGTTGCCCTCGCCCCGGGCGAAGTCGAGGGCGAGGGCGGCACACCGGGCCTCGACGGCGTCCAGGCGGAGCTCGTAGGCCTGCTCGGCGGCCGTGAGGAGCCCGGTGACGTCCCTCCGGCGCGTCGCGGAGGCCACGGCGGCGCAGAGGTGGGCGAGGGGGCCCTGGCGGTGGTGCGCGAGCCGCTCGATCCACAGGAACTCCCGCTCGCCGCCGACCAGGCTCGCCTCGAAGACCGCGCTGCCCGCGGCGCTCGTGCGCCCCGCGGCCTCGTCCCGGGCCGCACGGGCCAGCATCGCCGCAGGCCCGTCGCCCTGGCCGAGCCAAGTGCGGGCAGCACCCTCGCACTGGTCGGCGCACATGGCGAGCTGCCAGAACATCGGCCCCCGGGCCTTGGCTGCGAGGGCGAGGAACCGCTCGGCCTCGCCCGAGTCGCCGATCTGGGCGTACGCGAGGGCGGCGGCGGCATAGGCGGCGCGGAGGGCGTTGAGCGCCGGGAACTCCTCGAGCTGCGCGGCCGCACTGAGGACGGGGCCGAGTGCCGCCGAGCCGTGCCCTGCCGCCAGGTGCGCGAGGGCGAGGTACAGCTCGGCGATCCCGCCGCGCAGGGTGAGCCGGCGCCCGCCCTTGTCCATGTACCCCTCGAACAGGTCGACGCACCGCTTCCAGTCCCCGATGGCAGTCCAGACGGAGAACGCGGACGCCATGAACTCGCCCTCGTCCGTGCGCCGCGGCGCCGAGAACTCGATCGAGGCCAGCAGCGCCGCGGCGTCCGCCTCGCGCCCGCAGGCGGCCCAGGCATGCGCCAGCACGAGGGAGCAGCCGCGCCGGAAGCCCTCGCTCGAGTCCGCGTCCCGCGACGCGGCCTCGAGGCGGGCCAGGATGGGCATGAAGTCACCGGTGAACGCGTGCGCTCTGAACTCTGCGAGGTCGAGCACCTCGGCGGCCGCGCGGTCCGGCCCGGATTCCTCCGCGCGCACGGCCAGCCGGTCCCATGCCGCGCGCAGCGGCTCCAGCGCATCCCCTGCGCCGGAGAGCCAGCAGCGCAGCTCCGACATCGCCGCCGCATGCCGCGCGGCATCCACTGCCTCGAGCGAGCCGAGGACGTCCGCGGGCACAGCCTCGAGGACGGAGAGCGCCTCGTCCCGGCGCTCGAGCCTCGCGAGGGCCGCCGCACGGCGGAGGGCAGCCTCGAAGGCCAGCGGCCCCTCGAGCCCCGGCAGCCGGTCGAGCAGGGCGAGCGCCCGGTCCGGCTCGGACAGCTCGACCGCCGCCGCGGCGGACTGCAGCACGAGGCCGGGATCCGGCGTGCTGCCGACCTCGAGCGTCCACTCGACGTAGGAGATGAGCTCCTCGTGGTCCAGGCCGCTCTCCTCCGACGCGCCGCCGAGGGACATGAGCGAGGCGAGCTCGCGGTGGCGGTCCGGCCCGAGCCTGGCCCGGACGAGCTCGGCCATCCGCGGCTCGCGGAGGTAGGCGCAGCGGTGCTGGCTCGCGTCGACCGCGATGAGGCCGCGGTCCTCCATGTCGACGAGGACCTCAGAACCAAAAAGGCCCGCGAGGGCCGTGATCGGCACCCTGCGGGCCACTGCGAGCTGCTCGATGACCTCCCTGACATCCTGGGATTCCCGGGCCCAGCGCGCGCGGATGAGGTCGTCCGCGCCCCGTACCGGCTCCGGCCGGACCGAGCGGTCGAGGGTCCACACCCCGCCCCGCTCGTGCAGGTTCCCGCGGGCGCGCTCGCGGTGGACGATCCCGTACACCTCGGCGGGATTGCCCCCGCAGGCGTAGTGCACCTCGCCGATGGTCGACGACGCCACCCTGCCGCCCACGATCGCGGCCACGAGCCTGCGCGTCTCGGGCACGCCGATCCGGCCGAGCGCGATCTCCCTGATGCGTCCGCCGCGGACGAGGCGGGCGAGGTCCGGGGGGAGATCTGCGACGGCGGGCGCGATCGCCAGCAGCCGCGCCGCGCGGCTGAGGACGAGGTGCATGAGCACGGCCACGCTGTCCTCCGCGAGCGGCCCCACGAGGTCGAGGGTGAGCACGACGTCGCGGCCCGCCGCGTCGTCGGCGAGCATGCGCTCAAGGGCCAGGAGCAGGCCGGTGCCCGAGGACGGGGCGGACTTGGGGAGCCGGGCGAGGAGTGGACCGAGGCAGGTGGAGGGGGGCGCCCCGGGCCCGGACGGACCGGACGAGGCACGCAGCCGCATGGTGTGCACGTTGGGTCCGAGGGCGGAGAGCACGGCGCCTGCGAGGAAGGACTTCCCCACTCCGGGGGCTCCAGTGATCACCACGCCGAGGCTGGAGTCCTGGGTGAGCGCCCCGACCGCTGCGTCCAGCTCGGGCTGGCGCACGAGCGTGGCCCAGTGCCGCCTGTCCGCCTGCCGCTCCGTGGGCGGCGCAGGCGCGCCGGCTGCGCCGCCCGCCTCCACCAGGCTCGGTATGTTGTTGCCCATCTGTGCCTCCACCTCGGACGTGGGCCCCCAGCCGCCCGAACAGGCACAGCCTACGGCCGCCCTCGGGCATTGCAAAGGGACCAACGCCCCGGATTCAGCAGGGCTCCGATGTGTTACTGGGGCACGCTGGTGTTGCTGGGGTATGCCGGCGTTACGGAGCCGTCCCGGCGGCGGCCTGCCGCGCGGCGTCCTCCGCGGCGACCCAGGCGATCATGGCGCACTTGACGCGGGCGGCGTAGCGGGAGACGCCCTCGAAGGCCGCGGCGTCCCCGAGCACCTCGGGGTCTGCGGCCACCGTGCCCCGCGAGCGGAGCATGGCGCGGAAGGCCTCCACGAGCTCGCCGAACTCGGCGACGGTGAGGCCCTCGGCCTCGTCGTGGAGCACCGAGGCCGAGGCCATGGAGATCGAGCACCCGGCCCCGTCCCACCGCAGCGAGCGGACCACGCCGTCGTCCACCCGCACCCTGACCGTCACCTCGTCGCCGCAGACCGGGTTGAGCTGGTGGGACTGGGCCTCGCGGGGCCCCGGCTGGCCCTCGAGCCCGCCGCCGTGGCGGGCCTTCGCGTGCTCGAGGATGATCTGCTGGTAGAGGGAATCCAGGCTCATCGCGCCACCCCGAAGTAGCTGCGGACCTCGGAGAGCGCCGCGAGGAAGGCCTCGACCTCGTCGCTCGTGGTGTAGAGGTAGGCGCTCGCCCGCGTGGAGGCGGTCAGCCCCAGGCGCCGGTGGAGCGGCTGCGCGCAGTGGTGGCCCACCCGCACGGCGATGCCCGCGCTGTCGAGGTACTGGCCGACGTCGTGGGCGTGGACGCCCTCGACGTCGAACGCGGCCAGCGCGATCCGTTCGGAGCCGTGCCACTGCTCGCCGGGGGCCGGCCCGAGGAGGCGCACCCCGTCCAGCGCGGCGACGCCCTCCGCGAGGCGGCGGCCGAGCTCCGCCTCGCGGGCATGGATCCTGTCCATGCCCACGTGGCCCAGGTAGTCCACCGCGGCCGCGAAGGCCACGGTCTGGGAGATGCGCTGGGTCCCGGCCTCGAAGCGCTGGGGTGCGGGCAGGTACTCGGCACGTTCCATCGTCACGGTCGTGATCATCGACCCGCCCACGAGGAACGGCGGGAGGGCATCGAGCAGCTCGCGGCGCCCATACAGCGCGCCGATCCCCGTGGGCGCGAGCATCTTGTGCCCGGAGAAGGCCGCGAAGTCGACCCCCAGGGCCGCGAGGTCCAGGGGCAGGTGCGGCGCGGACTGGCAGGCGTCGAGCACGGTGAGCGCGCCCGCGCGGCGGGCGAGCGCCACGAGCTCCTCGACGGGGGCCACGGAGCCCAGCACGTTGGAGGCGTGCGAGAACGCGAGGACTCTGGTGCGCGGGCCGATGATCCGCTCGGCCTCGTCCATGCGCAGCTTCCCCGCGTCGTCGACGGGGATCCACCGCAGGGTCGCCCCGGTGCGGAAGGCGAGTTCCTGCCACGGGATCAGGTTGGCATGGTGCTCGAGCTCCGTGACCACGATCTCGTCGCCGGGCCCCACGGCGAGGGCACGCAGGTCTTCTCCCCCTCGCCCCCGTTCCGCCCACAGCGTCGCGGTGCCGAGCGCATAGGCGACGAGGTTGATCGCCTCGGTCGCGTTGGAGGTCCACACGAGCTCGTCGGGCGAGGCGCCCACGAACCGGGCGACGGCCACGCGGGCGTCCTCGTAGGCTTCGGTGGCCCGGACGGCGAGTTCGTGGGCCCCCCGGTGCACGGCCGCATTGCGCTGCTCGTAGAACTCCTGCTCGGCCTCGAGGACGCTGCGGGGGTGCTGGCTCGTCGCGCCCGAGTCGAGGTACACCAGCGGATGGCCGTGGACCGTCGTCGCGAGCACCGGGAAATCGGCGCGGATGCGGGAGACTTCGGCATCGTCCAGCGCCGGCTGGGCAGGCAGGAGGGTCGACGGCGTCTTGACCAGGGCCACGGGACGGGACTCCTTCGATGGAACGAGGCTGCCGGACAGCAGCATGAATTAGGGCATGCGAACATGCCGGAATCCATTGTCCCACGCTTGGCGGGCGGCAGATCCACCACCCCAGGAGTCCCAAGGCGGGGCCGGCGGCGGCTGGGGGGAGGAACCTTGGTCTCGGGGAGGTTCCGACGCCGCCGGCCCAGTCCTTGGGGACGATGGCCGCGAACCCGGGGGCTGCGGCCACACCCCACTTTCGCACCCTGCTGCGTGCCTGCGCACGGGTAGTGACTACTTGTCTTCGGGCCCCTCCCCGCGCCGCGACTACTTGCTCGCCGCGAGGGTGTACTCGGATCCCCTAGGGGCCAGGCGCCGGGCCACTGGTTCCGAGCGCGGAGCCGAGCTGCTCCCGGCTCGTGACGGCCAGCTTGGCGTAGGCGCGGTAGAGGTGCCCCTCGACGGTGCGGACCGAGACGGTGAGCCGTTCGGCGATCTCGCGGTCGCTGAGTCCTGCCGCGGCGAAGGCGACGACCTCGCGCTCCCGCGGGGTCAGGAGGGCCGCGCCGGCGGACGGGCGGGGGGCCCCGTCGCCGAGGAGCGCGTCGCATGCGGACTTCTTCGCCCAGGCGGCGCGGGCCTCGGAGCGCTGGAGTGCGCGGTCGAAGCCGCGGGACGCCTCGGCGAAGCAGTCCCCCGCATAGGCGGTCCAGCCTCCGTCCGAGAGCCGCTCCCCCGCCTGCAGGAGCCCGGCGGGGCTGCGCTCGGCGAACGCGGAGGCGAGGAGGGCGGCCGCTTCGGCCCACCGGCCTTCCGTGCTGCGGGCCACCTCGAGCAGGCGCCCGAGCCGGTCCCGGCGGCCTGCCTCGAAGCAGAGGAGCTCGCCCTGCAGCGCCACGTCGAGCCGACCCTCCCCTGCGGCCGCGTCGACCGTGGCCTCAAGGCTGTCTCCCGCGCCGGTGGCTGCCGCGCCTGAGGACCCCGGGGCAGCGTCGAGCGCGTGGCCGGCGGCGGCGCTGAAGAGGGCCGCCAAGGGGTGCAGCAGCGCCATAGAGGGCGCCGCCGGATCCTCAGGCTGGTCCGGGTCGGACGGGTCCCGGTCGGACGGGCCCGGGCCGGACTGGCCCACGCGGAACTGGGCCAGAAGGGCACGGGCCGGGCCGTGCTCCCCCGCACGCGCCCCCGCATATGCCGCGAGCGCGGCGGTGAAGGGGAGAAGGTGCCCGGGGTCGCGGCCCTGGAGGGCGTCCAGGGCCGGAGCCAGCGCGTCCCAGGCCTCGCGGAAGCGCCCACACCGGGCCAGGGCCACTCCGCGGGCCGTCTGCGCTGCCGCGCCCTCCGCGACCAGGCCCGCGGTGGTGGAGATGAGGAAACGCTGCAGGTCGTCCTCCGCGGCGTCCCACTCCCCTGCCGCGAGGCCGGCCAGGACCAGGCGGATCGCCGCGAACGCCTGCAGGAAGGGCGCCGCATCGGCGTCCTCGGTGGCGCGCTCCAGCGCGGCGCGCAGCGGCGGCGCCGCCCCGACCGGCCTGCCGGCTGCGACCAGGAGCTCGGCCTCGACCGCGCCGGCCACGGCCTCGGCTGCCCACCCCTGCAGGGCCACGGCGTCCCGCCCGGGCCCGGCGCGCCAGCGGCCCAGCCCCGACGCCACTGCGTCCCGGTCCCCCGCTGCGCAGGCTGCGGCCAGGCCCAGCAGATCGCGCAGGCCTCCTGCTCCCGCTCCGGGGAGCCGTTCGACGTCGTCGCGGACCGCCACCACCGGGTGGCCGAGGGCCCCGCGCGCTGCGAGCCACACGAGGGCTCCGGCCAGCCCCGGGCGCAGGACGCCGCGCTCCGAGGCAGTCGGGCGGAGGAGGGCGACCGCCTCGGCGTACCGGCCGCGGCTGTACGCGACCTGCCCGAGCACCTCCCGGGCCGCATCGCGCGATGCCGGCAGCCGGACGGCGCTGGCCGCCTCCACGGCGAGGGTGTTCCCGAGCCGCCGCAGGGAGAGGCGGCCGGCTCGCAGGAGGGCCTCGTCCTCGACCGGGACCCCGCAGTCGAGCGCCCAGGTCACGGCGCGGACGAGGCCCTCCGCTGTGGACGCCTGCCGCGCGAGGTGGCCTGCGGTCCGCTCCCGCAGCGACAGCGAGGCGGTGAGCGGGATCAGGGGCAGCAGCGCGTCGCCGTACAGCGCGTGCCGGAGCCGGAGCACGCCGTCGGGGCCCTCGGCCGGGCGCACCAGCCTCATGGCGGCAAGCCGCCTGACGGCCTCGGCGCCGCATTCCCGTTCCACGAGCTCGAAGGGGGCCGGCTCGGCGACGACGATGAGCGTCAGTGCCTCCCGCTCGTCGGGCCCGAGCCGGCCGAGCTGTGCCCGGATCAGGGCGAGGAGGCCCTCTCCTCGGTGCGGAAGCTCGCCGGTGACGAGCCAGGTCTGCCCGTGCCGGCGCAGCGTTCCCGCCTTCCGGGCCTCCTCGACGAGGCGCGCGAGCAGGAGGGGGTTGCCCCCGGACTCCCGCCAGAGCAGCAGCGGGACGGTGGGCAGCACGGGGCCGCCGAGCTTCGCCTCGAGGTAGCGGCGCACCTCGTCGACGGCGAGGGGTGCGAGGTCGACCCGTTCGACGCCGTCGTCGAGCCACAGTTCCATCAGCGGCCTGGGCAGGGCTGCTCCGCTGGGCGCGGCCAGGGCGGCCTTGGCCCATCGGGCCGAGACGAGCTCCGCGACGACCTCGCTCGAGGCAGGATCCAGCTCGTGCGCGTCGTCGATGACGAGGAGCAGGTCCGCCGCGGACTTCTGCCGCAGTGCCTCCACGGCCCGCCAGAAGGCCCGCAGGACCTCGACCCGTGAGCCGGACTCCGCCGGGTGCGTGTTTCCGAGGAAGGGTGCGAGGACGCTGTACGGGACCTTCGCGAGTGCCGGGCTGCCATGGAGGCGGAGGACTTCCAGCCGTTCGCCGAGCGCGGCCGCCACTCGGTCGAGCAGGGCGGACTTGCCCATGCCCATCTCGCCCAAGACCAGCACGGCGGCTGTGGCCGGCCGCGTGAGGAGCTCGACGACGCGCTCCGTGTCCGCGCGCGACCCCTGCGGCGGCGGACGGTGTGGAGGCCCGGGGCTCATGCGGGGCCGCCCCGGGGCACCGTCACAGCAGGTCCGCCAGCTCGCCCCGCGTCGAGACGGAGAGCTTGGCGAAGATCTGGTAGAGGTGGCCCTCCACGGTCCGGACGGACAGCCCGAGCAGCTCCGCGATGCGCCGGTTGGAGGTCCCCGATGCCGCGAGGGCCGCGACCTCCTGTTCACGGTCGGTGAGCACGGGCGGCGCGTGCCGGGGCGTGAGGGGGAGGACCGCGAGCCGGCCCGCCAGGGCTTCGAGGCGCGGGCGCAGGCGCCGCACGGCCGCGGCGTCGTCCATCTCGCGCGCCCGGTCGAGGGCCACGGCGGTGCACCGCGATTCGACCGCGTCGAGTTCGAGCCCGGCCGCGAGGTCGGCCGCGGCGGTGAGGTCCTCGAGGCGCCCGGTCCGGGTCCCGCGGGCCAGCAGGAGGGCGAGCTCGGCCAGCTGGCCCTGCCGGTGCGCGCAGACGTCCTCGAGCAGGCGCAGGTCGTCCAGGTGGGCGCTGACGGTGGCCCCGAGGAGCTTGACGCCGGCCTGGTTCCACCGCCCGTTCGCGATGTCCTCGCGCGCCGAGGCCACGAGCCGGGACGCTGCCTGGGGGTCCCCGATCCACCGGCGCGCCATCTGCGAGCAGAACTCGACGATGGAGCGGGCCTGGTAGCTGCCCTGCGGGCGCCAGCGGTCCAGCTTCTCGAGCCACTTCCGCGAGGCCGGGGCGTCGCCCTGCTGGGCGTAGGCGAAGGCGGTGGCGGCGTAGGCGGGCCCGAGCAGGGCCGCCGAGGGGCGGCGCTCGAGGAGCGCGAGCGCGGAGAGGAGGGGGCCCAGGGCGTCGTGGCCCCGTCCCGCATAGACGCAGGCGAGCCCGGCCGCGAGCTCGAGGGAGGCCCCGGTCGTCCTCAGCCGCTCGAGCGAGACCTGGGACGGGCTCCTGAGCAGGGCGAGCGCCTGCCGCCAGTGCCCGTTGAACAACAGGACGCTGAAGGCGCGGACCGCGAAGGCCTGTCGCAGCGGCGCCGAGCCCTGGTTCCGGCCCAGCTGGGCCGCGACCTCATGGAGCAGGGCAAGGCCTTCCTGCTCCCTGCCGAGCATGGTCCTGGCCTCCATGAGGATGCAGGCCGCGCGGAGGCGGATCTCGTCGTCGGCCGGGTCGGGGTCCGCGACCATGGCCTCGAGGCGGTCCACGATGCGGCGGTAGTCGCCGGCGAAGGCCCGGTGCTCGAAGTCCGCGAGATCGAGCACTGCGGCGGCGCGGCGGACCTCGGGGTCCGGGCCCGGCCCGGACCCCGGCCCCAGCAGGAGCCTGGCGCGGGCGTCCGTCAGGAGCTCCTCGACCTGGTCGGCCCGGTCCGGTACCCACCGCATGGCCTCCGCCTGGGTGGCCGTGAGCTCGGCCGCGGCTGCGGGGCCCAGCAGGGCCAGCTCGTCCTCGGCGACCTGGTCCAGGCACGCGAGGGCCTGCTGGGGCAGCTGCAGCAGGAGCAGGGCCCGCGCCCGCAGGTGCTGGACGGTGGGCCAGGTGGCGGGCTCGCGGTCGATCCCCTCGAGGCAGTCGAGCGCGAACCGCGGGTCGAACAGCCGCAGGGACGCCGCGGCGGCGGCGAGGGCATGCCGCGGGGACAGCAGCGTGTGGCACTCTCTGGCCCAGGCGGCCAGCCCGAGGAGCTCGAGTGCGGTGGTGGCCCCGACGGGCGGCTCGCCGTCGGGGATCAGCAGCGCGCGCAGCTCGCGGCGGCGGGGTACCGAGAGCCATCCGCGGACCACCTCCGCCACGAGCGGGTCGGCAAGGGCCACGGAGTGCCGCCCCGCGTCGTCGACCGTGACGAGGCCGTCGTCCTCCATCTGCGCGAGGTCCTCGCTGCGGAACACGGCAACGAGCCGCGGCAGCGGGATCCGGCGCGCGCACGCGAGCGCCTCGACGATGGTCCGGATGCGTTCGGGCTGCCGCTCGATGTGGGCCCGCACGAGGTCGTCGATCTGCCGGATGCCGCTCATCTCGGCGTCCGAGGCGAGGGTCCACACGCCGTCCGTGGCGTCGAGGGCCCCGCGCTGGAGGAGTTCGGCGGTGGCGAGCAGCGTGACCTGCGGGTTGCCCCGGGACATCGCATGGAGCTGGAACCCGACGGTCTGGGGGACGATCCCGCCGAGCAGGGAGCGCAACCCCTGCAGGGTCTCCTCGGCTGCGAGCGCGGCCAGGGGGACCTCGCGCAGCCGGCCCTCGGAGAGCATCCAGTGGAAGTCGGCGGGAAGCTCGCTTGCGCGGTCGGCGACGAGGACGACCTTGGCGGTGCCCGTGACCATGACGTTCACGAGGGTGGCGATGCTGAGCTCGTCGAGGTTCCTGGAGGTCTCGAGCGACAGCACGGCGGTGCGGCCCCCGGCGTCGGAGGCGAGCAGCTGCAGGATGCCCCGCATGATCGACCCCGGGTCAGTCTGGGCGTCCTCGGGCAGCCGCGCGAGCAGCACGGCGAGTGCGCCGTACGGGGTCCTGGCCCCCGCGGTCGTGGCGCGGAGGCGGACGGTGTGGGCGGAGCCGTCGAGGTCGGCGAGCAGGGCCGAGGCCACCGCGGACTTGCCGAGGCTCACGTCCCCGGTCAGCACGACCCCGTAGGACTCGGGCGCGGCCAGCGCCGCCGTCGCGTCCGCGATCTCGCGGGACCTGACGGTCCGCGCCCAGGCCAGCCTGTCGCCCGCGCGGGCCTTGGCGTCGCGCAGGAGCTGGCCGGTCTCCTCCGCCTCGGTTCGCGTCAGCATCTGACCTGCGCCCCCATGCGTCGGCACGTCCCCGGCGAGGACGTCGCTGGGGAAACCGTAGCGCGGGCGCCGGCGGCGGCAGCAGGGCCGAATGTCACGCCCCTGCCGGGAGGCTAGGCCTTGGCCGGGTGGAACTTCTGCTGGGCGGCGGCGAGGCCGTCCCGGGCGAGCATCTCGACGGCGTCCGCGGCCTCGTCGAGGAGGAACGGCAGCTCCTTCTTCTCGGCGGTGGCGAAGTCGCGCAGCACGAAGTCGGCGGCGTCCATGCGGCCGGGGGGCCGGCCGACGCCGACCCGCACCCGGAGGTAGTCCTTGGTGCCGAGGGCCTTGGAGATGTCCCGCAGGCCGTTGTGGCCGCCCTCGCCGCCGCCGAGCTTGAGCCGGACGGTGTTGAACGGGATGTCCAACTCGTCGTGCACGGCGACGACGTGGCTGGGATCGATGCCGTAGTACTTGGCGAGGGAGGAGGTCGGGCCGCCGGAGACGTTCATGTAGGTCAGCGGCTTGGCGAGGACGGCGCGGGGGCCACCTACCCACAGCCTCCCCTCGAGCACCGCGGCGCGCGCGCCCTTGTGGGCGGCGAACTTCCCGCCCATGCGGGAGGCGAGGGCGTCGAGGACCATCTGCCCCACGTTGTGCCGGTTCCCGCTGTACTCGGGCCCGGGGTTGCCGAGGCCTACGACGAGCCAGGTGTCGGTCATGGATGCGCTCCTTGGGCTGGGCGGGCGATCGGCGGGCGGGGGCCCGCCACGTCGAAGCGGCCCGTCCCGGGTGGGACGGGCCGCCTGACGCAGTACAGCAGTCGGAAGACTACTCGGCGGGGGCCTCCTCGGCCTCCGGAGCCTCCGGCGCCTCGGCGGCCTCGCCGGCCTCCTCCTCCGGGGCCACCTCGACGGCCTCGGAGACGTTGACCACGAGGGTCTCGCCGTCGGTCAGGAGCGCCACGCCGCTCGGCAGGGCGATGTCGGCGGCGTGGACGTGCTGGCCGGCCTCGCGGCCCTCGACGCTGACCTCGAGCGCGGTCGGCAGGTGGGTGGCCTCGGCCTCGACCGAGACGGTCACGGCCTCCTGGTTGGCGACGAACCCGGCGGCGACCTCACCGGTGACGTGCACGGGGACGTCGACGGCGACCTTCTCGCCGCGGCGGACGGTGAGGAGGTCGATGTGCTCGATCGTCTGGCGGACGGCGTTGCGCTGGATGTCCTTGACGATCGCGAGGTGCTCCTCGCCGGCGATGTCGAGGGTGAGGAGGGCGTTCGGGACGCGCACGGCGATCATGGTCTCGTGCCCCGGGAGGGTGACGTGGATCGGCTCGGCGCCGTGGCCGTAGATGACGGCGGGAATCTTGTGGGCGGCGCGGGCGCGGCGGGCGTAGCCCTTGCCGAACTCGGTGCGCTTCTCGGCTGCGAGCTTCTCGCTCATGGGGTCTCCTTCGATGGTTCGTTGGCGCGAGGTCTGCCGACCCCGCCCGGCCCCGTGGGGCACTGCGAAGGAGCTGCCAGACCCAGTCGATCACGGAGCGGGCGCTCCCTCGCCAAGGTTCGCCAGCCATCCTAGCGGGGCGCCGGGGCGTCCGCCAAAACGACGCACGACGGCGCCGTCCCCGCCTCAGGTGGGGACGCCGCCGTCGTGCGCGGGTGCTGCAGCTAGCTGCGGCCGTCGAAGAGGGACGTGACCGAGCCGTCGTCGAAGACCTCGTGGATCGCGCGGGCGATGAGCGGGGCGATCGAGAGGACCGTGAGCTGCTCGAAGCGCTTCTCGGCCGGGATCGGCAGGGTGTTGGTCACGACGACCTCGCGGGCGCCGGACTCGGCGAGGCGCTGCGCGGCCGGGTCGGAGAAGACGGCGTGGGTCGCGGCGATGATGACGGAGCGGGCGCCGGCGTTCTTCAGGACCGTGACGGCGCCGGAGATCGTGCCGCCGGTGTCGATCATGTCGTCGATGAGCACGCAGTCGCGGCCCTCGATCTGGCCGACCACGGTCTTGGAGACCGCGGAGTTGGGCACGTTGACGTCGCGGGACTTGTGCACGAACGCGAGCGGGGCGCCGCCGAGGCGCTCGGCCCACTGCTCGGCCACGCGCACGCGGCCGGTGTCCGGCGAGACGACCGTGACCTTGTTCAGGTCCACGCGCGTGCGGACGTAGTCAGCCAGGAGCGGGATGGCCATGAGGTGGTCCACGGGGCCGTCGAAGAAGCCCTGGATCTGCGCGGTGTGCAGGTCCACGCTCATGAGGCGGTCCGCGCCGGCGGTCTTGTAGAGGTCCGCCATGAGGCGCGCCGAGATGGGCTCGCGGCCGCGGTGCTTCTTGTCCTGCCGCGCGTAGGGGTAGAACGGCGAGACCACGGTGATCCGCTTGGCGCTCGCGCGCTTGAGCGAATCGATCATGATCAGCTGCTCCATGATCCAGTTGTTGATCGGCGCCGGGTGGGCCTGGATCACGAACGCGTCCGCGCCGCGGACGCTCTCCTCGAAGCGGACGTAGGTCTCCCCGTTCGCGAAGTCGTACGCCGAGGTCGGCAGCAGCTCGGTGCCGAGCTCCTTGGCGATCTCCTGCGCGAGCTCCGGGTGGGCGCGCCCGGAGGCGAGCACCAGGCGCTTCTCGCCATTGGCCGTGATCTCGGTCATCTACTTGCCTTCTTCTTTCTTCGAGGGGGATGCGGCGGAGGAAGGTGGTTCGGGGGCACCGTCGGCGGCACCTGCCGCCGCGGTCCTGGCTCCGGCGGCCGCGGCCGCCGACGGCGAGCCGGGGCGGTGGGCCTCGGTCCACCCTTCGGCGTTGCGCTGCGGGGCGACGGAGAGGGCCAGGGCGCCGGCGGGCACGTCCTTGCGGACGATAGCCCCGGCGGCCGTGTAGGCGCCGTCGCCGACCGTGACGGGCGCCACGAAGACGGTGTTCGACCCGGTGCGCACCTGGGCGCCGATCACGGTGCGGTGCTTGTGGACGCCGTCGTAGTTGGCGGTGATGTTGCCGCAGCCGATGTTCGCGCCCTCGCCGACCTCGGCGTCCCCCGCGTAGCCGAGGTGGGAGAGCTTGGCGCCGCGGCCGATCTGGGCGTTCTTCGTCTCGTAGAACGCGCCGATCTTGCCCTCGGGCCCCAGCCGCGTGCCGGCGCGCAGGTAGGTGAACGGTCCCACGGTGGCCCCGGCGCCGATCTCGGATCCGGTCCCGTCGGTCCGCTTCACGGTGGCGCCCTCGCGGACCACGCAGTCGGTGAGGGTCGTGTCGGGGCCGATCACGGCGTCCCGCTCCACGACCGTGGCGCCGTGCAGCTGGGTGTTGGGCTTGAGGGTGACGTCCTCGGCGAGCTGCACGGTGGCGTCGACCCACGTGGTGGCGGGGTCGACCACCGTCACGCCCGCGCGCATCCAGGCGTCGAGGATGCGGCGGTTGTGCTCGGCGGCGAGGGCCTGCAGCTGGACGCGGTCGTTGGCGCCCTCCACCTGCCAGCGGTCCGTGGTGGCGAGGGCGGACACGCGGCCGCCGGCCGCGCGGGCGAGTGCGAGGACGTCCGTGAGGTACTTCTCGCCCTGCGCGTTCTCGGTGGTGACCTGCCGGAGCGCCTCGCGCAGCACGGCGGCCTCGAACGCGTAGATGCCCGAGTTGACCTCGCGGATGGCGCGCTCGGCGGCGGTCGCGTCCTTGTGCTCGCGGATCCCCGCGACCGTGCCGTCGTCCTCGCGCAGGATCCGGCCGTAGCCGGTCGCGTCCTCGAGCACGGCGGTGAGGACGGTGACCGCGTTGCCCGCGGCCTCGTGCTCGGCGACGAGCTCGGCGAGCAGGGCGGTGGTCAGCAGGGGCACGTCGCCGTAGGTCACCACGACGGTGCCCGAGAGCTGTCCGCCCTCGGCCTCGGCGTCGAGCGCCTCGAGGGCCACCTCGACCGCGCGGCCGGTCCCGGGCACCTCGTCCTGGTCGACGATGACGGCGGCCGGGTCGTGCGCGGCGATGTGCGCGGCCACGAGGTCGCGCTCGTGCCGCACGACGGCGGCGAGCCGGCCGGGCGCGAGGCCGCGGGCGGCGTCGAGCGCGTGGGCGACCATCGAGCGGCCGCCGAGCGGGTGGAGGATCTTCGGGGTGCGCGACTTCATCCGCGTCCCCGCCCCGGCGGCGAGGACGATCACGGCAGCGGGGCCGTGCTGTTCGTGCGCCGCGCGCGGGGCGCCGGCGGGATGCGGCCGCCCCAGGTCCTCTGCTGTTGAGCTCTGTCCGGGGGTCTCCGCATTCACTGTCGCTGGCTCTCCTGGTCGATCGGCTGGCGAGTGGGGCTGTCGGCAATTCTAGCCAGTGCCGTCGGCTGGCCAGTGCGTTCCGCCCCTAGGATTCGAACCTAGACTGCACGGCTCCAAAGGCCGGCGTGCTGCCATTACACCAGGGCGGAGTGCACGCTGCCGCCGGGACGGGCGCGGCACAAAGCTCAATTCTGCCATGGATGGCCGCCCGGGCCGGTCGCGGGACGAGGAACGGGCTCACGGGCCTTCGGAAGGATCCGGGTCCCGTGGGCTCCTGAGCGTCCGCTCCGCGCGTTGCTCGCTGCGGCTCTTGCGGACGCGCCACACGACGAGGGCGATCACTGCGACGACGAGCACGCCGGCGGCGATGTCGCGCCCGGCGGTCTTCGCCACGGCGTCGTACGAGGCACCGGCGAGGTAGCCGAGGACGGCGAACCCGGTGCCCCACACGGCGCCGCCCATCGCATTGAACGCGAGGAACCGGGGGTACGGCATCCGGGACGCCCCGGCGAGGGCGGGCATCATCGCACGGAAGAACGCGACGAACCTGCCGAGGAACACGGCCGACCCGCCGCGGCGGCGCAGGAACTCCTGCGCGTCCTCGAGGCGGCGGCGGTGCCTGTCGAAGACGCGGAATCCGAGCAGCCGCTGGCCCAGGTGCCGCCCTACCTCGTACCCGACCGTGTCCCCGAGGATCGCGGCCGCCACGATCACAGGTGCCATGGTCCAGATGTCTGCCTTGCCCTGATTGGCGAGCACGCCCCCGAGCACAGCGGCGGTCTCGCCGGGAACCACGAATCCGACGAAGATCGCGTCCTCCGCGAAGACAAGCCCGAACACCACCAGGTACGCCACGAGCGGCGGCATGGCGAGGATCGCATCGACGAGGGAACCCACCCAGCCGATGCTAGGCGGTGAGTCTGGGAGCGGCCAGAGCCCGCCCGCAGCGCACGTCGTGGACGGTCAGCCGGTCAGCCGGCGCGGCGCCGGACGAGGGCGGCATCCGTGCTGTGCACCATGTGGCGGCCCTGTCCGCCGTGCTCGATCACCCACAGGACCGACCCGTCCGGCGACACCGCGTCGACGATGCCCGAGACCGAGAGCCGCCCGGGGTCGACCACCGTGACCGGATCCCCCGGCACCACAAGGGCGAAGTCGTCGCTCCGAGCGCCCATGCGTCTCCCTTCTGCGAGCCGCCGTGGCCTGCTGCGTCCAGCGTAGGGAAGGAGGGTGCCGGCGCGGTGACGGGAAGGTGAACGCTTGGACGCGCCGCGTCAGACGCCCGGGCGCTACTCGAGGACCTCGGAGGCCTCGAGCCACGCGAGCTCGAGCTCGTCCTTCTGGCCCTGCAGGTCCTTCAGCGCGGCGTTGAGGTCCCCGAGCCGGACGAAGTCCTCGGCGGAGGCGGCCATCTGGGCGTGCAGCTTCTCCTCCTGGGCGGCGAGCTTGCCGAGCTGGCGCTCGATGCGCGCGAGCTCCTTGCGGGCCTCGCGCTTCTCGGCCTCCGAGCGGCCCGCCGGGGCCGGCTGGGCGTCCTGGGGGGCCTGTCCGGGCAGCGCCTCCGCGGCGGCGAGCGCCTCCTCGCGCAGGGCGAGGTACTGCTCGACGCCGCCGGGCAGGTCGCGCACCTTCCCGTCACCGAGGAGGGCGAGCTGGTGGTCGGTGACGCGCTCGAGCAGGTAGCGATCGTGGCTGACGACGACGAGGGTGCCGGGCCACCCGTCGAGGACGTCCTCGACGGCGGCGAGGGTGTCGGTGTCGAGGTCGTTCGTGGGCTCGTCGAGCATGAGCACGTTGGGTTCGCCCACGAGGAGGCGCAGGAGCTGGAGCCGGCGCCGCTCGCCACCGGAGAGCTCGGAGACGCGGGTCCACTGCTTCTCGTTGGTGAAGCCGAGCTGCTCGACGAGCTGGCCGGCCGTGAGCTCCTTCGAGCCCACGCTGAACGTCTGCTTCTCGCGCTGGATGACCTCGATGACGCGCAGGTCGGCGACATCGTCGAGCTCGCGGACGTCCTGGCTGAGCACGGCCGGGACCACGGTCTTGCCGCGCTTGACCCGCCCCGAGGTCGGGGCGATGTCCCCCGAGAGCAGCCGCAGGAGCGTGGACTTCCCGGCGCCGTTGACGCCGACGAGGCCCACCCTCTCCCCCGGTGCCAGGCGCAGCGTGATGTTGTCCAGGAGCGGCTTCGCGTCCGCGCCGCCGCCGTCGTAGGCGAGGGTCACGCCCTCGAGGTCGATCACGTCCTTGCCCAGGCGCGCGGTAGCCATCTTGGACAGGGCCACGGTGTCCCGCGGCTCGGGGACGTCGGAGATGAGCGCATTGGCGGCGTCGATGCGGAACTTGGGCTTCGACGTGCGGGCGGGCGCGCCGCGGCGCAGCCACGCGAGCTCCTTCTTCACGAGGTTCGCACGCTTGCCCTCGACGACGGCGGCCATCCGGTCCCGCTCGGCCCGGGCCAGCACGTAGGCGGCGTAGCCGCCCTCGAACGGTTCCACGATGCCGTCGTGGACCTCCCAGGTGTCGGTGCACACCTCGTCGAGGAACCAGCGGTCGTGGGTGACCACGAGGAAGGCGCCCTCCGTGGGCCGCCACCGCGTCTTGAGGTGCCGGGCGAGCCACGCGACCCCCTCGACGTCGAGGTGGTTGGTGGGCTCGTCGAGCATGATGACGTCGTGCGGCTCGATGAGGAGCTTCGCGAGGGCCACGCGGCGCTTCTGGCCGCCCGAGAGGGAGCGCACCTGCGCGTGCCAGTCGACGTCGGCCACGAGGCCGCCCATGATGTCGCGGATCGTGGGGTTGGAGGCCCACTCGTAGTCGGCGCGGTCCCCCACGATCGCGGCGCCCACGGTGAGGTCGCCGTCGAGCAAGTCACCCTGGTCGAGGTAGCCGACGTCGACGCCGCGGCGCCAGGTGACGCGGCCGCCGTCGGGCGCCAGCCGCTGGGCGAGGAGGCGCATGAGGGTGGACTTGCCGTCTCCGTTGCGGCCCACGATCCCGATCCGGTCGCCCTCGTTGAGGCCCACCGTGACGCCGTCGAGCACGGTGCGCGTGCCGAAGGAGATGGCCAGGCTCTCGCCGCCGAGGAGGTGTGCCACAGGAATCCTTGCCAGTCGGGTGAAGGGGACTACAGAAGGGTATCGCTGACGATCCGGGCCCCGGGCACGGGCCCGTGGACGGCGAGCGCCTCGATCCCCTGGTGGGCGAGCTCCTCGGCGAGGTCGGCGGCGGCCGCGGCGTCGGCGGCGAGGAGGGCGACGGTGGGCCCGGAGCCCGAGACGATCGAGGCGAGCGCGCCGTGCGAGTCGGCCCACCCGAGCGTGTCGCGCAGCTGGGGGGCGAGGCCCACGGCGGCGCGCTGCAGGTCGTTGACCAGCAGGTGGGAGAGGCCGCCGGCGTCTCCGGCCCGCAGGGCGGCGAGGACAGCGGGCTCGACGTGGGTGGGCTCGGGGACGGTGAGGCCCTCGGCATCGCGGAGGCGGTCCAGCTCGGAGAACACCGCCGGCGTGCTCAGGCCGAACGGGGCCGGGACGAGGACCCAGTCGAACCGCGTGGTGGCGAGCGCCGGGGAGAGCTGGTCCCCCACCCCGAGGCCCACGGCGGCGCCTCCCAGCAGGGCGAAGGGCACGTCCGCGCCGAGCTCGGCGGCGACGTGGGCGAGCTCCTCCTTGGACAGGCCCGAGCCCCAGAGGGCGTCGCACGCGAGGAGGGCCGCGGCGGCATCGGCCGATCCCCCGCCCATGCCGCCGGCCACGGGCACGCGCTTGGTGATGGTCAGGTGCACGCCGGTGGGGTTCTCGGTCATCTCGGCCATGAGCCGCGCGGCCCGCACGGCGAGGTTGCGCTCGTCGAGGGGGATGTCCAGCTCGTCGAGGTCCAGGGTGCTCTCGGGGCTCAGGCTCACCGTCACCCCGGGCTCGGGCGAGGTCGTGGCGGTGACCTCCTCGAACAGCGAGACGGCGAGGTAGATGCTGGCCACTGAGTGGTAGCCGTCCGGGCGGCGGGGGCCGACCCGCAGGGAGACGTTGACCTTGCCCGGGGCGCGGACCTTCACGGACCTCGGGCGGGGGTCGGGTCCGGAGGGGCTGGTGCGCATGCCCCCCACGCTATCGGACGGCGTCGGCCGCGGGCGCACCCGCGTCCGCCGGACGGTGCTGCTCGGCGATGCGGGCGAAGTCGGCGATGCCGAGGACCTCGCCGCGGGCCTGCGGGTCCACGCCCGCCGCCCGCAGTGCCCGCTCCGCCTCGGCACCCGAGCCCGCCCAGCCGGCCAGCGCCGCCCGCAGGGTCTTGCGGCGCTGGGCGAAGGCGGCGTCGATCACGGCGAAGACCTCGCGGCGGCTCGCAGAGGTGACCGGCGGCTGGGTGCGGGTGAAGGCCACGAGGCCGGAGTGGATCTTGGGCGCGGGCCAGAAGACATTCATGCCGATCACACCGGCCTTGCGCATGGTCCCGTACCACGCGGCCTTGACGCTGGGGACGCCGTAGACCTTGGAGCCGGGCTCGGCCGCGAGGCGGTCGGCCACCTCGTCCTGGACCATGACGAGGCCGTGGCGCAGCGACGGGAAGTGCTCCAGGAGGTGCAGGACCACGGGCACGGCGACGTTGTAGGGCAGGTTCGCCACGATCGCGCTGGGCTGGGCGAACGGCCCCGGCGGGAGCTCGGTGGTCTTCAGGGCATCGGAGAGCACGAGCGCGAAGCGCCCGACGGCGTCGGGCCGCCAGCGCTCGACCGTGGCGGGGAGCTTCGCGGCGAGGACGGGGTCGATCTCGACCGCGACGACGTTCGCCGCCGCGTCGAGCAGGCCGAGGGTGAGCGAGCCGAGGCCGGGCCCCACCTCGAGGACCGTCTCGGACGGGTCGACGCGGGCCGCCGTGACGATGCGGCGGATCGTGTTGCCGTCGATCACGAAGTTCTGGCCGAGCGTCTTGGTGGGCCGGATCCCCAGCTCGGCCGCGAGGGCACGGATGTCGGCGGCTCCGAGGAGCGGGCGGGAGCCGGGGGCGTCAGTCACCCGAGCATCCTACCGGGGGCGGAGGGTGCGCCTCAGCCGCCCGCCGCGCCCGCGCAGCCCCACGGGGAGGGGCCGGCCTTGTCCCGGCCTCTCAGCCGCCCGCCGCGCCCGCGCAGCCCCACGGGAAGGGGCCGGCCTTGTCCCGGCCTCTCAGCCGCCCGCCGCGCCCGCGCAGCCCCACGGGGAGAGGCCGGCCTTGTCCCGGCCTCTCAGCCGCCCGCCGCGCCCGCGCAGCCCCACGGGGAGAGGCCGGCCTTGGCGTAATACGTGTTGGCGACGGCGATCTGCTGCTCGCGGGTGGCGAGGGCGGCGTTGGGGGCGTACTGGCCGCCGCCGTTGGCGAGCCAGGAGGAGATGTCGAACTGGAGGCCGCCGTAGTACCCGTTGCCGGTGTTCGCGGCCCAGTTGCCGCTGGACTCGCACTGGGCGATCTTGTCCCACATGGCGGCGTTCATGACGGCGGGCGCGGCGGCGCCGGTGTTCTGGCCGGTGCTGGCCGCCTTGGGCTTCGTGCCCACGAGGATCTTCTCGGTGACCGCGGCCCGGGTCACGTTCTGGGACACGAGCGTGCGCTGGGCCACGCGGCCGTCGACGGTGACGCTGCTGTAGTGCTTCTCGACCGTTCCGTCCACGCCCTGCTGCACGACCTTCGTCTCGCCCTCGGTGAGGTCGGCGCTCTCGGTCTTCTCGGTGCTGTACGGGAGCGTCTCGGTGACCGTGCTCGCGGCGGAGGTGTCGACCCGGGTGACCTTGAGCGCCATGTCCGCCACGATGGGCGCGTTGCGGGGAGCGGAGATGCGGTCGGCCGGCCCTGGGGTGATGCCCAGCTCCGTGAGGAGGTCCGCGACGGTGGCGGCCGTCGTCGTGCGCGTCACGGGGGTGCCGTCGACGATCACGGTGACGTCCTTCGGCGTGCTGATCCGGATCGGGGCCGGCGCCGCCTCGAGGCGGGTGGAGCGGTCGAGCGAGACGAGCGAGGTCGGGGCGATCCCGAGCTGGCTCACGAGCGCGGCGACGTCGGGGGCGGTCGTGTCCACCGTGCGCCGGGCCCCGTCGAGGTCGACCGTGACGCGCTTGGCGCGGCTGACGGTGACCACGGATCCGTCGGTGACCGTCGCGCCGAGGGCGGGCGAGACGCGGTCCGCAGAGCCGAGCTGCACGGACGCGCTGCGGACCACCTCGTCCACCGTGGAGGCGAAGGTCGTGACGGTGCTGGCCTGCCCGTCGACGGACAGGGTCACGGTCTTGCCGTTGACCACGAAGGCCGTGGTCCCGAGCGCGAGCGCGGCCACCACGGCGGCCTGGCCCGCGGCACGGACGGGAGAACGGCGGGGACGGACCGGTCGTGCTGCGCGGCGGCCGTGGTTGCTCACAGGGGTCCAATCGTCGGTCCATCCGGGCACGGCGGCCCCGGGCACGGGGCAGGGAGGACCGGGAGATGGACGACGGCGCGCCCGCGGCACTGCTCCTGCCTCACCCCGAGGGGGCAAGTGCCCGGCGTCTGCGGCGACCCCGGCTGTTGGGGATCACAGTAACCGAAACGTTACAGAGAGGCCAGTCAGATCACGGAATGGCTACGGGCCACCCCGTGGCGCCGCGTGGGGTCAGGCCCAGGAGCCGTAGGCCCGCTCGGTGTTGGCGGAGAGCCGCGAGCAGAGCTCGGCGAGGTCTGCTCCGAGGACCTCGGCCATGGAGCGCACCGTGTACGGGACCATGTAGCTCGCATTGGGCCGGCCGCGGTACGGGTGCGGCGTGAGGTACGGCGAGTCGGTCTCCACGAGGATCCTCTCCGGCTCGGCGATCGCGAGGGCCCGGCGCAGGTTCTCGGCGTTCTTGAAGGTCAGCGTCCCGGCGAAGGACATGAACCAGCCGTGCTCGTTGCAGGTGCGGGCGAGGTCCTCGTCCCCGGAGAAGCAGTGGAACACGACCGTCTCCGGGGCGCCCTCCTCGCCGAGGAGGCGCACCACGTCCTCGTGGGCGTCGCGATCGTGGATCTGCAGGGTCTTGCCGAGGCGCTTTGCGAGGTCGATGTGCCAGCGGAACGACTCGTGCTGGACGGCCAGGGCATCGCCCTTCGAGCGGAAGTAGTCCAGCCCGGTCTCCCCGATGGCCCGCACGCGCGGGTGGGCGGCGAGCTGCTCGATCTCGGCGTAGGCCGCCTCGAGCTCGCCCCGCGCGGCGTAGCGGGGGGCGTCGTTGGGGTGGAGGGCGACGGCGCCGAGCAGCCGGGCGTCGGCGTCGAGCGCCTGCACCGTGAAGCGGGAGGAGGGCAGGTCGCAGCCCACCTGGACGGCGCGGTCCACGCCCACGGCGGCCGCGGCGTCGAGGGCGTCACTGACGTCGACTTCCACGAGGCCGTCCCTGAAGTTCAGGTGGGTGTGGTTGTCCACCACGGGCACCGGCAGGGGCTCGGGCGCCGGCGGGTACTCGAGGCGGCGCGAGCGGCCCGACTCGTCCGCGGCGGCGCGGCGGCCGGCCGGCGAGGTTGCCTCCTCCGCCGTGCCGGCGGTGTCGGTGGGGCGGTAGGCGGCGGGCGGATGGGCTGAGCACATGGCCTCCACTGTAGTTCGCGGACCGGCTGCGCCCGCCCGCATCGGGGCCCGGCAGGGCTGCCGTGCGGCGGTACCCGGGCCGAGCGCGATGCGGTGGCTGCGGGTAACGTGGAGCTAGGTGTGGCGCACGCCACAGCATCAGGGCCGCACGCAGGCGGCGGCCGGCCGGGAGGGCGCACATGGACGGTCATCAGGGCGGCGTCGATCAGGCAGGGGGCTCCGTGAGCGCCCTGCGTCCGCTCCACCACGCCGAGTCGCCCGAGCCCATGGAGGCGGGGCGCTTCAAGGCCGCGTGCGAGCGGATCCTCGCCTCCATCGGCCAGGTGGTCGACGGCCAGGCGGAGGCCGCACGCCTGGCCCTCACCGTCCTCCTGGCCCAGGGCCACCTGCTCGTCGAGGACGTCCCCGGGGTCGGCAAGACGATGCTGGCCAAGACCCTTGCCCGGTCCATCGACTGCTCGGTCAGCCGCATCCAGTTCACCCCGGACCTCCTCCCGAGCGATGTCACCGGGGTCTCCATCTACAACCAGGCCACCCGGCAGTTCGAGTTCAGGCCGGGCGCCGTGTTCGCGAACATCGTGATCGGCGACGAGATCAACCGGGCCTCGGCGAAGACCCAGTCCGCGCTGCTCGAGTGCATGGAAGAGCATCAGGTGACCGTGGACGGGACCTCCTACGTCCTCAGTGAGCCGTTCATGGTCGTCGCGACCCAGAACCCGATCGAGATGGAGGGCACCTATCCCCTCCCCGAGGCGCAGCGGGACCGCTTCATGGCGCGCATCTCGATGGGCTACCCGGACGCCGCCGCCGAGGCGGAGATGCTCGAGAGCCACCAGTCGGAGTCCCCCCTGCTGCGGGTCGAGCCCGTGGTGGACGCGGCCGAGATCCGAGCCATGATCGCCACCGTCAAGGACGTCTTCGTCTCCGCGCCCGTGCGCGACTACACCGTGGAGCTGGGGCGGGCGACGCGCGCGAGCGAGCGGATCCGCCTCGGCGCGAGCCCGCGGGCCGTCCTGCAGCTCCTCCGCGCGGCGAAGGCCCGCGCCGCCCTCGCCGGGCGCGACTTCGTGCTGCCCGACGACGTCGCCGCGATGGCGCCGGAGGTCCTCACCCATCGCCTCGTCCTCGACCGCCGGGCCTCGGGCAGCGGGCTCACGGCGGCTGCCGTCCTCCGGGCCGTGGTGGACTCGGTGCCCATCCCCATCACCGGGCAGTCCGGCGCCCGGCGCCACGGATAGGCGGTCCGGCATGGAGCGGCTGCCCCGGACGGACTGGCGGGGCGCCCTCACGCCGCGGGGCTGGGGCTTCGTGGCCGCCGCCGCGGTGGCGCTCATGGCCGCCCAGGTCATGGGGCGGCGGGACCTCCTGCACCTTGCCGTGTTCCTCGCGCTCGTCCCCGCAGGAGCCCTCGTGGCCAGCCTTCTGGTCCGGCCGTCGGTGACGGTCCTGCGCCGGCCGCGCCCGGAGGTCGTCGAGGCCGGGCAGAGCACGGAGGTCGCGCTGAGCCTGCGCCACAGCGGCCTGCTCTCGGGGCGCATGGCCATGACCGAGCAGCTGCCCGCCTCGCTCGGCACGGGTCCCACCTTCGTCTACCCCGGCGCATCGATCGGACGGGACGGGGCGAGCAACTACCGGTACGAGCTCGGCTGCCCCCGCCGCGGCCTCTACTGGATCGGCCCCGTCGAGGCCCGGCACTCGGACCCGTTCGGCCTGGCCGAGCGGCGCAGCCGGATCGGCGCCAGCACGAGGCTCACCGTGACCCCCGCGCCGGTCGCGCTTCCGGCCGCCGCGCTGGCCGGGCTGCGGGGGGCAGAGGGCATCATCGCGGCCAGGATCCAGTCGGTGCCGAGCGAGGACGACGTCATGACGCGCGAGTACCGCCACGGCGACCCCATGCGCCGCGTCCACTGGGCGGCCACCGCCCGGCACGGCGAGCTCATGGTGCGCCAGGAGGAGTCGGCTGTCTCGCCCGAGGCCACGATCGTGATGGACCTGCGGGGCTCCGCCTTCCCCGACGCGGGCCAGGAGGACTCCGAGGACCGCGAGTCGCCGGCGTTCGAATGGGCGGTCACCGCCGTCGTCTCCGTCGCAGCCCACCTGAGCGAGCTCGGCTACTCACTGCGGCTGCTCGAGCCCGGCGGGGGCCTCGCCCTCGCCCGCTCCTCCTCCGCGCCGGAACCGGACACCGCCGAGTACACGGGCCGCGACGGCCTCGCCCTCATCGCCGAGGGCCTGGCCGCCATCGGCCCGGCGGAGCAGGCCGCCGGGCCCGCCGGCTTCAGCGACCGGCTCCTCGACAGGCTCGAGGGCCACCGCCACCGCGGGCCGATTGTCGCCGTCCTCGGCCGGACCACGACGGAGCAGGCGCGCGAGCTGGCCTCGGCATCCGGGTTCGCCGAACGCGCGCTCGCCGTGGTCGTCGTCCCCAGGGCCGGCTCCTCGCGCGGCGCGGTGGACGCCCTGCGGGACGCCGGCTGGAGGGCCGCGGAGGCCACGCCCCGCGCCTCGCTGCCGCGGGTGTGGGCCGCGCTGACCGCCGAGGATGCGCCCCTGGACCGCGGGGAGCGCCGCCCGGGCACGGCCGGCGGGGAGAGGAGCTCCACGTGAAGATTCCCTCGCTCCGGCGCCCGCAGTGGCGCCACATCGCCGCCGAGCTCTTCCTGGTCCTCGCCGTCGGCGGGGGGTCCCTCGCCTACGGCGGGGTACTGCGCGGGTGGTCCTGGCTGTACCCGGTCCTCGTGGTGCTCATCGCCACGGTGGCCGGCACCCTGCTTGCCCGGGCGTTCCGCTGGCACCCCGTCGCGGTAGGCCTCGCCGGGCTGGCCGCGTGGACGGCCGGGATGGACTCGATGTTCTTCCGGAGCTCGAGCCTGCTCGGCCTGATCCCGACGGCCGGCACCCTCGGAGCCGCGCGGGAAGCGCTGGACCAGGCCTGGCACACGGTGGCCTACGACGCGGTCCCGGCCGCACCGAACGTCGGCATCGTGGCCCTGACGGCCGGGGCGATCGGCCTCATCGCGCTCGTCACCGAGACCATCGCCCTCTCGTGCCGCATGCCGGCGGTCTCGGGCGTCGCCGTCCTCGCGGTCCTCGTCGTCCCCGCCGTGCTCAAGCCCGAGAGCGTGGGCGCGACCGGCTTCGCCGCGGCCGCTGCCGGCTACCTCGGGCTCCTCGCCACGGCGGGCTCCGCCTACGCCTCGGGGAGCGCCGCCGAGCGCCTCGCCGCCGCGCTCTCGCCCGGGCGCTTCGCCGTGCTCGTGGCGACCGTGGTCGCCGGCGCCCTCGTCCTCCCCCAGGTCATCCCCGGGTTCGACGCCGGCACCTTCCCGGAGGGCTCCCGGCTGCAGAGCCTGGGCCAGAACGTGGGCCTCAACCCGCTCATCAGCCTCGGCAACGACCTGAGGAGCTCGAACGCCGTCGGCGTCCTCACCTACGCCACCGACTCGACGGCCCCCGTCTACCTGCGCACCGTCACGGTCGAGGACTTCAACGGGGCTGCGTGGGGCCCCGAGAACCATGACGACCAGCTCCAGCGGCCCATCACGCAGATCGTGAACTCCGCGGCAGCCACCGGCCCGACCACGGCGACGACCACCGTGGTGACCACGGGCGGCTTCACGAGCCCGTACCTGCCCGCCCCCTACGCGCCCCAGTCGCTCGACGGGGTGCGGGGCGACTTCGGCTGGGATCCGGCCGACCTGAGCATCAAGGGAGCCCCCGCCTCCAGTCAGAACCAGCTCTACGTGGTGCACTCCACGATGCCGCAGCTCACGCCCCAGGCGCTCTCCGCCGCGGTCACGGCCCCCCGCGGCATCGATCTCGTCGCCGCCCAGGTCCCCAAGGGCGTCCCGGCGAACGTCCGCACCGCGGCCGAACAGGTCACCCAGGGCGCCGCCACCCCCTACGCCCGCGCCCTGAAGATCCAGGCGTGGCTGCGCACGTTCCAGTACTCGGAGAAGACTCCGGTCGAGGACGGCTACGACGGCACCGGCATGGACGTCCTGAGCACCTTCCTGACGAAGAAGTCCGGCTACTGCATCCACTTCGCCGCGGCGATGGCCGTCATGGCGAGGGTGGTCGGCATCCCCAGCCGGATCGCGGTGGGCTTCGCACCGGGGCACCCCACCGGCCAGACCGTCGCGGTCCCGGCCTCGAAGTCCCTGCCCGAGTTCCAGGTCGACGGGAAGGATGCCCACGCCTGGCCCGAGCTGTACTTCCAGGGGCTCGGCTGGGTGCCGTTCGAGCCGACGCCCACGCGCGGGGTGCTGCCCACCTACGCCTTCACCGACACCGCGGGCCCGGGCGGCAGCAGCAACCTGGACAACCTCAACGACGGCCTGCGGGCGGCCCCGAACAAGGGGGGCGCGACCCCCGCACCCAGCGCCCCTGCTCCGGCCCCGTCCGGCGCGCGGGAGGCCGCCCCGTGGATTCCCGCCGTCCTCGTGGCGCTCGGGCTCCTCGCCCTCGCCGTCGTCGTCGCCCTTCCCGCCGCCCTCCGCGCCGCGCAGCGGCGACGGCGGCTCCGGCGCGGACTCCGGGGGATCTGGGAGGAGCTCGAGGCCGTCGGGGTCGACCACGGGCTGCCCCCCGGCCCCGCCGACACGCCGCGCTCGTACGCGCGGCGGCTCAGCGCGTGGGACGCGGACGACGGCGGCCTGCACCGCGCGCTCGACACCCTCACCACCGCGTACGAGCGGCACGAATTCGGGCGCCCCGGGTACGAGGCCGACGAGGAGGCCGCGCGGCATGCCGTCGCGGTGGTGCACGAGGCCGGGCGCCGCACGCAGCACCCGGTCCGGCGGGCGCGGATCGCCGCGCTGCCGCCCTCGTCCTTCGCGTGGCTCGCGCGCGCCCGGACGCGGACGGCCCCCGCAGCCGAGGCTGCGGGGGCCAGGATGCGCGCCGCCCTGAGGCGGGTGCTGCACCGCGTGCGGCGGCCGAAGGACTGACTCCCCCGCCCCACCACAGGCGCGGGGACTGTCAGCCCGCGTAGGGATCGGCGATGCGGTGCTCGTTTCTCCGTCCGCTGTCGTCGCCTGCGGGCTTGTCAGCCCGCGTAGGGATCCGCGATGCCGATGTACTGCGTCGTCGTGTACTCCGCGATGCCCTCCGCGCCGCCCTCGCGGCCCAGGCCGGACTGCTTCACGCCGCCGAAGGGCGCGGCCGCGTTGGAGATGACGCCGGCGTTGAAGCCGACCATGCCGTACTCGATCTGCTCGGCCACCCGGAACATGCGCGCGTAGTCCTGGGTGAACAGGTAGGAGGCCAGGCCGTACTCGGTCGCGTTGGCGAGGCGGATCGCGTCCTCCTCGGTCTTGAACGTCGTGACCGGGGCAACCGGGCCGAAGATCTCGTTGCGGAGGATCTCGGCGTCGTTCGGGACGTCGGCGAGGACGGTCGGGGCGTAGAAGTAGCCGTCGCCCTCGAGCGGTGCGCCGCCGGTGGCGACCCGCGCGCCGGACTCGACCGCCTCGGTCACGAGGGCGTGGACGTCCTTGCGGGCACCGCCGTCGATGAGGGGGCCCACGGTCGTGGACGGCTCGGTCCCGCGGCCCGGGGTGAGCTCGGCCATCGCCGCGGCGAACTTGGCCGTGAACTCCTCGGCCACGGACTCCTGCACCAGGAAGCGGTTCGCGGCCGTGCAGGCCTCGCCCATGTTCCGCATCTTGGCGGCCATGGCACCCGCCACGGCCTTGTCCAGGTCGGCGTCCTCGAAGACGATGAACGGCGCGTTGCCGCCGAGCTCCATGGAGGTGCGCAGCACGTTCTCGGAGGCATCCGCGAGCAGGCGGCGGCCCACCGGCGTCGAGCCCGTGAAGGAGACCTTCCGCAGGCGCGAGTCCTTCATGAGCGGGCCGGAGATGCTCGAGGCGGAGGAGGAGGAGACGACGTTGAGCACGCCGGCCGGCAGGCCGGCCTCCTGCATGACCGCAGCGAACAGCTGCGTGGTGAGCGGGGTGAACTTCGCCGGCTTGACCACCATCGTGCAGCCCGCGGCGACCGCGGGGGCGATCTTGCGGGTCGCCATCGCCAGCGGGAAGTTCCAGGGGGTGATGAGCAGGCACGGGCCCACCGGCTTGCGCTGGACCAGGATCTTGTTCTTGCCCTCGGGGCTGGTGAGGTAGCGGCCGTAGTCGCGCACGGCCTCCTCGGAGAACCAGCGCAGGAACTCGGCGCCGTAGGTGACCTCGCCGCGGGACTCCGCGAGCGGCTTGCCCATCTCGAGCGTCATGAGGAGGGCGAAGTCCTCGGCGCGCTCGGTCACGAGCTCGAACGCGCGGCGCAGGATCTCGGCGCGCTCCCGCGGCGCCGTGCGGGCCCAGGACGCCTGGACGGCGTCGGCGGCGTCGAGGGCCGCGACCGCGTCCTCGCTCGTGCCGTCCGCGATCTCCAGCAGGGTCCTGCCCGTCGCGGGATCCTCGACCGCGAACTTCTTCCCGCCGGCGGCGTCGCGCCACTCGCCGTTGACCAGCAGGCCGGTGGGGACTTTCGCGAGCAGTTCCTGCTCGCGCTCGGGGGTGACAGCGGTGTTCTCGGGCACGTCGACTCCTTCGTGGGCACGCTCGACATCGGGCGTGGGTGGACTCCTTCCACGCTAGGCCTCCGTGCCCGCAGGTGTCCATGCATCCGAGGACGATGGTGACGGACTTCACCTGTGCAGATGCACAATCGACTTCCGCGGAATTCCGCGGTTTTTGGTGTGGCTCCTACTTGGCGGCCACGACGGCGGCGTAGAGCTCCCGCTTGCTCGCCCCTGCTTCCCCCGCGACGACCGCTACGGCGTCCTTGAGCCGTGCCCCGCTGGCCACGAGCGCCTGCACGGCGCCCACGAGGTCCTCGGGGCGGGCGGGGGCGGCGGGGGGCGCGCCCTCGGCCACCACCGCGATCTCCCCGCGGACCTCGCCCTCCTCCGCCCAGGCGGAGAGCTCGCCCGCGGTGCCCCGCAGGACCTCCTCGTAGGTCTTGGTGAGCTCGCGGCAGACCGCGATGCGGCGCTCGGCGCCGAACGCCTCGGCGAGCGCACGCAGCATCGGGGCGAGCCGGTGGGGCGCCTCGAAGAAGACCATGGTGCGGGCCTCGGCGCGCAGCTCGGCGAGCCGGGACGCCCGCTCGCCGGCCTTGCGCGGCAGGAAGCCCTCGAAGCAGAAGCGGTCCGTGGGCAGCCCGGACAGGGCCAGTGCCGTGAGCACCGCCGAAGGACCGGGGACTGCAGTGACGGTGAGGCCCTGGGCAACGGCGGCCTCGACGAGCCGGTAGCCGGGATCGGACACGGCGGGCATGCCGGCATCGGTGACCAGGAGTACCGTGCCGCCGGCTGCCACGGCGTCGAGCAGCTCGGGCGTCTTGGCGGCCTCGTTGTGCTCGTGGTAGCTCACCACGCGGCCCCTCGGGTGCACGCCGAGCCCGCGCACGAGCCGCTGGAGGCGCCGCGTGTCCTCGGCGGCGATGACGTCGGCCTCGCCGAGCAGCTCCACGAGCCGCCGGCTCGCGTCGCCCAGATTGCCGATCGGCGTGGCGGCGAGCACCACGGCCCCGCCGGCCGGCCGCACGGGGTGGGCGCCGCCGTCGTCCGCCAGATCCTCCCCTGGTTCCGCGTCCGGGAGGCTGCTGGATTCCTGGGGGGTCTCGCGAGGCTGCACGCGCCCAGCCTACGCCAGCGCAGCGAGCCCGCCCCGGGCCCCTCCGCCCCGGTAGCATGGGCCGGGATGGCCACCCAGACCCCCACCCGCCCGCCCGTGCGCAGCTGGAACTCCCCGCGCCCCCGGACTGTCGATCCCGCGCAGGACGCCTCGCGCGGTCCGGCCGCGGCCCTGCGGGAGCGCCTCGTGGGCTCCTGGACCGCGGCCGGGGTGTGGGACCGTCGGCTCGCCTGGCTCGTGCCCGTGGCCGTGGGCCTGGTCGCCGGGCTCCTGCGCTTCTGGCAGCTCGACCGGCCGCACTCCCTGATCTTCGACGAGACCTACTACGTCAAGGACGCGTACTCGTACCTCGTCGCGGGCGTGGAGCGGAGCTGGACCCAGAACGCCAACGACCTCTTCGTCAACGGCGACATGTCCGGACTGCTCTCCTCCCCCGAGTACGTGGTGCACCCGCCCGTGGGCAAGTGGATGATCGCGGCCGGGATGGCGCTCTTCGGCCCGGGCAGCTCCTTCGGCTGGCGCTTCTCCGCGGCGCTCGTGGGGACGCTGTCCGTGATGATGACGGCGTGGGCGGCCCGCCGGCTGTTCCGCTCGCACACGCTCGCCGCGGCGGCGGGCCTGCTGCTCGCGATCGACGGCCACCATCTGGTCCTCTCCCGCACCGGGATCCTGGACATCTTCCTCTCCTTCTGGCTCCTCGCCGCGTTCTGCGCCCTCCTCCTCGACCGGGACGACGGCAGGCGGCGCCTCGCCGCGCGCCTCGGTGCCCTCGCCGGGCCGGACGGGCGGATACGGCCGACGGCGCTCGTGACGGGCCCGTGGCTCGGCGTACGGTGGTGGCGGATCGCCGCAGGGGTCTGCCTCGGCCTCGCCGTGGGCGTGAAGTGGTCCGCCCTCGCGTTCATCGCGGTCTTCGGCATCATGACCGTCCTGTGGGACGCGTCCGCGCGCCGCGAGGCCGGCATCAGAGCCTGGCTGCCCGGCGCCGCCCTGCGCGACGCCCCGCTCGCGGCGGCGAGCATCCTCGTCACCGCTGCGGGCGTCTACCTCGCCTCGTGGACGGGCTGGTTCCTCTCGGACAACGGCTTCTACCGGCACTGGGCCGAGGCGAACCCGGACCCGGCCTGGGGGTGGGTGCCGGCCCCGCTGCGCTCGCTGTGGCACTACCACCAGGAGGCGTACGCCTTCCACACAGGCCTGTCCACGCCGCACCCGTACGCATCGAGCCCGTGGAGCTGGCTCCTGCAGGGCCGGCCGGTGTCCTTCTACTACACGGAGCCTGCGGGCACGTGCGGGGCCAGCCACTGCTCCTCGGCCGTGCTGTCCGTGGGCAACCCGCTGATCTGGTGGGGCGGGACGGTGGCGCTCGGCGTCCTCGTGCTGCTCTGGGCGGGCCGGCGCGACTGGCGCGCCGGCGCGATCCTCGCCGGCGTCGCCGCCGGGTACCTGCCGTGGTTCATGTACCCGGACCGGACCATGTTCGCCTTCTACGCGGTCTCGTTCGAGCCGTTCCTCGTCCTGGCCCTGGCCATGGCCCTCGGGCTCGTGCTCGGCCGTCCCACGGACCCCCCCGCGCGGCGGCAGGCCGGGTTCCTCGCGGTCGGCGTGTTCGTCCTCGCCGCCCTCGCCGTGTCGGCCTACCTCATGCCCCTCTGGACGGCCGAGCCCATCCCCTACATCGAGTGGCGGCTGCGGCTGTGGATGCCGAGCTGGACGTAGCGGCGCGGCCCGCGTCGCCCCGGCCTGGAGCCGCCCCGGGATGGCAGGATGGGCGTAGGCATTGAGCGCGGCACGGGGGGCACCAGGAGACGAGCGCGAGCGCGGAGAGGACGGGCACGTGGCAGGCGGAGCGGAAGCCGGAGCAGGAGCGCACGAGGCGCGGGCGGAGGCGTCGACGCCGCTGCTGGCGAGCCTGCCGCCCGAGGCGAACGTCACCTCGCTCCTCGAGGACCGGGTGGCGGCCACCCCGGGCGCCGAGCTGTTCTCGCGGCGCACCGAGGCCGGCTGGGAGCCGGTCAGCGCCGCGGAGTTCCATGCGGACGTGGTCGCCCTCGCCCGGGGCCTGATCGCCAGTGGGCTGGACGTCGGGGACCGCGTGGCCGTCGTCTCGGCGTCGAGCTACGGCTGGGCGCTCGTCGACTTCGCCATCTGGTACGCCGGCGGCGTGCCCGTGCCGGTCTACGAGACGTCTTCGCCCTCGCAGATCGCCTACATCCTCGCCGACTCGGGCGTACGCCGCGTGTTCGTCGAGAACAGCCACCTCGCCCTGGCCGTCCAGGAGGCCATCAGCTCCTCCCCCGAGCTCGGCAACGCGTGGCTGCCCATCACGCTCATGACCGAGGACGGCGGCGGCGGCTCGAACCTCACGAGCCTGGCCGGCCCGGGGCTGGGTGTCCCGGCTCAGGAGCTCGAGCGCCACCGCACCGCCGCGGACCTCGACTCGCTCGCGACCCTCGTGTACACGTCCGGCACGACGGGGCGCCCGAAGGGCTGCGAGATCACCCACCGCAACCTCGCCCTGCTCGCGGTCAACCTCCAGGCCCACCTGCCCGAGGTCGTCGGCCCGGGAGCGCGGACGCTCATGTTCCTGCCGCTGGCCCATGTCCTGGCCCGCGCCGTCCAGATCACCTGCGTGGCGGCCGGCGTCGTGGTGGGGCACTCGCGCCAGTCGACCCTGCTCGACGACCTCGCGACGTTCCGGCCCACGTTCCTCCTCGCCGTGCCTCGCGTGTTCGAGAAGGTCTATGCCGCCGCCGAGGAACGCGCCGAGGGAGTACGGGGCTCCGTGTTCGAGCGCGCCGCGGCGACGGCGCGCGAGTTCTCCCGCGCGCTCGACGAGGAGGCCGCCGGGCGCGGCGAGGGCCCCGGGCGGCGCCTGCGGCTGCGGCACGCCGTGTTCGACCGGCTCGTCTACGGCCGGCTCCGAGCCGCCTTCGGGGGCAGGGTCTCCACGATCGTCTCCGGCGGGAGCGCCCTGAGCCCGGCCCTCGCGCACTTCTTCCGCGGCGCGGGCCTGACGGTCCTCGAGGGCTACGGCCTCACCGAGACGACCGCGCCCTGCACCGTGAACACGCCGCAGGCGACGCGGATCGGCACCGTGGGGCGCCCCGTCCCCGGCACCACCGTGCGCATCGACCCCACCGGCGAGGTGCTCGTGAAGGGCATCGGCGTCATCCGCGGCTACCGCGGGGGCGGTGCCGCTGCCCCCGGCGGCGAGGGCGCGGCGTCGGCCTTCCGGGAGGACGGGTTCTTCGCCACCGGCGACCTCGGCTCCCTCGATGCCGAGGGCTTCCTCACCATCACCGGACGGCTCAAGGACGTGCTCGTGACGGCCGGCGGGAAGAACGTGGCCCCCGGCCCGCTCGAGGAGGCGCTGCGCGAGTCCGAGCTCGTCGCCCACGCGGTCGTGGTGGGCGAAGGCCGCCCCTTCGTGGCCGCCCTCCTGGCGCTCGACGGCGACCAGCTGGGTTCCTGGGCACGCCGCCGGGGGCGCACGCTGAGCATCGCCGAAGCGGCGGCCGATCCGGAGGTCCTGGCGGAGCTCCAGCAGGCGGTCGACGCGGCGAACGCGGCCGTGTCCCGCGCGGAGTCGATCCGCCGCTTCGTGGTCCTGCCGAGGGAGCTCACGCTCGAGGACGGAGACCTGACCCCGTCCCTCAAGCTCCGGCGGCAGCGCCTCGTCGAGTCGTTCCCGCAGGAGCTCGAGGACCTCTACTCCGCCTGAACCTCGGCGTCCGCGTCGGTGTGGGTGTCGGTGTGGGCGCCGGAGGCCTGCCCGGCCTCCGGCTCCCCCGCCGCACCGCGGGCCGCCCGCCGCTTGGGCGTCGGCCAGCAGAAGATCAGCAGCAGGCTCGCCGCGAGCAGCACCAGGACGCCGACGACGAGCGCAGAGTCCACCCAGAACTGGCCGGGGAAGAGCCGGATGAGCGAGTCCTCGAGCCTGAAGGTCCAGGTGCCGTTGGCGAAGAAGATCCGGTGGAAGTCGGTGAAGAACGTCTCCCACCCGAGCGCCGCGAGCACGGCGAGGGCGATGATGATCGCCATGGTCACGAACGAGCCCGCGAAGAGTCCGCGCCCGAACGCGCCCTTCGTCTTCCGGAGCCCGATGGCGGCGAAGACGAAGAACAGCAGCAGCACGATCCCGGCGCCGTAGGCGGAGAGGACCACGGTCTTGACGTCCGCCATATGGCTCACCTCACCGGCGGTGAAGAGGTGGTCGCCCGAGGGCAGCACGAGGTCGCCGAGGTACCGGGGGCCCGCGAGGTTCGCGAGGTAGTCGACCGCGTAGGAGCCGTAGGTGAGCCGGTCATCCGTCGTGAAGCCGTAGCCGTCACCCGGGAACCCGGGACGGTAGTACTCGATCCACAGGAACAGGGGCGTGGCCACGACGCGCACCGCTGCGATGAGCAGCAGGAAGGGGAGGAAGATCGCCATGAGCACCTGCACGATGCGCCGGCCGACGGGCCTGGACCGCGCGGCCGCATCCCGCTCGTTCCGCCGCCGCTGGACCTCGTCCTCGGGTGGGCGCACGTTGATCGCGCTCGTCGGGGACGGCTCGCGGTGCACGGAGGCCCCGCGCGCGCCGGTGCCCTCGCCGCTGGCCCCGCGGTCGCGGGAGGGCGCGTCACGGGAGGCCTCGTCGCCGGAGGCCCGCTCGCGGGACCGCTTCGCTTCTGCGCGGCTCTGCGCGGGGACCGCGACGGTGTCCGCCTGGGTCGCTCCGGACGCAGCAGGGGCAGCCTCGGGTCCCGCCGCCGCAGCGGCCTGGGGCTCGCTGGCGGCGGGGCTGGCCTCCGGTGCGGCAGCGTGCTGCCCGGTGGCTGGCTCTGATGTGCGGCGCCCCGCGCCGGCGGGCCTCATCCAGCCGAAGGCCGGCTCGTCGCTGTCGCCGGACTCGTCGAAGTCGGCCCCCGGCTCGGATCCGGAACTCTTGTCGGTCAACACTGTCACCGTCCAGTAGAGGCCCGCGGGCCTGGAGTCTGCATGGTTCTCACTCCACCGTACCGGTGTGTGCGGCCGCTCCCCCGTAGCGGCACCCACGTGTGGCCGAAGCGTTATCGCCGCGGGGCGTCTCAGCTGTTCGCGTACTGGGCCCAGGGGATGTTCCAGTCCCCGAAGCCGTCGTCGAAGTTCGCGTAGTCGCCCTGGGTGTTGATGATCTGCACGACATCACCCGTGGTCATGTTGTTGAAGACCCAGGAGGCGCCGTCGGGGCCCAGGCCGATGCACCCGTGCGAGACATTGATCTGGCCGAGGTACGGCAGGGCGGTGTCGGTCGCCTGGTGGATGAACTCACCGCTCGGGGTCAGCCGCGTCGCGTACTCGACATCGAGCTCGCCGTAGTTGGCCGGGTCGCCGGGCTTGAGCCCGATCGAGGCGGCAACGAAGTGCGCCTTGCGCTGCTTCTCCATGAGCACGAGGTAGCCGCGGGCGGACGGGAAGCGGGTGTCGCCGAGCGTGGCCGGCCACGTGTGCACGGGCTTGTCGTTGATGTAGGCCGTGAACGTGTGGGCCGTCGCATCGGCGACGGCCGTGCGCTTGTCGCCGATGTGGACCGTGTTCGTCTTGGAGAAGTTGCCGATCTGGCCGTTGCCGAGGTCCACGCCGAAGAGGTCCATCTTGATGGTGATGGTGCTGTGGGCCGCCCAGAACGTCTCGGGGCGGTAGCGGACCATGGTGTCGCTGTACCAGTGGAAGGCGCCGGGCTGGCCGGAGGTCGAGGTGATCGTGATGGCCTTCTCGACGGCCTTCTTGTTCTTCACCGGCTCGCTGAAGGTCAGCTGGATCGGCTGGGCGACCCCGACGCTCATCCCGTCGAGGGGGTACATCGCGGCGTCGGCCTCGTTCTTGGTGGCAACGGTGGCGAACGTCGTCGTCGCCGACTCGGTGCGCCCCGCGGCGTCGATCGTGGTGTAGCTGAGCGTGTAGGTGGTGTCGAAGGCGAGCTGGCCCTTCGAGGTCCAGCCTGCCCGCGAGGAGCTCAGGGCGCCGTCGACGTCGTCTCCGGAGGCAGAGCGGAGGCTGACGTTGTCCAGGGTGCCGTTGGCCACGGTCACCGTCACGGGCGCCGCGGGGTTGACCTCCTTGGCGCCCTGCGCGGGCACCGTCGCAGCCGTCGCCTGCTTCACCACCGGGAAGGCGGAGCCGGGCTGGCTCCGCACGGGCGAGGCCTGCTCGGACGTGATGGGAGCCGCCTGGAGCGGGCCGACCGCGGCGAAGACACCGCCGATCCCCGCCAACACGAGGACGGCCGCCAGAATCGCGATCTTCGCGCCCCTGGCAAGCCGCTTCCGCTCAGACATGGTTGGGGTCCCCCACTTTCTGCCGTACATCCCCTCGGCCAAGCCTACCGGCAGCAGACGGCCGCCCCGGTCACACCCCGGCTACGGTCGGGACACGATCGGGGCGGCCGGCACAGCCCGGGACGGGCACCGGCGCGCGGGGCGTCAGTAGCGGTAGTGGTCCGCCTTGTACGGGCCGGCGACATCGAGGCCGAGGTATTCGGCCTGCTCCTTGGTCAGCTCGGTGAGCTCGACACCCAGCGCCGCGAGGTGGAGCCGCGCGACCTTCTCATCGAGGACCTTGGGCAGGACGTAGACCCGGTTCTCGTACTCACGCTGGCCGTCGCCCTGATCGCGCTTCGTCCAGAGCTCGATCTGGGCGATCGTCTGGTTGGCGAACGAGTTGCTCATCACGAAGGATGGGTGGCCCGTGGCATTGCCGAGGTTGAGCAGGCGCCCCTCGGAGAGCACGATCACCGAGTGTTCCGCCGTGGCGCCGTTGAGGCCGCTCGAGGCGGGGAACACCCACTCGTGCACCTGCGGCTTGATCTCGACCTTGCGGATCCCCGGGATCCGGGCGAGGCCGGCCATGTCGATCTCGTTGTCGAAGTGGCCCACGTTGCCCACGATGGCCTTGTCCTTCATCGCCTCCATGTGCTCGGCGAGGATGATGTCCTTGCCGCCGGTGGTCGTGATGAAGATGTCTCCCTGGTCCAGGACCGACTCGAGCCTGGCCACCTGGTAGCCGTCCATCGCCGCCTGCAGCGCGCAGATCGGGTCGATCTCGGTCACGATCACGCGCGCGCCCTGGCCGCGGAGGGCCTCCGCGGCCCCCTTGCCCACGTCGCCGTACCCGCAGACCACGGCGACCTTGCCGCCGATCAGCACGTCGGTAGCGCGGTTGAGGCCGTCGGGGAGGGAGTGCCGGATGCCGTACCGGTTGTCGAACTTGCTCTTCGTCACCGCGTCGTTGACGTTGATCGCAGGGAAGAGCAGGGCACCCTGCTCGGCCAGCTGGTAGAGCCGGTGGACGCCGGTGGTGGTCTCCTCGCTCACGCCCTTGATGCCGGCCGCGATCCGGGTCCACTTCTGGGGGTCGCGGGCCTGACCGGCGCGCAGCACCTCGAGGATGATGCGGTACTCCTCGGGGTCCTCCTCCGTCGCCTCGGGCACTGCCCCGGCTGCCTCGAACTCGACGCCCTTGTGGACGAGCAGCGTCGCGTCACCGCCGTCGTCGAGGATCAGGTTCGGGCCGAGTTCGGGGTTCGCGTCCGCGCCGGGCCAGGTGAGGATCTGCTCTGCGGTCCACCAGTACTCCTCGAGCGACTCGCCCTTCCAGGCGAACACCGACACGCCCTGCGGGTCCTCCGGGGTCCCGGGGCCGACGACGACGGCGGCCGCCGCCTCGTCCTGGGTCGAGAAGATGTTGCAGGAGGCCCAGCGGACCTCGGCGCCCAGCGCCACGAGGGTCTCGATGAGGACGGCGGTCTGGACCGTCATGTGCAGCGACCCGGCGATGCGCGCCCCCTTGAGCGGCTGCGACTCGCCGAACTCCTCCCGCAGCGCCATCAGGCCGGGCATCTCGTGCTCGGCGAGGCGGATCTGGTGGCGTCCTGCCTCGTGGAGGGACAGGTCCTTCACCTTGAAGTCGGGGGTCATGCGTGCTCCTGGTTCGCGGAGGTGGTGGTGGGCGCGAGGAGGACGGGGATGCCGTCCTCGATCGCGTAGCGCGGCGTCGTCCCGTCGGGGCCCGGCGCGGCGGCCACGAGGCTGTCGCCGTCCTGGACGAGTGCGGAACCCGTCACGGGGCACCGGAGGATGTCCAGCAGCGAGGGGCTGAGTTTCGGCATGCCCTCTAGCCTACCGAGTCCGGCAGCGTGACTGCGGCGGACCGCGGCGGTGCGGCGCACGTCAGTAGGGCCCGCGGCGGTGCGGCTCGCGTCAGTACGGCTCGCGCAGGAGCCTCAGGTGCCGCCGCGGGATGTCCGCCCCCGGCGGGACGTCGAGGGGCGCGCGGGACGGCCGGTCCCCGGCTCCCCGGTCCCCGGCGTGCTCGGAGTCCGCCCGGTGTGCGCCCGCCCGGCCGGAGGAGGAATCGTTCCCGTCGTCGCCTGGGGCCTCCCCCTCCCGGACCGCGTCGGCGAGGGCGAGGATGTCATCGGGGCTGCGGGGCGGCGCGGCCGGCAGGGCCAGACGGAGCACGTCCCATCCCCGGGGAACGGTGAGCCGTTCGGCGTGGGTCGCGCAGAGGTCGTAGCTGTGCGGCTCGGCGAAGGTGGCGAGCGGGCCGAGGACCGCGGTGGAATCGGCGTACACGTACGTGAGCGTTGCCACCGCCGCCTGGCGGCAGGCAGATCGAGAACAATGGCGTAGTGGACCCACGGCACAGAACCCTACTCCCGGGACCGCCGCGACCCGGGGATTGACCCCGCATGCCGGGCCCCGCGCCGCGTGGCCGCCGACGACTCGCCATGGCGCGAACGGGGCGACTAGAGTCGATGTATGCAGGATCGTTCGTTCTCCGGGGGCCCGTCGGACCCGGGCGGGCCCACCCTCAGCATCCGGCCAGTGCCGCCGGAGGGAGAGCCCTCGGCGGAACGACGGCGCGGCTTCCGCCAGCGTCGGAGGAACCGCCATGGGCGCGGCCTGCGCGGCGAGATCCTGCCGTCCGTGCTCCCTGCGAGCCGAACCCGCGCGGAGCGCTTCGAGGACTGGGTCTTCGATGCCGCGGACCGCCTCCAGGAACTCAACTCCTCGAAGCTGGACGGCGTCGAGTATGCCGTCGAGGAGATCCCGCCCGGGCTCGAGCAGCTGCTCCGGGACGGGGGCCGCCCCCCGCAGGGGCAGTACACCCCCGGCGCGCCGGGCCGCGCACCCCGCATCACGGTCTACCGCCGCGTCGTGGAGACCGGCGCCTCCTCCCCGGCAGAGCTGCAGGACCTCGTGCACGACATCGTGGTGGAGTACACCGCCCTCATGCTCGGCGTCGCCCCCGAGACCCTCGACCCCTACTACCGCGGCTACTGAGGGCCCGGGCCCCGGTTCCCTAGTAGCCGACGGTCACGGGCAGCGAGCGCGCCCCCGCGGCCGCGGGAACGATCGTGGCCGCCGAGATGGCGTTGCCGTCGCCCTTGAAGAGGAGCGAGCCGTAGGCCGGGTCGCCCGAGGCCGAGAGCACGTATCCGGTGAGCGCCGAGCCGTCCACCTTGTCGGGCGCGTCGAGGACCGCGGTCGTCCCACCGGCGACGTCGAGCGAGACGGCGCTGTGGAACGCCCCGTCCTCGGTGACGGGGACAGCCCGGATCTGGGCGCGCCCGTCCGGGACGCCGAACACGATCTGCCGGGACCCGCTGCCCTGCCCGACCGCGACGACGTGGCTGTCGCCGATCCGCTGGGACGCCGAGGCCACGGCCGTGTCGAGGGGCTCGTCGGCCGAGAGGCCGCGCGGCACGCGCGCAGAGGCCGTGAAGGAGACGTCCGCGGTCGCGGACACGCTGTAGGTCCCGGCGGGGAGCCCCGCGAGGGGGACCTCCGTGACGGTTCCCGCCTTGGCCGTCACGACTCCGCCGCCGGGCAGCTGCACGGCACCGTTGCGGCCGTATACGCGGAGCTGCACGACGGCGTCCGCGGCGCCGGGGACGGTGATCTGCACGGCGGCACCGGCGTCCTCGTACCCGCTCCTCGCTGTGAGGTCCTTCGACCGGGCCGGGTCCTGCAGTTCGATGCCCGTCACCGTCTGCCGCGGTGCCGGCGCCGCGGCGGGCGTGATGAGCTCGACGCCGCCGGGGGTGAGGCCGCGCAGCGTGGACTGCTGGATGGACGCGGCGACGGGGGCGCCGGTGCTGCGCACGTGCACCGAGACGTTGGCCTGGCCCGGCATGTAGCCGCTCAGCACGTACGAGGCGGAGCTGCCGGGCTTGACCTGGAGGCCCCGGCTCGAGGGCGGTGCCTGGGTCAGCGGCTTGTCCCCGAAGAATTCGAGGTCCACCGTGGCCGGGCTCGAGCTGGGATTGGCGAGAGTCAGGATGGAGGTCCGCCCCACGGTCGTCTCCGCCCCGAGGAGCCATTGGTCGTTCGTCGGGGCGGTGCAGGTGGCGGTGGCGAGGCCGCGCAGGTCGCCGTCCCCTGCGTCGAACCGGGTGAGGGCTCCCGTCGAGGCGGGGGTGCCGGCGAGGGGCTTGGCCGTGAGCAGGGTCAGCGCATCCACACCCTGCCCCGCGATCGCCGCAGCGCGCGGCTGTGCCACGGTTCCCGCGGGCACCTTCTGGCCCGGGATGGACTTCAGCGCCGGACCGCCCTGCGGCCCCAGCGCAGTGTCCGGGAGCGTGCCCTGCGTGTCGGACAGGACGATGCCGCTCACCTGGGTCCGGGCGGTCCGGCTTGCCGGACTGAACTGGGGGTCTCCCTGCACCGGGGTGCCGGACAGCAGCCGGGCGGGTCCCGGGCAGGCGCGCACCGCGTCTGCCGTGGGCACGTCGACCGAGGGCGCGTTCCCCGCGTTGAGGGATGCGGGAGCGGGCACGGCGGACGCCGCGACCGTGAGCCCGCCGGCAAGGCCGGCGAGGATGGTGCCGGCGACGGCGGCCCCCACGGCGCGCATCCGGCGGCCCGGCCGGGTCGTCGGGGTCCGGTCAGAGGCGGGCGTCGTCATGCGCTGCTTCCTCACTGCTCGCAGGTTCGCGGTCCTCGGCGCGGGCCGCCTCCGTGGGCTGCGCCTCCGGTTCGTCGATCGGCCAGTCGTCCGGTCCGTCGTCGAGCGGCGCGTCCTCGCCGTCGTGGACGGGGGCAGGGGCGGCGGCGCCGTCCTCGCCGCGGCGGCGGCCAGCGGCAGGGCGCCCTGCCGCACGCTGCGGATGGCGTCCGAGCGACTCGCGGACGAGGAGGGCGGACCCGGCGCCGCGGCGGCCCGTGCGCCGGACCCGGGCCGGGATGGCCAGTAGAAGCGTCAGCGCGAAGGCGGCGACGGCGGCGGCCCCCAGCGGCCATGCGGCGGGATCCCGGTAGGCGAGGTCGAGATGGCCGCCCCGGGCCGGAAGGTCGAACGCCTGGGCCCAGCCCTGGGCCGAGGCCGCCAGCGGGGTGCCGTCGAGCGAGGCCGACCAGTGCGGGTCGCTGCGCTCGGCGAGCACGAGCTTGCGTCCCTGGGGTCCGGCCGGGATGTCGGCGGAGACCGTCTCGGGGCCGGAGGGGACTACCGCGAGGGTGGCCCCGGACGCGGCAACGATGCGCGCGCGCTGGTCGATGGCAAAGGCGCCGTCGTTGCCCGCCGTGCGCGGGGTGACGCGCCAGAGCCAGCCGGCGTCCGTGCGGCCCACGGCGACGAGGAAGGGCACGGCATCGATGCGGCCCGCCGTGACCTCATCCGTGGCCCCGTCGTCCGCGAGCACCACGAAGCCGATCCCGAGCTGCTCGAGGTCGCTGCGCGGGTCCACGGCTGCGCCGCCGCCCACCGTGGCGACCGCGTGGCGGAGTGCGGTGAGCGCGGCATCGTCGTCGGCGATGCGCTCCGAGCCCCACGCGCCCTGGACGCGGCTGGACGCGGCGACCGCTGAGAGCGAATCCAGAGTGGTGCCGGCTCCGCGCATGAGGTTCGCCGTGAAGCCGCCGGCGTCGGTGCCGTGGAGGACGAGTGTGCGGGTCTGCTGCGTCCCCTGTCCCAGATCGGCGGCGGTCGCGGGAAGGACCCGGGACAGTCCGGGGCCGACGAGCGCCTCGGCACCGAGTCCCCCGGACGAGGGGGCGTGCCCCAGCGCGGTGGCGGCCCATTGGGCCAGGGCCCCGGCGGGGCCGACGGCGACGAGCACGTAGGCGAGCACGATCGCGGCCGCGACGGCCCGGCGCGGCGCGCTCGACGCCGTGGAGCCCTCGGGCTGCGGCCGGAGGGCGGCGCTCCTGCGGCGCTCGAGGAGGCGGTCCAGGGCGAGGACGCCGACGGTGATGAACGCCATCGATGCGGCCCCGAGGCTCGGTCCGGCGAAGGGTGCCGCGAGCGAGTCCCCGGCGACCGCGGTGGGGGTGCGGGACACCGCCCACGCATAGGCCAGCCCGAGGACGCCCACCGCAAACAGCAGTCGGGCAGCGACGCCCCGGCGCCCGGTGAGGAGGACTGCTCCGGCCACGGCTGCGGCCAGCACCGGCGCACCGACGAGCAGCGCCCCGAGGAGGGACCACGGCACGCCCGCGGGGAGCGCGGGCACGCCGGTGAGCGCGGCCCCGGCGTCGAACGCCACGGGCTGCCCGAGGACGAGCTGCCACGGTGCTGCGGGGGCCCCGGCGAGCGGGACGCCGGGGTCGGCGATCCACGCACGCAGGTTCGACGGCGCGGACACCCACAGCGGGGCGAAGAGCGCGGCGGTGGGCACGAGCACGATCCACAGGCTTCTCGCGCGCCCGCGCAGCGCGAGGGAAGCGAGCAGGACTACCGCGGCGGCCAGTGGGACGAGCGAGGGCGCACCGGCTGTCGCCGCGGCGAGCGCGAGGCCGCCGGCGGCTGCCGCGGTCCAGGACGGAACGCCGCCGGTGCCGTTGCGCGGCTCGTGGCGGGGCCCGACCGTGCCCCGGATCCGGGCTCCGCCGACCGCGCGGACCATGCCGAGGACGGCCCACGGCAGGGCGGCGTGGGCCACGGCGGCGCCGAGCCGGCCCTGCGCGAGCGCGGTCAGGAGGGAGGGCGCGGCGGCCCACACGAGGGCGGCGAGCCAACGGGGCGCGCGGTGGGCGGTGAGGTTGGCGGCGAGGGCCCACGCGCCGAGGCCGGCGACGGGGGCGGCCGCCACGAGGGCGGCGGTGACGCCGCGGTTCGGATCGCCGGCGGCGAGGAGTCCGAGGATCCAGAGCACGAGGTCGAAGGGGTCGCCGTGCCCCGCCTGGCCCGGGCCGATCCCGGCCCACCAGCTCGTGGCGTGGGCGAAGACGGCGGAGAGGGTCGTGGAGACCGGCACGAGCGCGCCGCCGACGGCGGCTTCGGCTCCGAGCAGCGGGGCGAACGCCGCGAACGCGGCCAGCAGGGCGCCCGCGGCGACCACGAGGGCGCCGGTCCCGACCCAGCCGCGGGAGGCGACCGCCAAGGCCGCGAAGTCGTCCTGGGAGTCGCCGGTCGGCTCGCTGGAGCCCTCTGCCATCCCCGAGCCGTCGCCCACCACGCTCTCCGGCTCGGCGGCCGCGGATTCGAGCAGTGCGCGGCGGTGGGCCCAGATGTCGCGGCGCGGGCTGATGAGCGGGCGGAGCACGGAGCGCGAGACGGTGCGGCTCCTGCGCGCGGCCCGTCGCCCGCGGGCCAGCCTGGCAGGCATGCCCAGGGCCGCGAGGGTGGCGCCGAGTCTCGCGGCGCCCAGACCGGGCTCCTTGAGGACGATGGCCAGCAGGAACTGCCAGAGGCCGCCCAAGAGCGCGCCCGCGGCGTGGAGGGGCAGCTGCCACAGCGGTGCGTGCTTGAGCCGGGAGTAGACCTCGGCCCGGCGGGCCGCGAAGGGCGTGCCGGCGGCGCCCGGCCGGGCGGAATGCATCATGCGGGCCCCGGGGACCACGACGACGCGGTGCCCGGCGAGGCGCGCGCGCCAGCAGAAGTCGACGTCGTCGCCGGTGGCCGGCAGGGCCGGATCGAAGCCGCGCAGGGACTCCCAGACGTCCCGGCGCACGAGCATCCCGGCCGAGTTCACGGCGAAGACGTCGCTTCGCGCGTCGTACTGGCCCTGGTCCTGCTCGTCCACGTCGATGAGGGTCAGCCGCTCGCCCCAGCGGCTGACGGACAGGCCGACGTCGACGAGGCAGCCGGGCGCGTCCGCATCGAGCTGCTTGCAGCCGGCCACGGCCACGCTCGGGGCGGCCTCCACTGCCGCGAGCAGCGCGGCGAGCGCGTCCGGCGCCGGGGCCGCGTCGTCGTGCAGCAGCCAGAGCCACTCCGCGGCGGCCCCGGCGGCAGCCGGCGACCCCGCGGCGAGGCCCCCCAGGCCGCGGGCCACGGCGCCGCCGAACCCTCCAGGAGTGCGCACGGCCGTGACGTTCTCGGCGCCGAGGGCCTCGTACAGGAGTTCAGCGGAGTGGTCGCGGGACCCGGTGTCGATGCCGATCGCGGCGTCGACCGGGCGGGTCTGGCCCGCGAGGCCGGCGAGGGTCGCAGGAAGGTAGGGGCCGCCGTCGTGCGCAACGACGACAGCGGTGACGCGTAGAGCCTCCAGGGTCAGACCGCCCGCTTCCGGAGCCGGCGGCGCTCGCGCTCGGAGAGGCCGCCCCAGATGCCGAAGCGCTCGTCATTGGCGAGGGCGTACTCGAGGCACTGGGCCCTCACCGTGCAGGATCCGCAGACCTTCTTGGCATCGCGGGTCGAGCCGCCCTTCTCCGGGAAGAAGGCCTCGGGGTCGGTCTGGGCGCACAGCGCCTCGGCCTGCCACGCGAGCTCGCCCTCCTCGGGCTCGCCCGGCTGGACGAGGTCGATGAGCACGGCCTTGGGCGAGTGCTCCCGGGGATTCGCGAGGAGGGCGAGCGCGCGCTCGATGGCCTCGTCCGCCGGCTCGTCCTCGACGTCGTCGTCGGGGTCCTCCACCTCATGGGCCGCGAGGAACGCCGTCGCGGCATCCTCGAGGGTCTCCACGGAGCGGGCCTCGTACCGCTCCTGCGCGTCCGGGTCTGCTGGATCGACGTACCAATCCGCGGGAATCCCCCGCGACCGGTACCTGGCCGATGCCTGTGCAGCTACGGCCGACTCATACTGGATACGCTCCGCCTGTCCCACGGTGCTCCTCCTCGGGTCGTTCTGCGCGGCGAGCCGCTTCAGACCAGCGCCAGGAAGAATCCCGGTGCCGGTCCCCCCTCGGCCATGCGATGATCGGTTCATCGGTGCCGCCGGCGCAGTTACTGTCCAGTGCTAATTACATGCGTGTAAGACGGTCTGAGTCAAGCGGTGGCGGCGGATTGTAGCCAGACGATTCCGTGGCCCGTCTGTGCGACACGCGCGGCGCGCGGGGCCCGCCCCACCTCCGCGGCCGAGGCGCAGGGCGCTGTGGTCCAATGGGCGCATGCCATCCACGATCCCCCACCTGCTGCAGCGGCTGCGCGGCGGCCAGCATGCCTCCTCCCCCCGCCTGACCTGGTACGGGCCGGACGGCGAGCGCATCGAACTCTCCGGCCGCGTGCTGGAGAACTGGGTCGCGAAGACGTCGAACTTCCTGACCGAGGAGCTCGACGCCGAGATCGGCACCCGGGTGCGGATCGCCCTGCCGGCCCATTGGAAGTCGGCCGTGATCGCGCTCGCCGCGTGGCAGGTGGGCGCCGTGGTCGTCGACGACCCGGGCATCCCGGTCGACGTCACCTTCGTGGGCCCGGACTTTGCGGCGGACGACGCCGCGCCCTCCGGCGGCGCGCTCGTGGCCGTCGCGCTCGGCGCGCTCGAGATGGGGTACCCGGGCCAGCTGCCGGCCGGCGCCTACGACTACGCGGCCGCCGTGCGCCAGTTCGCCGACTCCTACGAGCCGTTCGATGCGCCGGCCGAGGACGATGCTGCCTACGAGTCAGGGAGCGAGTCGTTCTCGCAGGCGGAGCTCTCCTCCGGGTTCGCCGCCCCGGCAGCCGCCGGCGCGCGCGTCCTGGTCCCGGCGCGGGAAGGCCTGCGGGCCTCGCTGTCGCGGCTCCTCGGAGCCTGGGCCGCGGACGGGTCCGCGGTGCTGGTCCATGCGCAGACCGAGGAAGCAGAGGACGGACGCGCCCTCGAGCGCATCCGCCAGACCGAGAAGGTCACCGGGGCCTGAGCGGCCCTTCCTCAGCGGTCCCCGGCAGCGCCCAGGTCGCCGGGGCCCGCGGCCGTCCGGCCCGGCTCGCCGGCACCGGCCGCGGAGGGGTGCCCGTGCTCGTGGCCGTGCCCGTGCTCGTGCTCGAAGATCTCGTGGTCGCCCTCGTACCCGGGCTCGGTGTCGAGCTCCTGGTTGAAGACCCAGAAGCGGTAGGCGAAGAACCTCACCACCGTGGCGACCACGATGCCGACCACGCCGGCGAGGAACAGCACGTTCTTGTCCTGGATGTCCATCCAGTACTTGGCGATGGCCGTGAATCCGGTCGAGATGCCGATGCCGAGGCCGTTGATGACCGCGAACATGACGAACTCGCGGGCAATGTTGGCCTGCTTGCGGTGCCGGAAGGTCCAGTAGCGGTTGGCCACCCACGAGAAGATCGTGGCCACCGTCGCGCCCACGAAGCGTGCCTTGGCCTCCGAGTCGGACATGATCGTGTGCATGAACAGGTAGGTCAGGCCGTTGTCGATGACGAAGGCCACACCGCCGACCGTGCCGAACTTCGCGACCTCGCGCCAGAAGAGCGAGACGAGACCACGCAGGCGGTCGGAGATTGTCGAGATCATGATCCTCCACGGACGGCATCGGGACGGCGCATCGCCTCAGGACGCAAGGCATCCGGCGTCCCGCCTCGGCCCGAGGGGCCGGGACGGGGAGAGCGCACAGGCCATTCTACCGCCGCCCTCCGACGCGGAGGCTGGATACCCGCTGTGAGCACGCTCTCCCGGGCCCGCGTCCGCCGTCCCCGGGCCAGCATTCTGTACTCTGGGCGAGTGAGTTTTCCTGTGATCGGAGTGGTCGGAGGCGGCCAGCTGGCGCGCATGATGGCCCCTGCAGCAACCGCCCTCGGCCTCGAACTGCGCGTCCTCGCGGAGGCTGAGGACGTCTCCGCCGTCCCCGCCGTCCCGTTCGCGCCCGTCGGCGACTACCGCAGCCTCGAGGACCTGCGGGCGTTCGCCCGCGAGGTCGACGTCCTGACGTTCGACCACGAGCACGTCCCCACCGAGCACCTCCTGGCGCTCATGGCAGAGGGCGTCAACGTCCAGCCGGGCCCCGAGGCGCTCGTCCATGCCCAGGACAAGCTGCGCATGCGCGAGGCCATCGACGCGCTCGGCCTGCCGAATCCGCGCTGGCGGGCCGTGCACCACATCAGCGAGCTCGTCGCGTTCGGCGACGAGCTCGGCTGGCCCGTGGTGCTCAAGACGCCCCGCGGCGGGTACGACGGCAAGGGCGTGCGCGTGCTCCGCTCCGCCGCCGAGGCCGAGGAGTGCGACGACTGGTTCGGCACCATGTCGCCGCTGCTGGCCGAGGAGATGGTCGGCTTCTCCCGCGAGCTGTCCGCCCTCGTCGCCCGCACCCCCAGCGGAGAGTCCCGGGCCTGGCCCGTCGTGCACACGATCCAGGTCAACGGCGTGTGCGACGAGGTGATCGCCCCGGCGCCCGAGCTGGACCCCGCCGTCGCCCGCGCGGCCCAGCAGGCGGCGCTCACGGTGGCCGAGAGCCTCGGGGTGACCGGCGTCATGGCCGCTGAGCTGTTCGAGACGCCCGGCCGTGGCCCCGGCTTCCTCGTCAACGAGCTCGCCATGCGGCCGCACAACACCGGCCACTGGACCCAGGACGGCTCGGTGACGAGCCAGTTCGAGCAGCACCTGCGCGCCGTCCTCGACCTTCCGCTCGGGGCCACGGACGTGCTCGGCGACTGGGCCATCATGAAGAACTACCTCGGCGGGGCCAACGAGGACCTCTACAGCGCCTTCCCGGCCGCGCTCGCCGCGGACCCGGCCGCCAAGGTCCACGCCTACGGCAAGTCCGTCCGGCCCGGCCGGAAGATCGGCCACGTCAACCTCGTCGGCGGACCCGGATCCGATCCGGCCGCCCTGCGCGAACGGGCCTCCCGCGTCGCCGCCATCGTCCGCGACGGTGCCCCCGGCACGCGGGCGGACGGGACGCCCTCCGACCCCCAGGAGAATGCATGAGCACCCCGGCATCGCCCCAGCAGCCCCTCGTCGGGCTCGTCATGGGCTCCGACTCGGACTGGCCCGTCATGGAGGCCGCCGCGGACGCGCTCGCCGAGTTCGGAGTCCCCTTCGAGGCGGACGTCGTCTCGGCCCACCGGATGCCCGAGGAGATGATCGCCTACGGCAAGTCCGCCCGCGGGCGTGGCCTGAAGGTGATCATCGCAGGGGCCGGGGGCGCGGCCCACCTCCCCGGGATGCTCGCCTCGGTGACGACGCTGCCCGTGATCGGCGTGCCCGTGCCGCTGAAGACCCTCGACGGGATGGACTCCCTCCTCTCGATCGTGCAGATGCCGGCGGGCGTCCCCGTCGCGACCGTCTCGATCGGCGGCGCGCGCAACGCCGGGCTGCTCGCCGTGCGCATGCTCGCCTCGGCCCAGGACGAGCTCGGGCAGCAGCTCGCAGAGCGGCTCGCGGAGTTCGCCGTCGGGCTCAACGCCGCCGCCGCCCGCAAGGGCGAGGCGCTGCGCGAGAAGGCCGCGCGGGTCTTCGCGGACGACGCCGACCGGCCCGGCGCCTGACCCGCGCACCGACAGGAGGACCATGGCCCTGCACATCCCCGCGCGAAGCCACCAGACCGATCCGATCCGCCACCCCGAGGGCGCCTCGCCCGGGGTGCGGACGCGGCGGGCCTTCACGCTCCTGGTCCTGACCCTCCTGGTCCCGGGCACTGCCCAGCTGATCGCGGGGAGCCGGCGCCTCGCGCGCCGCGCCCTGGCGGTCACCGCGACGGTGTGGGCGCTCGTGCTCGTCCTCCTCGTCGTCGGCCTCATCAACCGCGGGGCGATCCTGACCCTGGTCACGCACCCGGTGCTCTCGCTGGTCCTCATCGTGGTCCTGCTCGTGCTGGCCGTCTGCTGGGCAGGCCTGTTCCTGAACACACTGCGGCTCATCCGCGTCCCGCTCCTGGCCCAGCGGATGCGCCCGGCCGTGATCCTGGCCCTCGTCGTGGCCATGGTGCTCTCCAGCGGCAGCCTCGCCTACGGGGCCTACCTCATCGGCGTGGGCCGGGGCGCGATCGGGACGATCTTCGGCGGCCCGGCCATCAGCCCCGTGGACGGCCGCTACAACTTCATGGTGATGGGGGGCGACGCCGGCGCAGACCGCGTGGGCCGCCGCCCCGACAGCCTCTCGATCATCAGCGTGGACGCGAACACCGGCCGCACCGCCCTCATCTCGATCCCGCGGAACCTCCAGAACGCGCAGTTCCCCGCCGATTCGCCGATGCACAAGATCTACCCGGACGGCTACAACTGCGGCAACGACTGCCTCATCAACGCCATCAACACCGAGGTCAACCAGAAGTACAAGGACCTCTACCCGGGCGTGGACGATCCCGGCGCGCAGGCAACGCTCGAGGCGGCCTCCGGAACGCTCGGCATCAAGGTCCAGGCCTACGTGGTGGTGGACATGGCGGGCTTCCAGCAGCTCATCGACGCGATGGGCGGAATCCGCATCAAGGCCGGCGGCTGGGTGCCGATGAGCGGTGCCTCGCTCGACAACACCGGGACCCATGCGCTGCCCGTCGGCTGGATCGCCCCCGGGGAACAGAAGCTCGACGGCTTCCACGCCCTCTGGTACGGGCGCAGCCGCGAGTTCGCGAGCGACTACGACCGGGTCGCCCGGCAGCAGTGCATCGAGCAGGCCATGATCAACCAGCTCAACCCCGCGACCCTCCTGAGCAAGTTCCAGGACATCGCGGGGGCGGGGACCAAGGTCGTCGAGTCCAACATCTCCTCGGAGCAGCTCGGCAGCTTCGTCGACCTCGCCCTCAAGGGCAAGGGCCAGCCCACCACCCGGCTCGTGATCGGGCCGCCGGACTTCGACGCCTCCTTCCCGACCTACCCGGACTTCAACGCCATCCACGCGAAGGTCCAGGACACCCTCAAGCAGGCGAGCGGATCTGCCTCGCCGTCGCCGAAGGCGCTGGGAGGCACGACGTCGGTGCTCGGCGGGGGCGCGGGACTCGCCGTCCCGGGTGCGATCCCGGCCGGCCAGTACGCCCCCGCAGGCGCGCCGGCCAACCAGTACAACGACGTGGGCCCGGATGGGGTCAAGGTCACTCCCCAGCACCTCAACGACCTGTTCAACGCGGGCAGGAACGACCTGCTCGACGCCATCATGTCCGGCAACGGGGAGTGCACGCCGCTGTGACGGTCGCGCCGCCGTGATCCAGCTTCAGGACCCGGCGTCCCCCTGCACCCGCCCGCCCTCAAGACCCACCCGCTTGCCCTCAAGACCCACCCGCTTGCCCTCAAGACCCACCCGCCCGCCCTTGTGAGGACCCCATGCACCTGCTGAGCAACACCGTCCGCGACTACGCCTGGGGCTCGAGGACGGCGATCGCCGAGTTGCTGGGCCGTGAGCCGAGCGGACGGCCGGAGGCCGAGCTCTGGATCGGGGCGCACCCCGACGCGCCGTCGCAGCCGCTGGACGACCCCGACGGCTCGAGCCTCGCGGAGCTCATCGATGCCGATCCGGTCGGCACCCTGGGCCCGAAGAGCATCGAGGCGTTCGGCCCCCGCCTGCCATTCCTGCTGAAGGTCCTCGCGGCGGACTCCCCCCTGTCCCTGCAGGTCCACCCGAAGCTCGAGGCGGCGAAGGCGGGCTTCGCCGACGAGGAGGCGGCCGGCGTCGCCCGCACCGCCCCGCACCGGAACTACAAGGACGACAACCACAAGCCCGAGATGGTGTTCGCCCTCACCCCGTTCGACGCGCTCACCGGCTTCCGCGCTCCGGGCGAGTCCGCCGCGCTGTTCGAGCGGCTGACGGCGCTGCTCGCGGGGTCCGAGGCCGCCGAGGTGACGGAGCAGGTCGCCGAGCTCCTGCGGACCCCGGACGAGGCCGAGGCGCTCAGCGCAGCCTTCGCCCGGCTCATCAACGGCGGTCCGGACGTGCGCGCGTGCGTCGACGCGGCCGCCGCGGCCATCGCCGCCGCCGGGCCCGCAGCCCGGGACGACGCCGCCCTGGCCACCGTCGCGGACCTCGCGGCGGCCTACCCCTCCGACCCGGGGGTGCTCCTGTCGCTCATGCTCAACCGCGTGAGCCTGGCGCCCGGCGAGGCGCTCTACCTGCCGGCGGGCAACGTGCACGCGTACCTGCGGGGCCTGGGCATCGAGGTCATGGCGGCCTCGGACAATGTGCTGCGCGGCGGCCTGACGCCCAAGCACGTCGACATCCCCGAGCTGCTGCGCACCGTCGTGTTCGAGGCCCCGGGGGTCCCCCGGCTCGCCGCGCAGGAGTCCGCGCTCGGGCAGGAGCTCTACCGGCCGCCGTTCGAGGAATTCCAGCTCCAGCGCATCGAGGTGCCCGGCACGCCGGGCGCGGGGGCAGCACCCGAGCCCGTGCCGGTGGCCCAGACCGGCGCGGCGGTCGTGCTCGTGGTGCGGGGCTCACTCACCCTGGACACGCCGAAGGGCGATCTGGTGCTCTCCCGCGGCGACAGCGCCTTCATCCCGGACGCCGAATCGCCGGCCCTCGCGCACGCAGGGTCGGACGGTGTCCTCGCCTTCGCCGTGACGACAGGGCTGGGCCCGGCCTCGGGCCTGGCGTAGGGCGCACGACGACGGGCCGCGCCGGCGGCGGCCAGGCCGCCGGCGGCGCGGACGAGCGTCAGCGCCGGGCGAGCTGGCGGGCCCGGCCCGCGGCGCCCCTGACCCGCCGCACGGCGGTCTTCGCCGCACGGCGGCCCTGCGCGAGCGTCCTGCGGGCGAGCGGCATGCCCGTCGCGTACACGGGGTAGAACGGCGAGAGCGGCAGCTCCCACGTCCCGGCGAGCAGGTTCTCGTGCTGGGCGAACTGCTTCTTGAAGTCGGAGATGCCGTCGTTGAGCAGGCCGTTGAGGTCGTAGCGGGCGCAGCCGTCCTCCTTCATCGCCATGAAGGCCGCCCACTTGACGCCGTAGTTCGCGCGGGCCTTCTGCCCGGCCGCGTTGACGCCGCCGTAGAGCTCGAAGGCTGTGCGCGCGCTGCGCGCGATCCACACGAAGGCGACCACGCGGTCGCCGTCGAACGCGGCCACGATCGGCGAGTCGTCGCCGAGGAAGCGCCAGATGTCCCGGTAGTAGCCGTCCTCGTGGATGCCGAATCCGGCGCGCTCCGCGGTCTCGCGGTAGATCGCGAGCACCTGCCCGAGCTCCTCCTCGGTCGCGACCTTGCGGAACTCCAGGTCGCCGCGGAGGTTCTTGCGCACGTTGGCGCGCGTGGTGCGGGACATGTCCGCCATGAGCTCGTCCTCGCTGCGCCCGAGGTCGAGGATGAGGGTGCGCGGAATGAGGATGGTGCCCTCCGTGCGGCGGAAGCCGGCCGCCTCCAGCTCGCGCTCCCCCGCCGAGCCGGCGTCCCAGTCCGGTTCGGCGACGAGGGCCACGGAGCCGTGCGCCGCCCGGACTGCCGAGGCGACGGCGGCCAGCACGCGCCCGGCGTCCTCGGGCGCGCAGACGGGGCCGCGGGAGAGGTACGCGAGGGACTTCAGCGGCCACGGCAGGGACCGGTACAGCACCTGGGCGCCGCCCACCACGGTCTCGCCGTCCCGCACGAGGAGCCGCTCTGTGCGCCAGTGGTGGGCCGCCTTGACCTCGCCCCAGCCCCACAGCTGGAGGGGGTGCCCTCCGTGGCCGTTCACCAGTGCGTCCCACGTGGCGCGGTCCCTGCAGGGACTGACGGTCAGCTCGCGGGCGGCCTGCTGGCTCTCGGGGCTCATGATCCTCCTGGGTCGGGCGTCAGGGTGCTGGCGACGCGCCGACTGGGGCGCGGCCGCGCCCCAGTCTAGCCGCGGCTCAGGCCCGGCGAGCCCAGTTCTCCCACTTGCTGGCGTGGTGCTCGGCGTCGACGAAGCGCACGGTCCCCGACTTGGAGCGCATCACGATCGACTGCGTCTTGACGCGGTCCTTGCGGTAGCGCACGCCGCGGAGGAGGTCGCCGTCGGTGATGCCCGTGGCGGCGAAGTAGCAGTTGTCGCTCGTGACGAGGTCGCCCGTGGTGAGGACGCGGTCGAGGTCGTGCCCGGCGTCGAGCGCCTTCTGCTTCTCCTCGTCGCTCGTGGGCCAGAGGCGGCCCTGGATCACACCGCCGAGGGCCTTGATGGCGCAGGCCGCGACGATGCCCTCGGGCGTGCCGCCGATGCCCATGAGCGCGTCCACCCCGGTGCCCTCCCGGGCCGCGGCGATCGCACCGGCCACGTCGCCGTCCATGATGAACTTGGTCCGGGCGCCGGCGGCGCGGATCTCCTCGACGAGGGGCTTGTGGCGGTCGCGGTCGAGGACGCACACGTTGATCTGGTTGACCTTGACGCCCTTGGCCTTGGCGATGAGGTGCAGGTTCTGCTTGACCGGCAGGCGCAGGTCCACGAGGTCCGCGGCCTCCGGGCCCGTGACGAGCTTCTCCATGTAGAAGACCGCCGAGGGATCGAACATCGTGCCGCGCTCGGCCACGGCGAGGACCGCGAGGGCGTTGTTGATGCCGAGGGCGGTCAGGCGCGTGCCGTCGATCGGGTCGACGGCGACGTCCACCTCGGGGCCCGTGCCGTCGCCGACGCGCTCGCCGTTGAACAGCATCGGCGCCTCGTCCTTCTCGCCCTCGCCGATGACGACGACGCCGTTGAAGTGCACGGTCTCGAGGAACGAGCGCATCGCGTCGACGGCCGCCCCGTCGGCCTTGTTCTTGTCGCCGAAGCCGACCCAGTGGCCACCGGCGATCGCAGCGGCCTCGGTCACCCGGACGAGCTCGAGCGCGAGGTTGCGGTCCGGCTCGTCGGCTCCCACGTGGAGCGAGCTGGAAAGGGTCGAGTACTGGGTGTCTTGGGACGCAGTGGACACTGAGGACCTCTTCTTCGAGCGGGCGTGTTCCTTCATCCTAGTCGTCCGGGCCCCACGGCCCCGAAAGGATGTCGACCACCGCCGACGCATTGGCATTCGCGAGCACCGCGCCGCATGCGGGACCATGGAGGGGTGAGCAGCACCGATCATGCCCCCGAGACGCACGACGCCCAGGCCACCGCCGGCCCCGAGGACGCGCCCGCCGTCAAGCCCGTCCTGACCCCGGCGGCGGCCAAGCGCGCCAACGCCTCGGTGATCGGGATGATCATGGCGCTCCTGGTGAGCCTGCTGGCGATCGTCCCGGTGGTGCTGCTGAGCGCCGGGCAGAAGACGGACACCTACCGTCCGGCCGTCGACGTCGCGGCCGTCGCGGCGAACGCCAAGCCGGTGGCCGGCTTCAGCCCGGTCGTCCCCCAGCTGCCCGCGGGCTATTCCCCCAACTACGCCCGCTGGGTCTCCGGCACCTCGGACGGCGTCTCGCACTGGGACCTCGGCTACCTCACCCCCGGCCAGCAGTTCGTCTCGGTCGAGCAGACGGCCTCCGCGAACCCGACGTGGCTCGCCGACCAGGTGCACAAGGCGCCGACCACCGGGACGCGGGACGTCGGTGGGGTCGCCTGGACCCTGTACGACAAGCCGGGCACCGAGAAGAGCTATGTCGCGACCATCGCCGGCACCACGGTGATCGTCAGCGGCTCGGCGGCGTTCGGCGAGTTCGACGCCGTGGCCGGCGCCGTCGCCGCGTCGGCCCGTTCCTAGCCCGGCCGGGCTCCCCCGCGGCGCCGCCGCCCGGGACGGGCAGGGCGCCGGGCGTAGAGTAGGGCCCGTGACCCAGACTCTCTCTCCCGCCCAGGCGTGGCAGATGCTGCGCGACGGAAACCAGCGCTTCGTGGATGGCGCGAGCATCCACCCCAACCAGGACTCGGCCCGACGCCATGAGCTCGTCGCGTCGCAGAATCCCATCTGCGTGATCTTCGGCTGCTCGGACTCGCGGCTCGCGGCGGAGATCATCTTCGATCTCGGCCTCGGGGACGCGTTCGTCGTCCGCTCCGCGGGCCACGTCATCGACGAGACGATCCTCGGCTCGCTCGAGTACGCGGTCGACCCGCTCAACGTCCCGCTCATCGTGGTCCTCGGCCACGACTCCTGCGGCGCCGTCACGGCCAGCGTCCAGGCGTACGAGACCGGCACGATGCCCGGCGGGTTCGTCCGCGACCTCGTCGAGCGCATCATGCCGTCCGTCCTCACGGCCCAGCGCAACGGGATCACCGACGTCGACAACACCGTCGTCGAGCACGTCCGCCAGACCGGCAAGCGGCTCCTCGACACGTCCCAGACCATCGCCACCGCCATCGAGGAGGGCCGCACCGCCGTGCTCGGCGTCTGCTACCACCTGGCGGAGGGCAAGGCCGAGCTCGTCTCCGGCTTCGGGAACGTCTAGGTCCGCTCCCCCACGGACCATGTCCGTCGCAGGGCGCTCCCGGTTCGGGGGTGCCCTGCGACCGGGTCTAATCTGGGAGCCATGACTGACTCTGCAGTGCAGGCCCCTGCCACGGAATACCGGATCGAGCACGACACGATGGGCGAGGTGCGCGTTCCCGCCTCGGCCCTCTACCGCGCCCAGACGCAGCGCGCCGTCGAGAACTTCCCCATCTCGGGCAAGACGCTCGAGCGCAAGCACATCGAGGCCCTCGCGCGCGTGAAGAAGGCCGCCGCGCGCGCCAACGAGGACCTCGGCGTCATCGATGCCGACCTCGCCGACGCGATCGCCGGCGCCGCCGACCGCGTTGCCGCGGGCGAGTTCGACGCGCACTTCCCGATCGACGTGTTCCAGACCGGATCTGGCACCTCGAGCAACATGAACATGAACGAGGTGATCGCCGAGCTCGCCACGCGCGCGCTCAAGGAGGCGGGCAGCGACAAGGTCGTCCACCCGAACGACCACGTCAACGCCTCCCAGTCCTCCAATGACGTCTTCCCCACCTCGGTGCACGTCGCGGCGACCAACGCCCTCCTCAACGACCTCGTCCCCGCGCTCACGCACCTCGCCGCCTCGCTGAGCCGCAAGGCCGCGGAGTTCAAGGACGTCGTGAAGTCCGGCCGCACGCACCTCATGGACGCCACCCCCGTGACGCTCGGCCAGGAGTTCGGCGGCTACGAGGCCCAGGTCCGCTACGGGATCGAGCGCATCGAGGCCTCCCTCCCCCGCGTCGCCGAGGTGCCCCTCGGCGGGACCGCCGTCGGCACCGGCATCAACACGCCCGCCGGCTTCCCGCAGCGCGTGATCGAGCTCCTCGCGGCGGACACGGCGCTGCCGATCACCGAGGCGCGCAACCACTTCGAGGCCCAGGCGAACCGCGACGGCCTCATCGAGGCCTCGGGCCAGCTGCGCAACATCGCCTACTCGATCATGAAGATCGCCAACGACCTGCGCTGGATGGGCTCGGGCCCGAACACCGGCCTCGGCGAGATCGCGATCCCCGACCTCCAGCCGGGCTCGTCGATCATGCCGGGCAAGGTCAACCCCGTGATCTGCGAGGCCGCGATCATGGTCGCCGCCCAGGTGATCGGCAACGACACCACGATCGCCCTGTCCTCGACCAACGGCGCGTTCGAGCTCAACGTCGGCATCCCGGTCATGGCCGCGAACCTGCTCGAGTCGATCCGCCTGCTGGCGAACACGGCCCGCGTCATGGCGGACAAGATGGTGGACGGCATCCAGGCGAACGTCGAGCGCGCGCGCTTCCTCGCCGAGGCCTCGCCCTCGATCGTCACGCCGCTGAACAAGTTCATCGGCTACGAGAACGCCGCGGCGATCGCCAAGAAGGCCGTCAAGGAGGGCCTGACGATCCGCGAGGCGACCGTGGCGCTCGGCTATGTCGAGCGGGGCGAGCTCACCGAGGAGCAGCTCGACGCGGCGCTCGACGTCACGACGATGACGGGCCCCAACAAGTAGCCCCCACTCTGGGAGTCACCTCCTGAAGGTCACCTCCTGAGAGCCACCTCCTGAAGGTCACCTCCTGTGGGTCTTTGTCCTGACATCGACCCCCAGGAGGTGACCTTCAGAATGTCTGGGGGGGGGCGCGGGGGGCCCGCCGGCGGCGGGACGCTCCGGCCGCCCGGGTAGTCTGGGACCCGTGCCCACGCCTGACTTCATCCTCGCCCTGCGTGACCTGGTCGGGGACCATCCCCTCTGGCTGCCGGGGGTCAAGGCCGTCGTGACGGACGACGCCGGCCGCCTCCTCCTCGTCCGGCGCGCCGACAATGGGCGCTGGACAGTTCCCGCGGGCATCGTCGAGCCCGGCGAGGAGCCCGCCGCGACGGCGGTGCGCGAGGTGCTGGAGGAGACCGGCGTCCACGTGGCGGTCACCCACCTCGCCGGCGTCGGCATCACGGCCCCGGTGGTCTACCCCAATGGGGACCACGCCCAGTACCTCGACGTCGTGATGGCGTGCGCGTACACCGGCGGCGAGGCGCGGGTGAACGACGATGAGAACCTCGAGGTCGGCTGGTTCTCCCGCGACGGCCTCCCAGACATCCCGCCGCTGCACGCCCGCGCCATCGGCTGGGCCCTCGACCCGGAGCGCCGCGCGCACTTCGTCGGCTGAGGGCGGCTCAGGCGGGCAGCACGAGCGCGATCGCGGTGCCCGCGAGCATGAACGGTCCGAACGGGATCGCGGACTTCGCGGTGCCCCTGCGCGTCACGATGAGGCCGAGGCCGTACAGGCCGCCGAGCAGGAACGCCGCCGCGGTGCCCCAGAACAGGTGCTCCCAGCTCAGGAAGCCCAGGTACAGGCCGAGGACCCCGGCGAGCTTGACGTCACCGAACCCCATGCCGGCCGGGTAGACGACCCGCAGCACGAAGTACACGAGCCACAGCGCGGCGCCGCCGCCGAGCACGCGCAGGGCCGCCCCGACGTCGGCTCCCCCGGCCGCGACCACGGCGGCGACGGTCAGCGGGACCGCGGCCCAGTAGCTCGGCAGCACGATCCGGTTCGGGAGCAGGTGGCTGCGGATGTCGATCACGGCCAGCCGCGCGGCCATCCAGAGGTAGTAGCCCAGGCACGCGATGACGAGCCAGAACGCGACGGGGCTGTCCTGCCACAGCTCGGGAAGTCGGTGGGTCACAGGTGGACCCTAGCGCCGCGGGCGCCCCCTCCGCCGCACGTGGGCTAGCGTGGCGGGATGATGACGCTCGAGGACGTCTGGCCCATACTCCGTCTCCGCCTGCTCACCCCTCGGCTCGAGCTCCGCCCTCTCCGCGACGAGGACATCCCGCACTACGTCGAGGCTGCCCGCGGCGGCCTCACCGATCCTGCCCTGGCCCCGTCAGGCCGCTCGGCGCTGTCGAACGCGTGGGACGAGTCGCCCGACATCGCGGCCAACAGCGCCCGCTGGATCTGGGAGTCGCGCCTGCGCTCCCACCCCGCGGCCTGGACGGTCATGTTCGGCGTCTGGTCGCGGGAGGGCGAGTTCCTGGGGTCCCAGGACGTCGGGGCCACGGACTTCGCCGCCCTGCGCACGGTCGCCACCGGCTCGTGGCTGCGCCGCTCGGCCCGCGGCCTCGGGCTCGGGACCGAGATGCGCGCGGCCGTGCTGCTGTGGGCGTTCGACTGCCTCGGCGCGGAGGCCGCGCAGACGGGCGCCTACGACTGGAATGCGCCCTCGATCGGGGTGAGCCGCTCCCTCGGGTACGAGCCCAACGGCGAGGCGCGCTGCGAAGGCGCCCCCGGCGTCGTCGAACGCGAACTCCGGTTCCGCCTCGCGAAGGCGGCCTTCCGCCGCCCCGGCTGGCGCCTGGAGGTGCACGGGCATGGACCGGCCGCCGCCGTCCTCGGCATCCCGGAGCGGGGCTGAAGGACGACGGCGGCCGGTCGCCGGCTGCTGCCGGCCGGGCCGTGCGCTGAGGCTAGATCTCGGCCCCCTCGAGCAGCTCGGTGACGAGCGCGGCGATGGGCGAGCGCTCCGAGCGGGTGAGGGTCACGTGGCCGAACAGGGGGTGCCCCTTGAGGGTCTCGACCACGGCGGCGATCCCGTCGTGCCGCCCCACGCGGAGGTTGTCCCGCTGGGCGACGTCGTGCGTGAGCACGATCTTCGAGTTCTGCCCGATGCGGCTCATCACGGTCAGGAGCACGTTCTTCTCGAGGGACTGGGCCTCGTCCACGATCACGAACGAGTCGTGCAGCGAGCGGCCGCGGATGTGGGTGAGCGGGAGCACCTCGATCAGGCCGGCGTCCATGACGTGGTCGAGGACCTCCTTGCCCACGAGCGCGCCGAGGGTGTCGAAGACGGCCTGGCCCCAAGGGTTCATCTTCTCGGCCTCGGTGCCGGGCAGGTAGCCGAGCTCCTGGCCGCCGACGGCGAAGAGCGGGCGGAACACGACCACCTTCTTGTGCTCGCCTCGCTCCATGACGGCCTCGAGGCCCGCGCACAGGGCGAGCGCGGACTTGCCGGTGCCGGCCTTGCCGCCGAGCGAGACGATGCCCACGCCGGGGTCCATGAGCAGGTCGATCGCGAGGCGCTGCTCGGCCGAGCGCCCGTGGAGACCGAAGACCTCGCGGTCGCCGCGCACGAGCCGCACCTGCTTGTCGGCGCCCACCCGTCCGAGGGCGGAGCCCCGGTGGGAGAGCACCACGAGGCCGGTGTTGACCGGCATCTCGGCGGCCTCGGGGATGAAGACCGGCTCGTGCCCGTAGAGCGCGCCGATCTGCTCCTCGTCGGCGTCGACCTCGGCCACCCCGGTCCAGCCGGAGTCGACGATCTGCTCATTGCGGTACTCGTCGGCGTCGAGGCCCATCGCCGAGGCCTTGACCCGCATCGGGAGGTCCTTGGACACGAGCGTCACGGAGCGGCCCTCGTTGGCGAGGTTCTTGGCCACGGCGAGGATGCGGGAGTCGTTCTCGCCGCTGCGGAAGCCTGCGGGGAGCACGTCGGCGGAGATGTGGTTGAGCTCCACGGTGAGGGTCCCGCCCTCGGCCGCGCCGTCCGCCGCGAGCGGGACGGGGCGGCTGAGGCTGCCGTGCCGGATGCGCAGGTCGTCCAGCAGGCGCAGGGCCTTGCGGGCGAAGTAGCCCAGTTCGGGGTCGTGGCGCTTGCCCTCGAGCTCGGTGATCACGACGACGGGGATCACCACCTCGTGCTCGGCGAAGCGCAGGAGCGCCCGCGGATCCGACAGCAGCACGGACGTGTCCAGGACGTAGGTCCTCCGCGTGTCCCCTGCGGGGGCGTCTGCGGCGGTGGTCTCTTCGGGCAGCATTCCAGTGGTCGTCACGTCGACTCCAGCCCCCGGGTCTCCCCGGCGTTCTCCAGTTCCGTCCGGCTCGGCCGCGAGGCCGGAACCGGCCTCCCTGGACTGCTGCAGTGCAGCGCCCACATTCGGCCTCCCCGTACCGGAGGCGGATGCCTCCGATGGCGCCAATGTACGCCGCACCACATGTCCTGCGGATGAACGCGCGGGGAGTGTCCGGCAAATCCCGCTCCGCGACCGCCGGGCTGATGCATCCATCAAGAGATGCACGCGTAGGCTGGAGGCGTGGCCGGGACCGAGCAGCCCCATGCGGCCGCCGAGCGCGCCCACGCAGCCCTCGCCGACGCCATCGTCTCCGGAGCGCTCGCGCCGGGAGCGCTCATCACCGAGGGCGAGCAGTCCGCAGTGCTGGGGATGGGCCGCACGCCGGTCCGGGAGGCCTTCCTGCGGCTTTCCTCCGAGGGGCTGCTGCGGCTGTGCCCGAAGAAGGGCGCCGTGGTGACTGGGGAGGACGACGCCGCGATCCGCCAGCTCCTCGAGGCCCGGGTCATGCTGGAGTCCGAGTCCGTGCGGGCCGTCGCCGACGGGCCGCGGAGGGACGCCGCGGGCACGCAGGAGCTTGCCCGACTCCTCGAGGACCAGCAGCGCGCGGTCGACGCGCGGGACCCGCTCGCGTTCGCCCGTGCGGACCATGCGTTCCACGCCGCCGTCGCTGCCGCCTCCGGCAACGCGCTCACCGGCGCGTTCTATGGGCAGATCAGCCCGCGGCTCGAGCGGCTCGCGCACGCGATCGTCCGCCAGGGCGAGGGCAACCTGCCCCGGTTCCTCTCCGACCATCGTCGCCTGATCACGTTCCTCGACCGCGGGGACGCCGCCGCGTACGCGGTCCTCCTGCGCACGCACGTGGGCCTGGGTGCGCCCCGGCCCTCGGGCTCCTGACACCCCTCCCACGGGTCTTGGTATTCCATGGAGGCCGCTCTCGGCGAGGAATGCCCTCCCGGCGCCCTTTCAAATGCCCTCTTGCCAACTTTGGTATACCAGAGCTATTGTGGAGCGCAGGGGATGAGAGGTAGGTCACACAACACGGCCTCCTCGACCGCCGGCACAACGTCCACCAGCTGAGCCTTCCAGCGCAAAGGGCCAGCGGATCCTGCGGCTCCGCCGCCACCACTGATCCGAAAGAACACCATGAACAGCAATCAGGACGCCGTCGTCCCGTCGCTGACGACCGTGACGACCATCAATGACGTCGCAGCCGACGTCGCCGCAGAGCACCCGCTGGTGCTGCCGACGGTGACAGAGTCGGCCCCGTTCCCCGGCCGCGACCCGCGGCTGTCGAACAAGGACCTCGACCCGCTCACGCACCAGAGGTGGGGCTCCTACAACATCTTCGCCTTCTGGATGTCCGACGTGCACAGCGTCGGCGGCTACGTCACCGCGGGCAGCCTCTTCGCCCTCGGCCTGGCCTCGTGGCAGGTGCTCATCTCCCTCGTGGTCGGCATCCTCATCGTCCAGTTCTTCTGCAACCTCGTCGCCAAGCCGAGTCAGGCCACGGGCGTGCCGTACCCCGTCATCAACCGCTCGATCTTCGGCGTCCGCGGCGCGAACATCCCGGCGGTCATCCGCGGCCTGATCGCCATCGCCTGGTACGGCGTCCAGACGTACCTCGCGTCGCAGTCGCTCGTCATCGTCATGCTCAAGTTCTGGCCGCAGCTCGCCCCGCTGGCCGTCAACGCGCACGGCTTCCTCGGTCTCTCGCCGCTCGGTTACGTCGCCTACGCCGTCCTCTGGGTCGCCCAGGGCCTCGTGTTCTGACGCGGCATGGAGGCCATCAAGCGCTTCGTCGACTGGGCCGGTCCGGCCGTCTACGTGGTGATGATCCTCCTGGCCGTCTACCTCGTGGCCAACGCCGGCTGGGACCACGTCTCCCTGAACCTCTCTGCAGGCAAGCCCCTCGACTTCGGCGCCTCCATCCCCGTCATGCTCTCGGCCATCGCCCTCGTGGTGAGCTACTTCTCCGGCCCAATGCTGAACTTCGGCGACTTCTCCCGCTACGCCAAGTCGTTCAAGTCCGTGAAGAAGGGCAACATGCTCGGCCTGCCGATCAACTTCCTCTTCTTCTCGCTCCTCACCGTCATCACCGCGTCCGCCACGGTGCCGGTCTTCGGCACGCTCATCACGGACCCGATCGAGACGGTCAGCCGGATCGACGCGCCGTTCGCCACCATCCTCGGCGGCCTGACGTTCGTCATCGCGACCGTCGGCATCAACATCGTGGCCAACTTCATCTCCCCCGCGTTCGACTTCTCCCACGTCAACCCGCAGAAGATCTCCTGGCGCACGGGCGGCATGATCGCCGCCGTCGGCTCCGTGGTCCTCACCCCGTGGAACTGGTACTCGAACGCCACGGCCATCCAGTACTCCCTCGGCATCCTCGGCGCCCTGATCGGCCCCCTGTTCGGCATCCTCATCGCCGGCTACTTCGTGGTCAGCCGCCAGCGGGTGTGGGTCGAGGAGATGTACACCATGAGCCCGAAGGGCCGCTACTGGTTCGTCAACGGCTTCAACCCGAACGCCGTGTGGGCCACGGTCGCGGCCGGCGTCCCGTCGATCGCCTCGGTCATCATCCCGACCGTCATCGGCCAGGCCCAGTGGATCTCCGACTACTCGTGGTTCATCGGCTGCGGCATCGGCTTCGTCGCCTTCGCTGCCTTCGAGCGGGTCCGGCCGCAGATCAAGGCCGACGCCCAGCCCGAGCCGGCAGCAGCCTGAAGCCCCTCGGGACGGACGACGACGGCGAGCCCCACCCGCCGTCGTCGTCCGTCCCGCGCCCCACCAGCAGGAAACCCCACCGAAGGACACCCCATGCGCATCCTGGTCGCCAACGTCAACACCACCCAGTCCATGACCGACGCCATCGCGGCCCAAGCACGCCGCGCCGCGCTGCCGGGCACCGAGATCATCGGCGTCACGCCGCGCTTCGGCGCGGAGTCCTGCGAGGGGAACTTCGAGAGCTACCTCGCGGCCGTCGCGGTGATGGATGCCGTGACGCGGTACGAGGGCGAGTTCGACGCCGTCATCCAGGCCGGGTACGGCGAGCACGGGCGGGAGGGGCTGCAGGAGCTCCTGGACGTCCCGGTCGTCGACATCACGGAGGCCGCCGCGGCCACGGCGATGTACCTCGGCCACAAGTACTCCGTCGTCACGACCCTCGACCGGGCCGTGCCCCTCATCGAGGACCGGCTCAAGCTCGCCGGCCTCGACGCCCGCTGCGCGTCCGTCCGCGCCTCGGGCATGGCGGTGCTCGAGCTCGAGGAGGATCCGGAGCGGGCCATCGAAGCGATCGTCGCCGAGGCCGAGTGGGCGGTCCGGGAGGACAAGGCCGAGGTGATCGTGCTCGGGTGCGGCGGGATGGCCGAGCTCGAAGGGCGGATCCGCGAGCGCTGCGGCGTTCCCGTGGTCGACGGCGTTGCTGCCGCCATCGCGGCTGCGGAGTCCCTCGTCCGGCTCGGGCTCACGACGTCGAAGGTCCGCACGTTCGCGAGGCCTCGGCCGAAGGCCGTCCTCGGCTGGCCGATCCCGGTCCACGCCCCGGCCCAGGCGCCCGGTGTGGGAATCCCCGGCTAGGCGCCGAAGCGGCGCTGCCGCCCCGCGTAGTCGCGCAGGGCCCGCAGGAAGTCGACCTTGCGGAAGGCCGGCCAGAGGGCCTCGCAGAAGTAGAACTCGCTGTAGGCGCTCTGCCACATGAGGAAGCCCGAGAGCCGCTGCTCGCCCGAGGTGCGGATCACGAGGTCGGGGTCCGGCTGGCCCGCGGTGTAGAGGAAGCGGGAGATGTCGTCGACGTCGAGGCGCTCCGCCAGCTCGGCGATGTCCTCGCCCCGGGCGAGGGCGTCGCGCAGCAGGTCGCGCACCGCGTCGACGATCTCCCGCCGGCCGCCGTAGCCCACCGCGACGTTGACGTGCAGCGGCTCGGAGGGGCTGGGCTTCGCGGTGAGGCGCGCGAGGCGCTCTGCGAGGTGGTCGGGGAGGATCTCGGGGGCGCCCATGGCATGCACGGACACGGAGGGGTCCTCGTCGAGCCGGTCGAGGGTGTCGGCGATGATCTCCGTCAGCTCGGCGAGCTCGTCGCTCGAGCGGTTGAGGTTGTCGGTCGAGAGCATGTAGAGGGTCACGACGCGCACGCCGAGCTCGCGGCACCAGACGAGGAACTCGTGGATCTTGTCCGCGCCGGCGCGGTGCCCCTGGCTCGTGGGGGCATTGAACTGGCGGGCCCAGCGCCGGTTGCCGTCCACCATGACGCCGATGTGGCCGGGAACACTGTCCGGGCTCAGCGAGCGCTGGAGGTGGCGCTCGTAGAAGCCGTAGAGGAAGCCGGGCAGTTCCATGGCCCTCCCGCCCGTCGAATCCGTGCCCGGTCCCGGGCGCCCACGCTGCTGCCCCTCTAGGCTACCGCAGCAGAATGTGATGCTACCGGCCGGTAACCTACTGGACCGTAAGTTAGACTCGGCCCCATGCAGCACCCCGCGGACGTCCGCGCAGAGCTCCTGTCCCTCAAGCCCTCGTGGCGCGGCTGGATCCACGCCGCGACGGCCCCGCTCGCCCTCGCCGCGGGGATCGTCCTGGTGGCCCTCGCCCCCGGCGCCGACCGCAAGATCGCCTCCGCGGTCTACGCCGTCACCGGGCTGCTCCTCTTCTCGGTGAGCGCCGTCTACCACCTCGGCAACTGGGCACCGCGGACCAAGGCGCTGCTCAAGCGGCTCGACCACACGAACATCATGCTCGTGATCGCGGGCACCTACACACCGCTCTCCTGGGTCCTCCTCCCCCGGCCCACGGCAGTGTTGCTGCTGACCCTCATCTGGGCGGGCGCCCTGGCCGGCGTCGCGTTCCGCACCCTGTGGGTCGGCGCCCCGCGCTGGCTGTACGTGCCCATCTACGTGGCGCTCGGCTGCGCGGCACTGCTGTTCCTGCCCGAGTTCTTCGCCGCGAGCGTCCCGGCGGCGATCCTCATCTGCATCGGCGGCGCGCTCTACATCGCCGGCGCGGTCTTCTACGGGATCCGCCGCCCGAACTTCTCCTACCACCACTTCGGCTTCCACGAGTTCTTCCACGCGTTCACGGTCGCCGCGTTCGCGGTCCACTACGTCGCGATCGTGCTGGCCGTGACGGGGGCCCCGATCATCACCGGCGGGTAGCCCAGCGCCCCGTCCTGCGGGCGCCCATGCTCCGGGGGCCCGTACTGCGGGCGCCCGCGCTCCGGGGGCCTCAGCGCGGTGCCGCCAGCTCCTGGTGGAGCCCGCACGGCGTGCCCACCGGCAGCCGGCACGCGAAGTCCAGGCAGACGTAGGCGAGGGGGCCGCCGTCGGGCGCCGCGGGCCGGTCGGCCAGGAGCGGCACCCGGGACGGGACGCCGGGCTCGCCCACCGCCACCACGGTTCCGGGAGCGGGCGAGGCGAGAGCCTCGGCCTGCAGACGACCGCGTTCCTCCCCCGCACCGCCGACGATCGCCACCTCGGCAGGGCCGGCGAGCAGGGCCTCGGCCACGGCCAGGAGCCATCCCGCCGAGCGCGGCCCCTGCGCCATCAGACGCGGCAGGCCGCCCACGATCGACTCCGCGACAGCACGGTGCCCGGCCGAGCCGCTGTAGGCGGCGTGGGAGAGCATGGCCCCGGCCAGAAGCGAGGCGCCGCTGGGCGCCTCGGCATCGTGGGGATCGAGGCTCCGGGCCCCCGCGAGCGCCGCCCGGACGCCGGCCGCGCTCTGCGCAGCAGGGCCGGTGGCGGCGGCGTCGGAGAGGAGGCCGTCGGCGATGAAGCGGTCCTCGGCCACGGCGAGGAGGTCCTCGGCCCACGCGTACCACTGCTCCTCCCCGGTCGCCGCGTACAGCGCGAGGGCGCCCTCGGCGCAGCCCGCATAGTCGGCGAGGAGCCCCTCGATCCCTCCCGCCGTCCCCCCGTGCGAGACGCGCAGGAGCCGCGCGCCGTCCCAGTGCGTGCCCTGGAGGAGCGTGGCCGCCGCGCGCGCCGGCCCGATCAGCCCAGGGCGGCCCAGCGCCCACGCCGCGTCCGCGAGCGCCGCGACCGCGAGGCCGTTCCAGCCTGCGACCACCTTCTCGTCCCGGTCGGGCGGCGTGCGGAGCGTGCGGGCCGCGTGCAGGGCGTCCCGGTGGCGTGCGAGGCGGGCGTGCTCCTCCGCGGTGAGGGCCCGGCCCACGTGCAGCGGTGCGGCCGCGGAGGCGTGCTCGCCGAGGGGCAGGCCGAAGAGGGAAGCCAGCCGGCCGCCGTCGTCCGGGTCCTCCACCGCGTCGGTGAGCTCCCGACGCGTCCAGACGTAGTAGCCGCCCTCGACGCGGTGGCCGTTCCGCTCGGAGTCGGCGTCGAGGGAGGACGCGAAGCCGCCGTCGGGCAGACCGAGCTCGCGCACCATCCAGTCGGCGGTGAGCGAGGCGGCCTCCCGCGCCTCGTCCGCGGGGAACTCGTCCGAGCCGCCCAGCCGCACCCAGTGGGCCAGGACCCGCAGGAGCTGGGCGTTGTCGTAGAGCATCTTCTCGTAGTGCGGCAGCGACCAGTCCGCGGTCACGGAGTAGCGCGCGAACCCGCCCCCGAGCACGTCGAAGAGCGCCGAGCGGCACATCGCTGCGAGCGTGCGGCCCGCGAGTCCCCGGGCGTCCTCGGCGGTGGGGGCGGTGCCTGCGGCGTGCCGGACGAGGAACTCGAGCACGGGCGAGGGCGGGAACTTGGGGGCGGCGCCGAAACCGCCGTGGGAGCGGTCCTCCGTCCGGGCCAGCGCGGCTACGGCGTCCCCCACCGCGGAAGCCAGCGCCGCGCCGTCGTGCCCGCTGTCCGCGCCGATGCCGAGCAGCTGGTCGGAGAACAGGCCGCCCAGGGCGTCCGCGAGGGCGCCTGCCTGGCGCTCCACGGCCTCGCGCCGGTCCCGCCAGGCCTCCGCGACCGCGGTGAGGACCTGCCGGAAGCTCGGCTGGCCGGGGCGGGGGGCCGGCGGGAAGTAGGTCCCGGCGTAGAAGGCGCGCCCGTCGGGGAGGGTGAAGACGCTCAGGGGCCACCCGCCCTGGCCGGTCATCGCCTGGCACGCGGCCATGTACACGGAGTCGACGTCGGGGCGTTCCTCGCGGTCCACCTTGACGCACACGAAGCCGGCGTTGAGCTGCTCGGCCGCGGCCGGGTCCTCGAAGGACTCGTGGGCCATCACGTGGCACCAGTGGCAGGCGGCGTAGCCGATCGAGAGGAAGACCGGGACGTTCCGGCGGGCGGCCTCCGCGAAGGCGTCGTCTCCGAACGGCTGCCAGTGGACGGGGTTCTCGGCGTGCTGGCGCAGGTAGGCCGAAGCCTGCCCGGCGAGGCGGTTGCTCATGCTCCGAGTCTGCCCGACCCCGTCGGCGCCCGGTACCCCGGGGGGCGGCGCGTGACGGCCTCGGGATGCCATCCCGGTGGGGTACCGCCTACACTGTCCTACCGATGGACAATCCCCCCAGCAGCATCCCCAGCAGCCGCGCGTCCACCCAGAGGGTCCCCCGCCCGATCTTCGTGGACTCGACGGGCCGCAAGCTCCGGCTCATGCGGGTCATGGGCGCCGTGGCGCTGATCCTCGTGGTGGCGTACCTGGGCGTGGTCGGACTCGCCCTCCTCGGAGGCAGCCCCAACGCAGCGGCCCCGTTCCTGCCCGCCCCGGCGCCGGCGGCCTCCCCGGCTCCCGCGGCGCCGTCGCCCAGTGCGCCCGCGTCCCAGGGCGGCACTCCGGCGGCGGGCGGCGGCGCCCAGCCTGCTCCCGGCGGCAACCCCGTTCCGGCGGCCCAGATCGCGCCCGTCCCCGCGGCCACGGCCGCCGCGGGCGGCGCTGCGGCGGCAGCGCAGCCTGCCCCGGCTCCGACCGCTGCAGCCGTGGCTCCGGCGCCGAGTGCCGTGGCCACACAGCCGTCGGGTCCCGGCAACCCCGCCGCGCCCGGGCAGACGCGCCGCGCTACCCCGCCCGCGCACCCGTGACCGGCACCCACACCCCGGTGAGGGGAAGCCGGAAGCCCCCGCGCGTCCGCGCCGCGGCGAGCCGGAAGCCGGGCCGGGTCCGCACGCACTGGATCGTGCTCGCCGCGCTCCTGGTCGGACTCGCGCTGGCCCTGGCCGTCCAGGGGTACACCCAGCATCTGGCCGGGATCGGGGACGACTCCGTGCCCGCCGCGACGGGCTGCGACGGCGTGCCCGCCTCGGTGCTCCACGGGGGCCCGGTCGTCGACGCAAGGTCATCCGCCGTCCGCACCGCCCGGCCCCCCGAGCACACGCTGGCCCTCACCTTCGACGACGGTCCCGACCCGACCTGGACGCCCCGCATCCTAGACGTCCTGAAGGCCCACCACGTCCACGCGACCTTCTTCGTGGTCGGCACGGCGGCGATCGACCACCCCGACCTCATCCGCCGCATGATCGCCGAGGGGCACGAGGTCGGAATCCACACGCTCACCCACGCGGACCTCGGCCAGATCCCCGAGTGGCGGCGCCAGCTCGAGGTGCAGGGCGCCCAGCGCGCCGTCGCCGGGATCACGGGCAAGACCGCCACGCTCCTGCGTCCTCCGTACAGCTCGGAGAACGACGCCGTCACGACCCAGGCATGGTCCGCCATGCTCTCGAGCGCGTCGGACGGCTACCTCACGGTGCTGAGCACCCTCGACAGCGAGGACTGGTCACGGCCCGGCGTGCCGCAGATCGTGAAGAACGCCGTGCCGACGGGTGGCCAGGGCCAGGTCCTCCTCATGCACGACGGCGGCGGCGACCGCAGCCAGACGGTGGCCGCTCTTGACCAGGTCCTCGACCGGGCTGCCGCGCAGGGCGACCGCGTCACCAGCGTGGGCGACGCCCTCGGCCTGACGACCATGCGGACCGCGCCGCCCTCCGAGCAGCTCATCGGCGAGGCGTTCGTGGGCGGGATCCAGGCCAGCGGGACGGTCGTGGCCGTGATCTCGTGGCTGCTCGCCGCAAGCGGCGTCGTCACGCTGGTGCGGGCCGTCCTGGTCGTGGCGGTGGCGTCCCGCCACCACCGCCTCGCGCGGCGCGGGCGACGCCGGCGGGACGTCCCGCTGCTGCCCGAGGTCACAGAGCCGGTCACGGTGATCGTCCCCGCCTACAACGAATCGGCGGGGATCGAGGCGGCCGTCAGATCCATCGCCGCGTCCGAGCACCCCGTGGAGATCATCGTCGTGGACGACGGCTCCACCGACGGCACCGCCGACATCGTCGAAGCCCTCGCGCTCCCCGGAGTGATCGTGGTGCGCCAGGAGAACGGCGGCAAGCCCTCGGCGCTCAACACGGGTCTGCGCGCCGCCTCGCACGAGATCGTCGTCATGGTCGACGGCGACACCGTCTTCGAACCGGGCACGGTCCATGACCTCGTGCAGCCGCTGGCCGACCCCCGGGTCGGCGCGGTCTCGGGCAACACGAAGGTCGCCAACCGGGGCGGGGTCCTCGGCGCGTGGCAGCACATCGAGTACGTCGTGGGCTTCAACCTCGACCGGAGGCTGTTCGACCTCGCCGAGTGCATGCCGACCGTGCCGGGCGCGATCGGCGCGTTCCGGCGCGACGTGCTCCTGCGTCTCGGCGGCGTCAGCAGCGACACGCTCGCGGAGGACACCGACCTGACCATGGCGCTGTGCCGCGATGGCTGGCGGGTCGTGTACAAGGACAGCGCGCGGGCCTGGACCGAGGCGCCGGCAACCCTCGGCGCGCTCTGGAAGCAGCGGTACCGCTGGTGCTACGGGACCCTGCAGGCGATGTGGAAGCATCGCGGCGCGGTGCTGCAGGGCGGGGCCGCAGGCAAGCTGGGGCGCCGCGGGCTCGGCTACCTCCTGGTGCTGCAGGTCCTCCTGCCGCTCTTCGCGCCGATCGTGGACGTGTTCGCGCTGTACGGGCTGGTGTTCCTCGACCCCGTGCGGATCGCGGTGCTGTGGCTGGCCTTCATGGGCGCCCAGCTCGCGATGGCGGCCTACGCGTTCCGCCTGGACCGCGAGAAGCTGGCCCCCCTGTGGACGCTGCCGCTGCAGCAGGTGGTGTACCGCCAGCTCATGTACCTCGTGGTCATCCAGTCGGTGTTCACGGCGCTCGCCGGCCTGCACCTGAAGTGGCACCGCATGGAGCGCTACGGCAGCCTGAACGTGCCGGCTCCGACGCAGGGGCCGGTCAGTCGGTGACCGCCGCGCGGACCTCCTCGGACTCGACGTAGTTGTAGACCTCCGGGAGGATGAACTTTGCGGCCAGGAACCCGATGAGGGACAGGACGGAGACGGCCAGGGTCGCCCCCACCGGGCCCCAGGCGGAGGTCATGAACGGGAACACGAAGGCGCCGAAGAACGAGGCGGCCTTCACGAACACGTAGCCGAACCCCGAGGCGGTCGCCTTGAACCGCGCGGGCGCCACCATCGAGGCGATGGTCATGCCGTTGGAGGCGTCCCAGTAGTGCCCCCACATGAGGACCGCCGCGCCCAGGACGATCAGCCATTCGACCTTGGCGCCCAGCGCGAAGGCGCCCACCGCCAGGCCGATGAACGCCAGGCCGAAGCCCCACATGGCCACCCCGCGGTGGCCGGTGCGCTGGATCATCACCGGCGCGAGGAAGCCCGAGATCGTGGCCAGGACGTAGATCGCCGCGGTGACGATGTTCGTTCCCGTCATGTTGGCGTTCGAGGCGACGCCGACGCCGGCGGTCACGAGGATGACGGGGAGGTAGAAGCCGAAGGCGGTGAACTCGGCGCCCTGGCACGCGTTGGAGATCCAGGCGAAGATCGTGGCGCGCCGCTTGGTGCGGTCGGCCCAGATGACCTGCAGGAAGTCGCCGACCTTGGGCCGCTCGAGCTTCGCGTCCTCGTTCGGGAGCATGTCGAGCGGCTCGTCGAAGAGGCGCAGCGAGACTTCCTTGGCCTTGGCGAACCTGCCCTGGTGGATGAGCGAGAGCGGGGTCTCGGGCAGGTCGAGCCGTGCCAGCAGCAGGATGAAGGCGGGGATCGCGCCGATCGCGAGGGCCACGCGCCACAGGATGGCGTGGTCGATCCCGGTGACGTACATGATGGTGATGACCACGATCGAGAGCACCTCGCCGAGGCCGAACATGCCCTGCCAGCGGCTGCCCATGCGGTCCCGCGCGCCCTTGGACATGGACTCCATGATGTAGGCGTAGCCGTTGGAGATGTCGGACCCGAGCGGGATGCCGATGAGGATGCGCAGGATGATCAGGTCCCAGACGTTCTGGGAGAACCCCTGCGCGATCGCGAGCACGATGAACAGGACCATCGTGAGGATGAAGACTCGCTTGCGCCCCAGACGGTCGGCCACCACACCGCCGAGGACCGCGCCGATCAGCGCCCCGCCCTGCACGCCGGCCGTCAGCCAGCCGAGTTCGAACGCGGTGGGGTGGTACTCGGTCTTGATGAAGACGAGCACGAAGGAGAGGGCATACAGGTCCCACGCCTCGATGAGGATCGTCGCGATCATCATCCAGCCGCCGCGACGGCTGGACACCGTCCCTGCCCGGTTCATCAGCAGCTGGGTCGCCTCATCGGACAGCCTGCGGATGGTTGTCTGGTCCATCGGTGCCTCCCCCTCCCTGTCGGAGTCCCGGGACGCGGGACTCCGTGGCCTGTGGCCCCGGTCATACCGAGGGCAGAGTGAGACTAAACCGCGGGACGTGGCCCGGCAACACGTTGCCACGCGTTGCCATGGACGTTCAGGGAGACGTCAGGGGCGGCCGGTGGCACGGCCGGGCCGGGGCGCCTCGGGGCCAGTGCCCTCCTGCCCGGACTCATCGCCGGCGGCCCCGGGTTCGCCGTCGGCGCGGCGGGCCTCCTCGACCTGGGCGCGGTAGCGGATCCGACGGAGGCGGCGCACCATGTCGATGATGAGGAAGATCGTGAGGATGACGACGAAGGCGGTGGCCGCGAACCCCCAGTTTCCGGGGGTGATCATGTCCTCGCTCAGCCCCGGCCGCAGTGAGCTCTCGGGCGACGGAGCCGGTGTCTGGGTGAGGGCAACGAGGAGATTCTGCACCGCTCTATCGTAGCCCGGCGAAGAGGTCCCCCTCGGTCGTCCCCTCCTCGGGGAAGCCGACGGCGGACTCGATGAGGGCGTAGTCCTCCCAGGGCCACTCGCGCTGGCGCAGCTCGAGCGGGACCGCGAAGAACCAGCCGTCGGGGTCGATCTGGGTGGCGTGGGCGAGGAGCGCACGGTCCCGGACCTCGAAGTACTCGGCGCACTCGACGTGGGTGGTCACGCGGTGCCGCGAGGTCCAGGGGCGGTGGCCCTCGGCGTCGTTCTCGGAGGCACGGGCGATCCAGTCTGCGTAGGGCGATGTGAGCCCGGCGGAGACGAGCGCGTCGTGGATGCGACGGACCTTGTCCGGGTTGAAGGAGACGTCGTAGTAGAGCTTCGAGGGTGCCCAGGGTTCGCCGGCGTCCGGGTAGGCGCCGTCCTTCCCCGCCGCGCGGAAGGCCTCGACGGCCACACGGTGGGCCATGATGTGGTCCGGGTGGGGGTAGCCGCCGTTCTCGTCGTAGGCGACGACCACGTGGGGGCGGAATTCGCGGATGAGCCGCACGAGCGGCGCGGAGGCCTGGTCGATGGGCAGCGTCGCGAAGGAGCCCCAGGGAAGCGGCGGCAGCGGGTCGCCCTCGGGCAGGCCCGAGTCGATGAAGCCGAGCCAGCGGTGGTCCACGCCGAGGATCTCGCGCGCGGCGGCCATCTCCAGGCGCCGGGCGCCGGCCATGTCGCGCCGAGGGTGCGGGGCATCGAGGATGTGCGGGTTCTGGATGTCCCCCCGGGATCCGTCGGTGCACGAGACGACCATGACCTCGTGCCCCTCGGCGAGGTACTTCGCCATCATCGGGGCGCCCTTGCTCGATTCGTCGTCGGGGTGGGCGTGCACGGCGAGGAGGCGCAGGGCGGCATGGGTCTCTGACACGTCTCCTAGAATAGTCAGGTGACCGACTCCCCCGCTCTCGCTGCCCGCTACGGCGCCCCCCGGCGCGGATTCACGAAGCAGAGGGCACGGCTCGTCATCATCGTGGCCCTCGTGGTGGGCATCGCGGCGGCCGCCTGGCTGACCTACACCTCGAGCGTGCGCGCCGGGGTGAGCTCGAATGACATCGGCTTCTCGACCCCGGACCCGTGGCACGCGGAGATCGACTTCCAGGTGAGCAAGGACGCCTCCGCCACCGCGGTCTGCGCCGTCCACGCGCTGTCCGACACCTACGCCGTGGTGGGCTTCAAGGAGGTCGTCATCGGCCCGGACGCCGGCCGGTCCGGGACCACCACGAGCCTGCAGCGCGTCCCGCTGCGGACCGAGACGGCGGCGGTGTCCGGCGTCGTGGACTCCTGCTGGCTCAAGGGGGCCTAGGAGGACACGCCCCGCAGGCCAGCTTGGGATTGGGACCCCGTATCACTAGACTGGTCTAATACCCATTGCCCCGCCGGTGGTCGAGACAGCGCTCCCGAGGCATCGTTCCTTGAGAGGGTTCGCTGAGCCGCCGCGGGGTATTTGCTTTGGCAAGACGCTACAAGGAGACGACATGTCCACCACGACCCATCAGGGCGGCGCCTGGCTCACCCAGGAGGCGTACGACCGTCTCAAGGCCGAGCTGGACCACCTCTCGGGGCCCGGCCGTCATGAGATCGTCGAGAGGATCGAGGCTGCCCGCCAGGAGGGCGACCTCAAGGAGAACGGCGGCTACCACGCGGCCAAGGAGGAGCAGGGCAAGATCGAAGCCCGCATCCGCCAGCTGACCGAGCTGCTGCGCAGCGCCCACGTGGGCGAGAAGCCCGCGGACGACGGCGTCGTCGAGCCCGGCATGATCGTGGTCGCCAAGATCGCGGGCGAGGAGGAGCGCTTCCTCCTCGGCTCGCGCGAGATCGCCGACGGCGGCACGGACATGGACGTGTTCAGCGAGAAGTCCCCGCTCGGCGCCGCGATCGTGGGCCACAAGCAGGGCGACAAGCTGTCCTACACCGCCCCGAACGGCAAGGAGATCAAGGTCGAGATCATCTCGGCCACGCCGTACAACGGCTGATCCGCCACACCCCCAGCCATCACGCACGACGGCGCCGCTCCCCTCGCGAGGGGGGCGGCGCCGTCGTCGTGCGGGAACCGGGGCGATTCAGACCGCCACCCGGCCCCGGGGCCGAAGGATGACGGCCGCGGCCACGCCGCCCGCAAGGCCGAACAGGTGCGCCTGCCACGAGATGCCCCTGCCCACGGTGGGCAGGATGCCCAGGAGCACGCTGCCGTACGCGGCGAAGAGCACGAGGGCGAGGAGGATCTGCCACCAGCTGCGGTTGAAGAACCCGCGCACGAGCAGGAACCCGAACAGGCCGAAGATCACCCCGGAGGCCCCGACGGTGATGGACGGGGCCCCGAGGAGGTTCCCGCCGAACATCCACACGCCGGTTCCGGAGGCGAGCCAGGACAGGCCGACCGCGGTGAGGAACTGCCTGATCCCTGCGAGGAAGGCGAGGAACCCGAAGACGAACAGCGGCAGCGTGTTGGCCGCGAGGTGCCCCCAGCCGGTCGGGTCGTGCACGAGGGGCGAGGTGACGATGTCCGGCAGGCTGCTCACGTCACGGGGCCGGATGCCGAACCAGCGGGTGAGCAGGCCGAACGTGGCCATGTTGACGCACTGGATCGCGTAGAGGAGGGCGGTCACGGCCGTCATGGTCGCGAGTCCGGCCCGTGCCCTCACCGCGAGGCGTGCGTCCACCCCGCGCTCCCTCCCGCCACGCCCGCGTGGCCTCAGACGTGCATGACGATCGGCTGGAACCCCTCGGCGCGCAGGGCCCGGAGGACCTGGTCGGAGTGCTCGTGGCCCTTGGTCTCCATGTCGATGGTGATCGCCACGTCTCCCATCGCGATCGAGCCGCCGACCCGGGTGTGGTCCACGCCGGTGACGTTCGCATCGTTCTCGGCGATGATGCGCGAGATGGTGGCGAGCGAGCCGGGCCGGTCGTCGAGCATCATGCGGACCGTGAGGAAGCGCCCGGCGGCGGAGAGGCCGCGCTGGATGACCTTGAGCATGAGCATGGGGTCGATGTTGCCGCCCGAGAGGATCACGACCGTCTTCTTCGGGTCGATGCCCAGCTCGGCGAGCTTGCCGTCCATGAGGGCGGCCACGCCCACCGCGCCGGCCGGCTCGACGACGAGCTTGGCCCGCTCGAGCAGGAAGATCAGCGCACGGGCCAGCGAGTCCTCGCTCACGGTGACGACGTCGTCCACGAGCTCCCGGATGATGCTGAACGGGATCTGGCCGGGAAGGCCGACAGCGATGCCGTCTGCCATGGTCGCGACCTTGGGCAGCGGCACCACGGCGTCCGCGGCGAGCGAGGGCGGATAGGCCGCGGCGTTCTCGGCCTGCACGCCGATCACCCGGATCTCGCGTCCGAGCTCGGCGGCCTTGGCCTTCAGGGCCACGGTGACGCCGGCGAGCAGGCCGCCGCCGCCGACGCCCATCAGGACGGTGTCCACGTCCGGAACCTGCTCGAGGATCTCGAGGCCGATCGTGCCCTGGCCGGAGACGACGTCCGCGTTGTCGAAGGGGTGGACGAACACGGCGCCCGTCTCGTCCGCGAAGCGCTTCGCCTCGGCGAGCGCCTCATCGACGTTGTGGCCGTGGAGGACCACCTCGGCGCCGTGGCTGCGGGTCGCCTGGAGCTTGGGCAGGGCGACGCCGAGCGGCATGTAGATGCGCGCGCGGATGCCGAGCCGCTTGGCGGCGGAGGCGACGCCCTGGGCGTGGTTCCCGGCGGAGGCGGCCACCACGCCGCGGCGCTTCTCCTCCTCGCTCAGCCTCGCCATGCGCACGTAGGCGCCGCGGACCTTGAACGAGCCCGCGCGCTGGAGGTTCTCGCACTTGAAGAAGACCTCGCCGCCGATCTGCTGGCCCAGCGCCCTGGACTGCTCGATCGGGGTCTTGGCAATAATGCCCTCGAGCAGCTCCTGTGCGGCAACAACGTCGTCGAGCGTCACAGCGAGAGTCGGGAGGGTCTTCATGCTCAGTGCTCCTTGGGGGTTTCACGAAGATGGCGGAACCGGTCCGGCGTCTTCCGCGGGGGCCGGCGCATCTCCAGTTTCCCACGAGTTCTCCCACCCTCGGGCCGCGATGTAGCGGACCGCGGAGTTCGTGACGGCGAGGGTGGGCACGGCGAAGAGCGCCCCGGGGATGCCGGCGATGTACGAGCCGGCGGCGACCGCGAGGATCACCGCCACGGGATGGAGGGACACGGCGCGGCCCATGATGAGGGGCTGGAGCACGTGCGACTCGATCTGCTGGACGGCCACGACGATGACGAGCATGATGACGGCGTTGACGAGTCCGTTCGCGACGAGCGCAAGGAGCACGGCCACCGCGCCGCTCACGAGCGCGCCGACCACCGGGATGAAGGATGCGACGAAGACGAGGATCCCGAGCGGCAGCGCGAGGGGCACGCCCAGGATCGCCGCGCCCACTGAGATGCCCACCGCGTCGACCGCGGCGACGAGCACCTGGACCCGCACGTAGCTCACGAGCGAGGTCCAGCCCCGGCGTCCGGCGCCGTCGGCGGCCGGGCGTGCCTGCCGGGGCAGGAGGCCCACGAGGAAGCGCCAGATGCGCTCCCCCTCGAGCAGGAAGAAGACGAGGACGAACAGGGTGATGAGGGCGCCCGCGAGGAAGTGGCCGGCAGAGGACCCCACACTGAGCACGCCGCTGACGAGGGTGCCCTGATTCGTCTGGAGGAGGCGCTGGGCGTCCTTGGTGTAGGCCTCGAGCTGATCGGCGGTGAGCTGCAGCGGCCCCTCGGCGAGCCACTTCTGGACCTCGGCCAGCCCGGCCAGCGCCTCGTCCCACAGCTGCGCGAAGCCGATCGAGATCTGCCGTCCCACGAGGGTCAGCAGGCCCGCGACGGCCGCAATGAAGCCGACCTCGGTGATCGCGACCGCGAGGCCCTTGGGGACGCGGGCGCGCCGGAGCCAGCCGACGACCGGGCTGAGCAGCCCGGCGAGGAGCGCCGCGACGAGGACGGGGATCACGAGGAAGCTCAGCTGCGCGAGCGCCCACGCGATGGCCCAGGCGACCACGAGGATGATCGCCGTGCGCCAGGACCAGGCGGCCGCGACCCGCAGCGCGAACGGCAGGTCTGCGTCGCTCACCGGCCGGGTGGGCCGGGCGGGCGCGGGGCGGGGTCCTGGGGGTGTGGGCTCCATGGCCCCATCCTGCCAGAGCCCTCCCGGCGCCCCCGCGCTCCCCTAGAGCTCGGAGCCGATCCCCCAGCGGATGGAGGCGGACGCGCCGGGCTCCAGCCAGCCCAGCCCGGCGCCGCTGTTGAAGGCGTTCGCGGCCCCGCTCATCGGCTCGAGCGCCACCGCTGCGGGCCGTCCCGGGAAGGTGTCGGTGACGAAGACATGGGTGTAGGGGCAGGTCTGCTCCTGCCACATCCATACCCTGCGCCCGTCGGCCGCAGCGAGCGTTGCGCGGGCCACCCGGGGTGCGCGGGCCACCCGGGGTGCGTGGGCCTCCCGGGGGCCTCCCGGGGTGTCGTCCGCCGCGTCCTCGAAGGCGAGGTCGGTGTAGCCGGAGTCGAGCGCGAGGGAGGAGACCGGCCGGCCCCCGCGGAGGTCGGTGCCGCCGGAGACGGGCTCGGACGAGCGGGGAATGAGGCGCTGGTCCGCGATGAGCCGCGTGCGGCCCGAGACGGTGAGCGTGAGCTCCTCGGTGGGGACGTCGCCGATCCGGAGGTAGGGGTGGGCGCCGAGCACGTAGGGCGCGGACGCGGCCGAGTCGTTGGCGAGGGTCTGGGTGACGCTGAGGCCGCCGTCGCTCCCGAGCGCGTAGTCGACCCGGTGGCGGAGGAGGAACGGGTACCCGTGCTGCGGGAACACGACGGCCTCGAGGGCGACGGCGGACTCCGTCTGCTCGAGGACGCTGTAGCCGGTGTTGCGCAGGAGCCCGTGGCTCGCGTGCCCGAACTTGGGCTCGGTGATGTCCAGCTGCTGGACCTTGCCGTCGAGGGTCCACCGCCCGTCCTCGATCCGGTTCGCCCACGGCGCGAGCGTGATGCCGGTGGCGCCCGGGGGGATCTGCCCGTCGCCGTAGGTCTCGGTGAGGGCCACACCGTTGCGGGCGTACGACCGCAGGCCGGCGGCGAGCTCGGTGACGACGGCGACGGCGCCCCCGCGCCGGAGTTCATGCTGCCGCCCCGTGGCGGCACGGCGGGCGGTCGGTGAAGGTGTCATGGGGACCACGCTAGCGGCGCCGGGGACGCTCCGCCCGGGTCGCCCGCAGGGTCTTCCCAGCCGGGCGTCAGAATGTTATCTTTTGTTAGAAAGCTATTGTTTCTGTTAGTCGGCGCCCGGTCACGGGAGCCGAGGCGGGGGGACCTATGCTGGCTGCGGAACGCCATGCACACATCATCGCCGAGCTCGAGCGGCGGGAGGCCGTCCGGGTCACCGAGCTTGCGGCCGCCCTGGGCGTCTCCGAGATGACGATCCGGCGGGACATCGAGCACCTCGAGCAGCAGGGCCTTGCCCGGCGGGTACACGGCGGTGCCGCCCGGCCCACGGAGGTGGGCTTCACCGAGCTCGGGTTCGAGATCAAGAGCGAGCACCGCCCCGACGCCAAGAGCGCCATCGCGCAGCAGGCCGTCGAGCTCGTCCGGCCGGGCGCGACCATCTTCGTCACCGCAGGCACCACGACCTTCGCCTTCGCGCGCCTGCTCGTGGGCATCCCGGACCTCACGGTCGCGACCAATTCGATCAAGGTGGTCGAGGCACTCGGCGCCGCCGGCGGGGTGCGGACCATCCTCACCGGCGGGGAACGGACGCCGTCGGAGGCCCTCGTCGGGCCCCTGGCCACCTCGACCCTCCGCCAGCTCCACGTCGAGGTGTGCTTCATGGGTGTGCACGGACTGCACCCCCGTGCCGGCCTGACCACCCCGAACATGCTCGAGGCGGAGGCGAACCGCGCGGCCGCGGAGGCCGCCGCCCGGCTCGTGGTCCTCGCGGACCACAGCAAGTACGGCCTCGTGGGCCTCGCGCAGATCCTTCCCCTGAGCGCGGTCGACACCCTCATCACCGACGACGGGCTCTCCACCGCGGCCCTCGACGAACTCCGCCAGCACGTCCCCGACCTCATCGTCGCGGCCGTCGATGACGCCCGACCCACGAAGGGAGCGCAGTGACTGCACCCCATGCCCCGAGGATCACGCCGACACGCCTGTCCGACGGCCGCGAGCTGCTGTATTTCGACGACCCGGGCACCCCGCCGCGGACGCCGGTGGCCGACCGGCGCGGCCTCACGCACCGTGCCGCCCCCGGGGAGCTGCGCTACGACGAGCTCTCCGGCGACTGGGTGGCCGTCGCGGCCCACCGGCAGTCCCGGACCCACCTGCCGCCCGCCGAGGCATGCCCGCTGTGCCCCACCACCGCGTCCAACGCTTCCGAGATCCCGGACCCGGACTACGACGTGGTGGTGTTCGAGAACCGCTTCCCCTCGCTCGGACCGGACACCGCGGTGGTCTCCCCGACGCTGCCGTGGGGGCACACGGTGCCCGCCGTCGGCCGCTGCGAGGTCGTGTCCTTCACGGCGAGCCACACCGGGTCCTTCGCCCAGCTGCCCTACGAGAGGGCCCGCACCGTGGTCGAGGCATGGGCCCACCGGACCGCGGCCCTGAGCGCGCTGCCCGGCGTCCGCCAGGTCTTCCCGTTCGAGAACCGGGGGGCGGAGATCGGCGTGACCCTGCACCACCCCCACGGCCAGATCTACGCCTACCCCTACGTCACCCCGCGGGCCGCCCAGCTCGGCGCCGCCGCCCGCCGGTTCTACGACGAGGCGGGCGGCCGCGCCACCCTGCTCGGCACCCTCCTGGACCGCGAGCGCGCGGCGGGCGAGCGGGTGGTCCTCGAAGGCGCCCACTTCACGGCGTACGTGCCCTTCGCCGCGCGCTGGCCGCTCGAGGTCCACCTCGTCCCGCACCGTCATGTCGCCGACTTCTCCGCGCTCGCCGGCGAGGAGAAGGACGAGCTCGCCGACGCCTACCTCACGCTCCTGCGGGGCCTCGACGCGCTCTACCCCACACCGACCCCCTACATCGCCGCCTGGCACCAGGCACCGCTGGAGGCCGCACTCCGGCCGGCGTCGCGGTTCCACCTCCAGCTCACCTCCCCGCGCCGCGCGGCGGACAAGCTGAAGTTCCTGGCCGGGTCCGAGGCCGCCATGGGGGCCTTCATCAACGACACCACCCCCGAGCAGGTCGCTGCCCGGCTGCGGGACGCCCTCTCCGGGGCGCCCGCCGTCCGCGCAGCCACCGGAAAGGCCCCCGCATGAGCAGCCCCCTCTCCCCGCAGCAGGCCGCCGCACCCGCCCACCGCGCGTTCTCGGAGGCCTTCGGCGGCGAGCCCGACGGCGTGTGGCGGGCACCGGGCAGGGTCAACCTCATCGGGGAGCACACCGACTACAACGAGGGGTTCGCCCTGCCGTTCGCGATCGACCTCGCCGCCCATGTGGCGGTGCGGGCGCGACCGGACCGGCTCGTCAGGCTCCTGTCCACCCACGGCGGCGGCGTCGTCGAGCTCGACCTGGACGCGCTCTCCCGGGACGGGGCCCCCGGATGGAGCGTGTACCCGGCCGGCGTCGCGTGGGCCCTCGCCGAGCACGGCGTGCGCCTGCCCGGGTTCGACCTCGCGCTCGACTCGACCGTCCCGGCGGGCTCGGGCCTGTCCTCCTCGCACGCCATCGAGTGCGCGGTGGCCACGGCGCTGTCCGAGCTCGCCGGGGCCGACCTGACGCCGCAGGACCTCGTGCTCGTGACCCAGCGGGCGGAGAACGCGTTCGTCGGCGCGCCCACGGGAATCCTCGACCAGTCGGCCTCGCTGCGCGGGACGGCGGGGCACGCGGTGTTCCTCGACTGCCGCGACCAGGGGGTCGAGCTCATCCCGTTCGACGCGGACGCAGCCGGCCTGGCGGTCCTCGTGGTCGACACGAAGGTGGCGCACTCCCATGCCGGCGGCGGCTACGCCGAGCGCCGGGCCTCGTGCGAGCTCGGGGCAGAGGTCCTGGGCGTCGAGGCGCTGCGGGACGTCTCCTCCGAGGACCTGGCAGAGGCACGTGGGCTCCTCGACCCCGTGACCTTCCGACGCGTGCGGCACGTGGTGACCGAGGACGAGCGGGTCCTGGCCACGGTGGAGGTGCTCCGGACCGAGGGACCGGCGGCGATCGGCCCCCTGCTGGACGCGAGCCACGCCTCGATGCGCGACGACTTCGAGATCTCCTGCCCCGAGCTCGACCTGGCCGTGGAGGCCGCGCGCTCGGCCGGAGCCCTGGGGGCCCGCATGACCGGCGGCGGCTTCGGAGGCTCGGCGATCGCGCTGATCCCGCGCGCTGCCGAGGAGGCCGTCCGGGACGCGGTCTCCGCCGCGTTCCGGCGCGCGGGGTTCACGGCCCCTGACCTCTTCACGGTGGTCCCGGCCGAGGGGGCGCGGCGGGTCCTCTGACCCGATGCGCGCAGCACGCCCCCAGCAGCGCAGGAGCCCCCGGGACCGTCGGTCCCGGGGGCTCCTGGTGCTCCCAGCGCCTCAGCTCTGGGCGCCTCAGTCGTTGCTGTTGAGGATCGCCAGGAGCCTGAGCAGCTCGGTGTAGAGCCACACGAGGGTCACGGTCAGTCCGAACGCCGCGGTCCAGGCGAACCGGCGGGGAGCCCCGGCACGGACGCCCTGCTCGATGCTGTTGAAGTCGAAGATGAGCGAGATCGCCGCGAGCACGACAGCGAACAGTCCCACGAACACGCCGAGCGGGATGCCGAAGATGTGCACGCTGCTGCGCAGGCCCCACGCACCGAGGCCCGGGTCGACGAGCATGATGACGAGGTTCACGAGGCTGAACGCGAGGTAGCTCACGAGGGCGATCAGGAGGAACTTCGCCAGGCGCGGAGTGGCCCGCACCTTGCCGCTCTTGTACAGGGCCAGGGTCACGGCGGCGACGACGATCGTGCCGATGACCGCCTGCAGCCCCACCCCGGGCGCCACCGCGTCGATGATGCGGGTGATCCCGCCGAGGAAGAGGCCCTCGAGGCCTGCGTAGGCCAGGATCAGCCCGGCCACCGGTTCCCGCTTGAACGAGTTGACGAGTGCGAGGACGAAGCCCCCGAGCGCGCCGAGGACCATGAGGCCCAGCGCGGCGCTCCCCGGGACGGCCAGGGTGACCGCGGCCCCGACCACGACGAAACCGAGGCATGCGAGCGTGCGGACGATCACGTCGTCGTACGTCATGCGCCCGGTCTCGGCCGGCCCCGCGGACGGGGCGCGGTAGAGCTTGTCGAGCTGCTCGGGTGTCATGGGCTGCTGCGGGTACCCCGCCTGCCCGTACGGGTTCTGGCCATACGGGCCCTGGGCGTACGGGCTGTGGCCCTGGGGCGCGGCCTGTGCGGGCGCGGCGGTGGCAATGGCGCCCCTGTAGTTCTTCCCCCGGAAGACCGGGTTGCCCCCAAATGCCATGTCGGCTCCTTGTCCATACTGCTGGTGCGGCGTCGTGGCGGCCCCGCGGGTGCTGCGGAGTCACTACTGGAGAGCACGCCCGGGAGGCCGCAGAAGTTCCCGCGGCTACACTGTTGCGGTGCCGAATGACGTGACCTCAGCCCCGCAGCCCCGTCTCCCCCTGCGCATGCTCCACGACCGCATCCTGGTGGAGCTGGACAAGGAGGCGAGCGAGCGGCGCTCGGCGTCGGGCATCGTCATCCCGGCGACCGCCATGCTCGGCAAGCGGCTTGCCTGGGCCGAGGTCGTCGCCGCCGGGCCCAGCGTCCGCCAGGTTGCCGTCGGGGACCACGTGCTCTTCGATCCCGAGGACCGCGCCGAGGTCGAGGTCGGCGCCAAGGACTACGTGCTGCTGCGCGAGCGTGACCTCCATGCCGTGGCCGAGAGCGGCGAGCCTGCGCGGGATCTCGGCCTCTATCTCTGATCAGGGCCCCGCACCTTTCTCCTCAGAGCCCCGCACGCGGGGACAGTCCGCAGCGCGATCTCCGACGCGGGCCTGAATCCCAAGCTCTCCTAAAGGCGTGGTGGCCCACAGCTTCATAGTTGTTACCGGATCGCGACCTCTGGGGCCCCCTTCCGCGGCCGATCGCTGCCGTGCCCGCGGGTAACATGACGTCCAGCGGGTGAGGTTCGTCACATGCAGGGCCGTGCGCTCGGCGGGAGGATCCGTGCCCGCTGCACCAATCACCGGCTGGCATCCCCCAGCCGCACCCGTACAGACGGAGGCCCTACGTGAGACGCACAGCCTCGGCCGTCCCCCGGTTACGCGCTCGGCGCGTGCTGGCGGCGGCGGGCGCCCTGATCGGCGCCATCCTCGCAGCGCTCCTGACCGTGGCCCCGGCCGCCGAGGCGACGACCTCGCCCAGCCCGGGCCCCAGCCAGTCCCAGTTCCAGAACAGCATCTCGGGCTTCCTGCGCAATGCCGGCCAGCCTCTCCAAGGCGTCAAGATCACGGCGGAGGGGAACGGCTTCACCGGCAGCACCACCTCCTCGGCCTCCGGCGCGTGGAGCATCTCGGTGCCGACCCAGGGCAGCTACAAGGTCACGCTCGACGAGTCGACGCTGCCCCAGGGCGTCAAGCTCGCGGACGGGCAGGAGAACCCGCGGACGGTGACGTTCAGCCAGACGTCCAACGCGAGCACCATCTTCGCGTTCGGCGCGGGCATCCAGGTGCACCAGGAGAGCTTCTTCACGAACCTCGCCAACCGCCTCGTCGCGGGCCTGAGCTTCGGCCTGCTGCTCGCGCTCTCGGCCGTAGGCCTCTCGCTCATCTTCGGCACGACAGGCCTGACCAACTTCGCCCACGGCGAGATGGTGACGCTCGGCGCGGTCGTCGTGTTCTCGACGAGCGCCGTGGGCGTGCCCTTCTGGCTCGCCATCCTCGCCGGCCTCGCCTCGGGGATCGCCTTCGGCTACGCCCAGGACGCGTTCCTCTGGAAGCCCCTGCGCCGGCGCGGAACCGGCCTCGTCCCCATGATGATCGTCAGCATCGGCCTCGCCCTGGCGTCCCGCTACGTCATCCTGTTCTTCTTCGGGGGCGCGACCCAGCAGCTTCCGGGCTCGCAGTCCACAGACATCGACCTGGGCGTGGTCTCGATCTCGCCCAACAACCTCTGGTCCCTGCTGATCTCCATCGTCGTGATCCTCCTGATCGCCTTCGCGCTCCTGCGGACCCGGCTCGGGAAGGCGACGCGCGCGGTCGCGGACAACCCCGCCCTCGCTGCGGCGAGCGGGATCGACGTGGACCGCGTCATCCGGCTCGTGTGGGTCACGGGCGGCTTCCTTGCGGCGCTCGGCGGGATCCTCTGGGCGTACTACCGCCCAGGGGTCTCGTTCAACATGGGCCAGCAGCTGCTGCTCATGATCTTCGCGGGGGTGACCCTCGGAGGCCTCGGGACCGTGTTCGGCGCGCTCGTGGGGTCGATCGTGGTGGGCATCTTCGTCGAACTCACCACGGTCTTCGGCCTCACCTCGGACCTGAAGTACGTCGGGGCGCTGGTCGTCATGATCCTCGTCCTCCTGTTCCGGCCGCAGGGCATCCTGGGCCGGCGTGAGCGAGTGGGCTGAGGAGGCCACCATGGATTTCGGACAGATTCTTCTCGAGGCTTTCGGCGAGCTCGTCAGCCCCACGACGGCGGCCTACGCCCTCGCCGCGCTCGGCCTCGCCGTGCACTTCGGCTACTCCGGGCTGCTCAACTTCGGCCAGGCCGGCTTCATCGCGGTCGGCGCCTACGCGTTCGCCATGACCACCATCCATCTGCAGTTCCCGTTCTGGCTCGCGCTCATCGTGGCCGTCGTGGCCTCGGTCGTGTTCGCGCTCATCCTCGGCATCCCGACCCTGCGGCTGCGGGCGGACTACCTCGCCATCGTGACGATCGCCGCGGCGGAGATCATCCGCTACATCGTCACCACCAACACCCTCACGGACGTCACCGGCTCCGCCAACGGCCTGGCCGGCTTCCGGCAGGACTTCCTGCGGCTGAACCCCTTCCCCCCGGGCACCTACCTCGGGTACAGCAGCCCCGACTTCTTCTACCGGGTCTTCGGCTGGGGCCTCGTGGTCATCTTCGGGATCGGCGTCTGGCTGCTCATGCGCAGCCCCTGGGGCCGCGTCCTCAAGGGCATCCGGGAGGACGAGATGGCCGTGCGCTCGCTCGGCAAGAACGTCTACTCGTACAAGATGCAGGCCCTCGTGATCGGCGGCATCCTCGGCGCGCTCGCGGGCCTCGTCTTCACCCTCCCCCGCGACGTCGTGCAGCCGGCGAACTACGGGACCGAGTTCACGTTCTTCCTGTGGACGTGCCTCCTCCTCGGCGGCATGGCCACGGTGCTCGGGCCGATCGTGGGCGCCATGATCTTCTGGGTCGTGCTCTCCCTGACCCAGAACGTGCTCTTCGGGCTGATCCAGATCGGCGTCCTGCCGTTCCTCAGCCCCACCCAGGCAGGCCAGCTGCGCTACATCCTCGTCGGCGTCGCCCTCATGCTGCTGATGATCTTCCGGCCGCAGGGCGTGTTCGGCAACAAGAAGGAGCTCGCATTCTCATGAGCGAGGCACAGACCACCTCCGGCGGGACCGTCGACTACATGACGGACAGCCGCCCCATCGCCGAAGGGCCCGCGGCGCCCGGATGCCGCAAGCGCGACCCGATCGTCGTCGCCGACAACGTGAGCCGCCGCTTCGGCGGCATCAATGCCGTCGACGTCGAGCACCTCGAGATCCCCCGGCACAAGATCACCGCCCTGATCGGCCCCAACGGTGCGGGCAAGACGACCCTCTTCAACCTCCTCACGGGCTTCGACACCCCCCAGTCGGGCAAGTGGCAGTTCGAGGGGCGCGACCTCGCCGGGATGGCCTCCTACAAGGTGGCCAGGCTCGGCATGGTGCGCACCTTCCAGCTCACCAAGGTCATGGGCAAGCTGACCGTCATCGAGAACATGCGTCTCGGCGCCTCGGAGCAGCCGGGCGAGAAGCTCCGCAACGCCCTGTTCCGTGGGATCTGGGGCAGCCGCGAGAAGGACATCACTGGCAAGGCCGAGGAGCTGCTGGCCAAGTTCAAGCTCGACACCAAGCGCGACGACTACGCGGCCTCCCTCTCCGGAGGCCAGCGCAAGCTCCTCGAGATGGCCCGGGCGCTCATGGTCAACCCCAAGCTCGTCATGCTCGACGAGCCCATGGCCGGCGTCAACCCGGCCCTGACCCAGAGCCTCCTCGACCACATCAAGAACCTCAAGGCCGAGGGCATGACCGTGCTGTTCGTCGAGCACGACATGCACATGGTCCGCCACATCGCCGACTGGGTCGTGGTCATGGCCGAGGGGAAGGTGGTGGCCGAGGGCCCACCCGCCGACGTCATGAAGGACCAGGCCGTGATCGACGCCTACCTGGGCGCCCACCACGACGTGGACCTCGGAGCCGCCGGCGGCCTGAAGGAGCTCGAGGAGGAGCTGGCTGCGGACGAGGAGTCGGTGGTCGGCACCGCCGACGCCGGGATCATCTCCGAGGAGTCGGTCCTCTCCGAGGCCGAGACCATCACCGTCAGCCACCCCGCCAAGCACCGCGCCGCGCCGGGCGAGGGGCTGGACGAGGCCGAGGCACCGGACGAGGCCGCCGGTCGGGCGCCCCACGGCGCCACCGAGGCCACTGAGGACGCCGGCAAGGAGGAGCAGAAGTGAGCGAGCACAGCGCGCCCGCGGCAGGCGCCGCACCGGCCGGCGAGGCCGTCGTGACCGTCACGAAGCTCGTGGCCGGCTACCTGCCCGGGGTCAACATCCTCAACGGCTGCAGCATCGAGGCCCGCAAGGGCGAGCTGATCGGCATCATCGGCCCGAACGGCGCAGGGAAGTCCACCCTGCTCAAGGCCATGTTCGGCCTCGTGAAGGTCCACTCCGGCTCCGTCGTGGTCCGCGGGCAGGACCTGACCGGGCTCAAGGCGAACAAGCTCGTGAGCCGCGGCCTGGGGTTCGTGCCGCAGAACAACAACGTCTTCACGACGCTCACGATCGAGGAGAACATGCAGATGGGCATGTTCCAGCGGCCCAAGGCCTTCAAGGAGCGGTGGGACTTCGTGACAGAGCTGTTCCCCGAGCTCGGGAAGCGCCGGGCGCAGCGGGCCGGCTCGCTCTCGGGCGGCGAGCGGCAGATGGTGGCGATGGGCCGGGCCCTCATGATGGACCCGGCGGTGCTCCTCCTCGACGAGCCCTCCGCCGGCCTCTCCCCCGTCAAGCAGGATGAGACGTTCCTGCGCGTGCACGAGATCAACCGGGCCGGCGTCTCCGTCATCATGGTCGAGCAGAACGCCCGGCGGTGCCTGCAGATCTGCGACCGGGGCTACGTCCTGGACCAGGGCCGCGACGCCTACACGGGCACCGGCCGCGAGCTGCTCAAGGATCCGAAGGTCATCCAGCTCTACCTCGGCACCCTCGCCGACACCGTCGAGGGCGAAGGGAAGGTGGCCGGCCAGGCGTAGGAGGCACCCGCTCACGACGGCGCCGCCCCACCCTCCGCGGGTGGGGCGGCGCCGTCGTCTGTGCTCACCGCGGCGCCACCGGTCGGAGCAGCCCCGAGGCGTGCAGAGGCCCCGGTCACCCTCGCGGGGACCGGGGCCCTGAGCCGTGCTGACCGTCAGAGGCCGGTCAGCTCAGCTTGCCGAACTCCTCGCGGACCGGCTGCGGCTTGTTGTTGTCATCGAACTGGTAGATGCCGATGTAGGCCTCCTGGGGGTCACCGTTCTTGGCGAAGGAGACCGGGCCGGACTTGCCGTCGTAGTCGATGTCCTTGCCCTGGCGCAGGAGCGTCACGCAGCTGGCGAAGTCGTAGCACTTCTGACCGCCCTCGGAGACGTCCTGGAGGTGCGCCGCGATGTCCGTGCCCTTGGTGCTCTTGGCCTCCTCGGCCGCGAGTGCGATCAGGTTCACGGCGTCCCAGGACTCACCGGCGTAGTTGTAGTCCTTCAGACCGGAGTCGACCGTGGCGAGCTGCTTCTTGAAGTCGTCCTTCGCGAAGGTCCCCGGGGTGGTGCCCTGGGCGCCCTTGAGCGTGCCCGGCTTGAGGTCCTTGCTGTAGTCCGAGGTGTTGCCGTCGACGAAGAACATCTGCGTCGGCTTGACACCCTTGGCCGTCAGCAGCGGGATGATCTGCTTGGCCTGGTCGAAGGAGATCACCGCGATCGCGTCCGGCTTGGCCGCCACGACCTTGTCCACCTGCGAGCTGAACTGCGAGTCGCCCTCGTTGAACAGCTCCTGGTCCACGACCTTGCCGCCGGCGGCCTCGAAGGCCTTCTGGACGTTGTCCCGCAGGCCGGTGCCGTAGGCGTCGTTCAGGACGATCATGCCGAGCGTCTGGGCGCCGCAGGAGGCCATGTAGTTGCCGAGCACGCGGCCCTGGAGCACGTCCGAGGGCGCAGTGCGCCAGTAGAGCCCGTGCGCGTTCCAGGTGCTGAAGTCCGGCGACGTGTTGGCAGGCGAGAACTGCACCACGCCAGCACCGGTGATCTGGTTGATCACCGTCTTGGACACGCCCGAGGACGCCGCGCCGATGATCGCGGACACGCCCTGCCCGAGGAGGTTCGTCACCGACTGGGTCGCGATGTCCGTGGTCGTGTCGCCGGAGTCGCGGTGGGTGATCTCGACCGGGTGGCCGAGGACGCCGCCGGCGTCATTGATCTGCTTCACGGCGAGGTTCACGCCGGCGATCTCGGGCGGGCCGAGGAACGCGAGGGCGCCCGTCTGCGGGAGGAGCGAGCCCAGCTTGAGCGGGGTCGGGGAGGTGGTCGAGGACTTCGGCACGTCCCCGGGGGCGACCGTGGCCGCGGCCGAGGCGCTGCCGGCGCCTGCCGACGCGCTCGGTGCCGGGCAGGAAATGGTGCCGGATGCTGCAGCGCTGCCCGAGCTCGAGCTGGAGCTCGACGGCGTCCCCGAGGAACCGCTGCAGGCGGTCGCCAGGAGGGCGACGCCGATGCCGAGTGCAGCCAGCTTCGCCGCCCGAGGCGCAGCCTGGTGACGTTGAATCATGCGTAATCTCCTCCATCGAAGGGCACGGAGAGCCCCTGATGCGAACAATCAGGTGTTCCTGATTAGAAGACAGGCTAATTCAACGGTTAACGCTCGTTACAGTGATTGTGGTCACAGCCTTGTAACGCCTCGGCAGCTTCCGGCGCGCATGGTGCCCCAGCAGGGACTCGAACCCTGACTGAGCGGATTTTAAGTCCGCTGCCTCTGCCGATTGGGCTACTGGGGCGCGCTCCCCAGCCTACTGGCTCGCCCGCGTGCCGCGACGCGGGGTGCCTGCCGGGAGCACGACGGCGGCCGCCTCCTTCGCGGGAGGCGGCCGCCGTCGTCATGGTCGGCCCGAGGCGGGCCGGGTGGCGGGGCTACTTGGCGCCGGCCGGAACCTTCTCGCCGGCGTCCTGGGCCTTCGGCGCCGGGGCGGCCGCGGGCTTCGGGGCGGGGCGGGCGGCGCTCTCGAACGCGGCACGCGGGTTCTCGAGGCCCTGCAGCGGGGTCGTGTCGCGGCCGGCGAAGAGCGAGGAGAACCAGTCGAGGAGCACGCGGAACTTGCGCTCCGCCGTCGGGATCGCGAGGCCGTGGTAGCCGCGGTGCGCGAGCCAGGCGAGCGGGCCCTTCAGGCCGATCCGCCCGAACAGGTTGATGTTCGCCACGCCCTTCCACGGGCCGAAGCCGGCCACGGCACCGAGGTTCTTGTGCTTGTAGTCGGTCAGCGGCTTGTCCCAGCGGTTGGCCCACAGGTTGTTCGCGAGGACCTTGGCCTGGCGCAGGGCGTGCTGGGCGTTCGGCACGCAGGTGCCGTCCGGGAGGCCCTTGCCGGTCAGGTCGGGCACGGCGGCGACGTCGCCGGCAGCCCAGGCGTTGTCGATGATGCCCTCGTCCCCGGCGATGCGGAGGTCCGGCAGGACGCGGACGCGGCCGCGCGGCTCGAGCGGGAAGCCGGTGGCGCGGACCATCGGGTTGGCCTGCACGCCGGCGGTCCAGACGAGGGTGTCCGCCTCGAACTCGTCCGCAGGGGTCTTGTCCGGCATGTTGATGAGCTTCAGGGAGCCCTCGGCGCTGGCGAGGGAGGTGTTCAGGAGCACCTCGATGCCGCGGCCCTTGAGGTGGCTGACGACCCACTCGGCCTGCTCGGCCGTGACCTCGGGCATGATGCGGCCCATCGCCTCGACGAGGACGAAGCGGACCTCGTCCTGGCTCAGGCGGGCGTTGTTGCGGACGGCCTCGCGGGCGAGGTCCTCCATCTCGGCGATGGTCTCGATGCCGGCGAAGCCGCCGCCGACGACCACGAAGGTCAGGGCGCGCCGGCGCTCGGCCGGGTCTGTGGCGGTCGAGGCGAACTCGATGCGCTCGATCACCTGGTTGCGGAGGGCGATGGCCTCCTCGATGGTCTTGTTGCCGATGCCGGCCTCGGCGAGGCCCGGGATCGGGAACGTCCGCGTGATGGCGCCCGCGCCGAGGACCACGTCGACGTAGGGGACCTCGACCGTGCCCTGGTCGCCCGGGAGCTCCACGACGGCCTTGCGGGCCTCGTGGTCGATGCTCGTGACCGAGCCCTGGATGACCTCACTCTGCTTGAGGTGCTCGCGGAGGGAGACGACGGCGTGGCGCGCCTCGATGTTGCCGCCGGCCACCTCGGGCAGGAACGGCTGGTAGGTCATGTACGGGTTGGGATCCACGACCGTGACGATGCCGCCGGCCGAGGCGATCTTCTTCTGGAGGTTCAGGGCCACGTAGAGGCCGACGTAGCCGCCGCCGACGACGAGGACGCGGGGGCGATCGACAAGCTGCAGGGAGGAAGGCATGGAACAAGCGTAGCGCAGTTTGTGAAAATATTCACTAGCTCCCCGGGTGTGACTCCTCCGGCTCCGCCGACGCCGCGGCGTCCGGCGGCAGGGCGGCCCCGCCCGCGCGGCTGCGGACCGAGCGCCGCCAGACGTGGAGGCCTCCGCCGGCGGCAGTGCCCAGCACGAGGACCGACGAGAGGACCACGGTCAGGGCCGGCCAGGGGCTCTCCGCAGGATCGTTGCGGGGCGTCGGCGCCGACGGCTCGGGCACGGCGGTGGCAGGGGCAGTCGGGGCCGCCGTCTCGTCCGGGGCGGTGGGCGCCGGGCCCGCGCCCTTGCGGTGGACGCGGATCCAGTCGGCGATCGAGCCGAGCGGGTTGACGGACCTCACCGGCACATCCGCCTTCAGCGCCGCCTCGGCATCGAGGATGCCGCGGCCGTAGATCGGGTCGGGTCCGGGCGCGCCGGCGTCCTTCGCCGTCGAGACGATCCGGTTGATCACCTGGGCCGCGCTCATGTCCGGCCACTTCGAGCGGATGAGCGCCGCCACCCCTGAGACGATCGGGGCGGCGCCCGAGGTGCCGGCCCATTCCGCGTACTCGCCGCCCGGCAGGCCGCCGGCGAGCTCCTCGGCGGGAGCGGCCACGCCGATGCTGATGCCCTGCGACGAGGAGTCGACGCTCGCCTTCCGCTGGCGGTCCAGGCCCGCGACGGTCAGGACGCCCGGGATCGTGGCGGGCGCACCGACCTGGACGTTGCCGCCCACGCGGTTCCCGGCCGCGGCGACGATCACCACGTCGTGCTGCTCCGCGTAGAGGAAGGCCGAGTCCCAGCTCTCTGGCCAGACGGGCGAGGAGCTGCCGAGGGAGATGTTGATGACCTTGGCGCCCTGGTCCACCGCCCAGCGCACGGCGTCGGGGATCTGCGCCTGGTCGGAGATCCCCGCGGGGTTCGGCGAGCCCAGCCAGGTGGACGCCGAGAGGAGCTGCGCCTCGGGCGCCACGCCCACGATCCCGTCCGGGCCCACGCCGTCCTTGCCGGGGTCCTGGCCGTGGCCTCGGCCGGCGAGCATCGTCGCGACGAGCGTGCCGTGCTCGGGCTTCGCGCCGATCGGCTTCTGCCCGTCCGGAGAGCCGGCGCCGGAGGAGTCGTGGCCGCCCACGACCGCCCCGTGCAGGTCCGGGTGCGTGCCGTCGATGCCGCTGTCGATGACGGCCACCTTGACCCCGGCGCCCTTGGAGACCTCCCAGGCCTTCTCGATCCCGTACTCGCCGAGCCAGTACTCGCGGTCCCGGATGCTGTCGGCCAGCGCGGCGGGCGCGAACGGCAGGAGGCCGAGCAGCGCCGCGGCCAGCGCCGTGAGGATGGAGAGGGTCAGGGCAGTGGCGCGTCGGATCACGTGGTCTTCTTCGTCAGGGTGCTCAGGGCGATGCCGTCGAGGATGTCGTGCTCGCTCGTGACGGCGGAGGCGATGCGGCCGTCCGTCAGCGTGGACAGCCGGGCGAGGATGCGGCGCCACACGAGCGCCCCGGCCCCGATCACGTCGACGCGCCCGGGGTGCATGTAGGGCAGCTCGGCCCGCTGGGCGTGGGTCAGTCCCAGCAGCGACGTGCAGGCTGCGGCCACCTGCGCAATCGGCAGTTCGGTTCCATGGATGCGCTCGGGCTGGTAGGCGGGCAGGCCCAGGGCGTGCGCGGTGATGGTGGTGATCGAACCGGCCACGCCGATCACCGCGGTCGCCTCGCCGAGCGGCACGCCGGCAAGCGCCTCGTCGATGCCCGCGTCGACGTCGCGCTCCGCCGCGGCGACCTCCTCGGCGGCGGGCGGGTCCGAGCGGAGGTGCCGCTCGGTGAGGCGGACGCAGCCCATGTCGATCGAGCGCGCCGCCCGGACCCCGGCGGCGTCGCCGAGGACGAACTCCGTGCTGCCGCCGCCGAGGTCAACCACGAGCACGGGGCGGCCGGCGGCCAGCGGCAGGACGCTCGCGGCGCCGGCGAAGCTCAGCGCGGCCTCCTCGGCGCCGGGCACGATCTCGGGCTCGACGCCGAAGCGCGCCCGGATGCCGGCGACGAACTCGTCGCCGTTGCGCGCGTCCCGCATGGCCGAGGTCGCCACGAAGCGGACGCGCTCGGCGCCCAGGTCACGGACGGTGGCGGCGTAGTCGTCGGCGGCGGCGAAGGTGCGCTCGAGCGCCTCGGGAGCGAGCATGCCGGTGGCGTCGACGCCCTGGCCCAGGCGGACGACGCGCATCTCGCGGTGGACGTCCGCCAGGCGGGGGGCGCCGTCGTCGCCGGGACGCGTGTCCGCCACGAGGAGGCGGATCGAATTCGTGCCGCAGTCGATGCCCGCGACCCTCATGCCCGGTCCTCCCCCGCCGCGTCCTCCCGCTCGGCGCTGGAGCCGGCGGTGCCCTCCGCGGTGCCCTCGGCGGAGTCCGTGCGCCGGAGGGGCGCCGGCCGGCCGGTCATCGCCGGCAGCCCCTGCGGGCCGTGCCGGGAGAGGTCCCGGTCCGGGGCCTCCCCCTCGGTGTCCCAGGCCCCGTCGCAGTAGCAGGCCTCCGGCGTCCACCAGGCGGAGATCCCCGCGATCGCCTCGTCGCCGAGAGGATTGACGCCGGGGCCCAGGGCGAGCGACTGCCCCACGAGGACGTGGAGGCACTTGACGCGGGTGGGCATCCCGCCGGCGGAGACACCGTCGATCTCAGGGACGGGTCCCGTGCCCGCGCGGCGGCCGATCTCCTCGCGCGCGGCGAGATAGGCCTCGTGGGCCCGGCGGTACGCGGCGGCGAGCTCGGGATCGGCAGCGAGCCTGTCGTTCATCTCGGCCATGAGGCCGGCGGCCTCGAGACGGGAGACGGCGGAGGTGATGACGGGGTGGGTGAGGTAGAAGGTCGTGGGGAACGGGGTGCCGCTGGCCAGGCGCGGCGCGGTCGCCGCCACGAGCGGCTTCCCGCACACGCACCGCGCCGGGATGGCGACCACGTCGCGCACGGGGCGCCCGAGCTGGCGGCTCAGGGTCTCGAGGTCCGCCGGCGTCGGGACGTCGGCGGACGGCTGGGGGGTCTCGGTCACGGGGCTCTCACTGTCCTTGCTCTGGTCGGTGGGCGCACGACGGCGCCCTGCCGCCTTCTCACGGAGGCGGCACCGCGGGTGCCCCGGCGGCTCAGTCAGTCGCGGCCCGCACGAACGCGTCCCAGAAGCCCTGGGTCCAAGGCGTGTCGCCGCCCGCCTGCGTCTGCGTCCCGCTGCTCGTGGCGGCCGGGCTGCCGTCGTCGCCGAACACCCAGTACGAGGTCTCGCCGGGCATGACCATGTTAATGCGGTCGCGCGCCTGCTGCTTGACGTAGTTGGGGTCCTCCCACCGGGCGATGGACTGCTTGAGCGAGTCCTGCTCGGCGTGCTTCGCGGCGATGTCGGCCTGGAGGGAGCTGATCTCGGCCCGCTGGCCGAGGAAGACGCGGACCGTCGGGGCGAGCATGATCGTGATGGCGACGAGCACCACGGCGAGGGCGATGATGCGGCCGGAGAAGGCCCGCGCCGGCACGGGGGCGCTGTCCGCGGAGACCGGGGTCTTGAGGGGGACCTTGGTCCCCGTCCGCCGCTTCGCCGGACCAGCCGGCTTCCTCGGGGACTTCTGGGCCTTCGGGGCCCCCGTCCCCGGTGCTGCCTCCTGGACCGGCTCCACCACAGGGGTGGGCGCGGCGGGCGAGGGTCGCTTCGTGGCCGGCGTGCGGGGCACGGCCGGTCGACGCGTCGCCATGGAAGCTCCTTGCGTTGGTCTCCTGTGTGCGGCCGGCCGCTGCGGCGGCCCCTGCCCGATGCGCCGCGGCGGCCATCGTCATTCAACGATAGCCGCCGCGGGGCGCATTTCTGCGTAGGCGCCGCCCGGGTGCCGCAGGCGGCATACCGGACGGCGCGGAGGGTGTCAGCCCTTGAAGCGCGGGAAGGCGCTGCGGCCGGCGTAGCGCGCGGCGTCGTCGAGCTCCTCCTCGATGCGCAGGAGCTGGTTGTACTTCGCGACGCGCTCAGAGCGGGCCGGGGCGCCGGTCTTGATCTGGCCGGCGTTGGTCGCGACGCAGATGTCCGCGATGGTCGTGTCCTCGGTCTCACCGGAGCGGTGGGAGGTGATCGTGGTGTAGCCGCTGCGCTGGGCCAGGGAGACGGCGTCGAGCGTCTCGGTGAGGGAGCCGATCTGGTTGACCTTCACGAGCAGCGAGTTGGCCGTCTTGGCGTCGATGCCCTGCTGGAGCCGCTCGGGGTTGGTCACGAAGAGGTCGTCGCCCACGAGCTGGACCTTGTCCCCGATCTCCTCGGTGAGGATCTTCCAGCCCTCCCAGTCGTTCTCGTCGAGCGGGTCCTCGATCGAGACGAGCGGGAAGTCGTTGACGAGCTCGGCGTAGTACGCGCTCATCTCGGACGCGGAGAGCGCCTTGCCCTCGAACTGGTACGCGCCGTCCTTGAAGAACTCGGACGAGGCCACGTCGAGCGCGAGCGCGATGTCCTTGCCCGGGGTGTAGCCGGCCTTGCTGATGGCCTCCGTGATGAGCTCGAGCGCGGCGCGGTTGGAGGGAAGGTTCGGGGCGAAGCCGCCCTCGTCGCCCAGGCCCGTGGAGAGGCCCTTCTCTTTGAGCACGCTCTTGAGGTTGTGGTAGACCTCGACGCCCCAGCGGAGGCCCTCGGAGAAGGTCTCGGCGCCGATCGGAGCGATCATGAACTCCTGGATGTCCACGTCGGAATCGGCGTGCGAGCCGCCGTTGAGGATGTTCATGAGCGGCACGGGCAGGACGTGCGCGTTCGGGCCGCCGAGGTACTTGTACAGCGGCAGGTTGGCGGAGTCGGCGGCCGCGTTGGCGACGGCGAGGGAGACGCCGAGGATCGCGTTGGCACCGAGGTTGCCCTTGTTGGGGGTGCCGTCAAGGTCGATCATGGCCTGGTCGATGGCGCGCTGGTCGGTGGCGTCGAAGCCCGTCAGCGCCGGGGCGATCTGGTCGAGGACGGCCTCGACGGCCTGCTGGACGCCCTTGCCCTGGTAGCGGCCCTTGTCGCCGTCGCGGCGCTCCACGGCCTCGAACTCGCCCGTCGAGGCGCCCGAGGGGACCGCGGCGCGGCCGAGCGAGCCGTCGCTGAGCAGGACCTCGACCTCGACCGTCGGGTTGCCCCGGGAGTCGAGGATCTCGCGGGCGTGGATGGCATCGATAAGGGCCATGGATGTGCTCCTTGGTGGATGGAACGGCTCTGACATGAGGAGGCGCTGCCCGCGCCGAACCGCGGGGCAGGCACGGTGTCGGCACCAGACTATCCGGCCCGCGCTCGGCGGCGCGACCTGTGACGCCCATCTCGGGCTGGGCTCAGAGGCGGCCGACCGCGGCGCGGAGCGCGCGCTCGGCGTCGAGCCCGGCGGCGCGGGCGGCGCGCACGGCGTCGAGCAGGAAGTCCCCGAGCTCCTCCTCGGTCGCGAATCCCGCCGAGGTCACCCCACCGGACGCCGAGGTCGGGGCATCGGGCCCGCCGGCCGGCCCGGCGCCCTCCAGGGCACGCCGCCGCTCGGCCCGCCCCAGCGCCTTCTGGGCGAGGGCGAGGGCGGGCAGGTGCCGCGGAAGCCCCTCGAGCGCGTCGGGGCCGACGAGCCGGGGCGAGCCGTCGCCGTCGGGCCCGGGTCCCTGCCCCGACCCGGCGGCCGCCTTCTCCTGGCGCTTGGCCTCGTCCCACGAGGCGATGATCTCGGCCACGGTGGTCGGGAAGCTCGGCTGCAGCGCGCCGTCGGGCGTGAAGACGTGGCGGTTGCGCCGGACGAGCTTCGCGGTGAGCGCCCCCGCGACGCCGTCGAGGTCGAACGCGCCGCGCTCCCGCGCGATCTCGGCGTGCAGGACCACCTGCAGGAGCACGTCGGCGAGCTCGCCCCGCAGCTCCTCCTCCGGCTGGCCGTCCTCGATCGCCTCGACGAGCTCGTAGGACTCCTCGATCAGGTACGTCACGAGAGAGGCGTGCGTGAGCGCGGCCGTCCAGAGGCAGTGCTCCCGCAGGAGCCGCACCACCTCCACGAGACGGTCGACGGCGGCGCTCACCTCACGGCTCCCCCGCACCCGCGGCCTCACCCGGCCCGTGCCTACTCGGCAAGGTTCGCGTAGGCCTCGTTGATGTACTCGACGAGGTCCTCACGGTCCTCGAGCGGCAGGAATGCGGCCTCGGCGGCGTTGAGTGTGATCTCGAGCAGGTCGTCGAGGTCGTAGTCGAAGGCCTCCACGAGCAGCTCGAACTCGTCCGTGAGCGTCACGCCGCTCATGAGCCGGTTGTCGGTGTTGACCGTGACGTTGAAGCCGAGCTCGTAGAGCATGTCGAAGGGGTGGTCGAGGATGTCCTCGCCCCAGGCGGCGATCGCGCCGGTCTGGAGGTTCGAGGACGGGCAGAGCTCGAGCGGGATCCCGCGGTCGCGGACCCACGCGGCCAGCTCGCCGAGCGTGACGTCGAGGATCGGCACGCCGTCCTCGTCGACCTCGTCGGTCGAGTCGACGGTGATGTCCTCGGCGATGCGCACGCCGTGGCCGAGGCGGAGGGCGCGCCCGTCGACGAGGGCCGACTGGATGCTCGCGAGGCCGGCGGCCTCTCCGGCGTGGACGGTGGCCGGGAAGTTGTTCTGCGCGAGGTAGGTGAAGGCCTCGGCGAAGCGCGAGGGCGGGAAGCCGTCCTCGGCCCCGGCGATGTCGAACCCGACCGCGCCGCGGTCGCGGTGGCGCACGGCGAGCTCGGCGATCGCCTGGGAGTTGTCGGCGTGGCGCATGGCCGTGATGAGCTGGCCGACGGCGATGACCCGCCCCGACTCCTCCACGAGGGCCATGCCGTCCTCGAGGCCGGCCTGGACGGCCTCGACGGCCTCGTCGAGGGTGAGCCCGTCGGTGAGGTGCTGCTCGGGCGCCCAGCGCACCTCGCCGTACACCACGCCGTCGTCCGCGAGGTCCTCGACGAACTCCCGTGCGATCCGGCGCAGGGCCGGGGCGGTCTGCATCACGGCGATCGTGTGGTCGAACGTCTCGAGGTACCGGGGCAGGGAGCCGGAGTCCGCGGCGTCCCGGAACCACTGCCCGAGGGCCACGGGGTCCGTGGACGGGAGCTCGTGGCCGATCTCGGCGGCGAGCTCGATGATGGTCGCGGGGCGCAGGCCGCCGTCGAGGTGGTCGTGGAGGGAGACCTTGGGCAGCGCCCGGAGGTCGAAGGAGAGGTCCGGGGCGGCGTCGATGTTCGGCTCAGTCACGCCCCAACTCTATTGAAGCTGGGGGCAGCAGGCCACCGCGCAGGTCACTCCCCCGGAGTGGGCGTGGTCTCGCGCTCGCGCGGCGCGTAGTCGTCGGCGGGCAGATGGGGCCGCAGGGCGAGCTCGCGCTCGTGCTCCGCCCTCGCCGCCGCGGCGGCCCGGCGGGCGTCGACCGTGTCGCGCCAGCGGTGGAGGACCGTGATGCTGTGGTCCAGGAGCACGCCGAGGACGAGTGCGAAGGCGACGGCGACCACGACGCTCAGGAGCGGGTTGTGGTGCAGCCAGGGGAAGGAGCTCGCGAGGAGGCCCACCCCGAGCGAGTAGCCCACCCACGTCAGGCACGCGAAGCCGTCGAGCCAGAAGAACGTGCGGTGGCGGAACCCGGTGCTGCCGGAGACGTAGTTGACCGCCACGCGGCCCCAGGGGATGTACCGGGCGGTGAAGATCAGCACGGCGCCGCGCTTGTCGAGCTCGTGCCGGGCCCAGCCGAAGACCTTCTGCACGCGCGGGCGCCGCATCCACTTCCAGCGGTCGGTGCCGATCCTGCGCCCGAGGAAGTAGGCCACGTTGTCGCCTGCCATCGCCCCGATGAGCGCTGTGGCGCCCAGGATCCACAGGTTGGGCTCGCCGGAATGGCGCCAGTACGCGGCGAGGGCCACGATGAGCGTCTCGCTCGGCGCGATCGTCGCGAAGCCGTCGACGAAGAAGAAGACGAGGAGGATCGGGTAGATCCACCACTGGCCGGCAGCATGGAGGATCGCGTGATCGATGAAGGTCAACGACATGCGGTATTGCTCCTCCGGATACTGGGCCTCCTCCAGTGTCCCATGCGCAGGCTCAGGCGACTATCCGCCCTAAGGCCCTAGATCGCGCCGGGGGCGATCCTCCGTGCGGACGACGCCGGCCCCTCCCCCGGGCGGAGGTGCTCGCCTTGGGTCGGGGCCGGGTTCGGCGTGCTAGGCGATGCGGTCGAAGATGAGCGGGGTGGCCGGGCGGGAGCCTTCCGGCGCGATCGTGACCGCGCCCTCGAGCGCCTCGTGCGCACGGCCGAAGCGCTCGGGGGTGTCGGTCAGCAGCGTCATGAGCGGCTCCCCCGCGCGGACCGTCGCGCCCGGCTTGGCATGCAGCCGCACGCCGGCGCCGGCCTGGACGGCGTCCTCCTTGCGCGCCCGGCCGGCGCCGAGCCGCCACGCGGCGACGCCGACGGAGAGCGCGTCGAGGCCCACGAGGACTCCGTCGGCCGGGGCGTAGACCGTCTCCGACTCCTTAGCGCGCGGGAGCGGGGCGTCCGGGTCGCCGCCCTGGGCGGCGATCATCCGCCGCCACACGTCCATCGCACGGCCGTCCTTGAGCGCCTGCGCCGGGTCGCCCTGCACGCCCGAGGCCTCGAGCATCTCCTCGGCCAGCCGGACCGTGAGCGCCACGACGTCCTCCGGGCCTCCGCCGGCGAGGACCTCGAGGGACTCCTCGACCTCGATCGCGTTGCCGGCGGTGAGGCCGAGCGGGGTGTCCATGTCGGTCAGGAGCGCCACGGTGCGCACCCCGGCGTCCTGGCCGAGGGCCACCATCGTCTCGGCCAGCTCGCGGGCGTCGGCCTCATCCTTCATGAAGGCCCCGGAGCCGACCTTGACGTCGAGGACCAGCGCGCCGGTCCCCTCGGCGATCTTCTTGCTCATGATCGAGGAGGCGATGAGCGGGATCGCCTCGACGGTGCCGGTGACGTCGCGCAGCGCGTAGAGCTTCTTGTCTGCCGGGGCGAGCCCGGCGCCCGCGGCGCAGATGACCGCCCCGACGTCGTCGAGCTGGGCCATCATCTCCTCGTTGCTCAGGGCCGCCCGCCAGCCCGGGATCGACTCGAGCTTGTCCAGTGTCCCGCCGGTGTGGCCGAGGCCGCGGCCGGAGAGCTGCGGGACGGCCACCCCGAACACGGCCACGAGGGGCGCGAGCGGGAGCGTGATCTTGTCCCCGACCCCGCCGGTGGAGTGCTTGTCGGCCGTCGGCCGCTGCCCGCCGGAGCGGCTGCGGAGGGAGGAGAAGTCGAGCCGCTCGCCCGAGGCGATCATCGCCGTCGTCCATCGGGCCGTCTCCCGGTGGGTCATGCCGTTGAGGAGGATCGCCATGGCGAGGGCGGACATCTGCTCATCGGCCACGGCCCCGCGCGTGTAGGCGTCGATGACCCAGTCGATCTGGGCGTCGCTGAGCTCGCGCCGGTCGCGCTTGGCGCGGATGACGTCGACGGCGTCGTGCGCTTCGGCACGCGCCCCGTTCCCGGAGGTGGTCACTGGTGTCCTTCCGTCGATCAGTTCTGCAGGTTCTGCGGCCCGAACGCGTCGGGGAGCACCTCGTCCATGGTCCGCACGCCGCTCACCGTGAGCAGCACCATCCCGGGCGCGCGGAACTCGTAGAGGAGCTGGCGGCAGCGGCCGCACGGCATGAGCACGCTGCCGGACGCGTCGACGCAGGCGAAGGCCGCGATCCGGCCGCCGCCGCCGAGCCGGAGCTGGCCCACGAGGGTGCACTCGGCGCAGAGGGTGAGCCCGTACGAGGCGTTCTCGACGTTGCAGCCGGTGATGATCCGGCCGTCGTCGGTCAGCGCCGCCGCGCCGACGGGGAAGTCCGAGTACGGCGCGTAGGCGGCGTGCATGGCCCGGGTGGCCGCCGCGGTGAGGGCGTCCCAGTCGACCTCGGGTGCCGTGGGCTCACTGCTTGACATACGGGATGCCCTCCATGGCCGGCGGCCGCGAGCGGCCGACGAGCCCGGCGACGGCGAACACGGTGACCACGTACGGGAGCATGGCCATGAACTGGCTCGGGACCGGCGAGCCGATGATCGTGATGATGCTCTGGAGGTTGTCGGCGAAGCCGAACAGGAGCGAGGCCAGGAAGGCCCCGATCGGGTTCCAGCGCCCGAAGATCAGGGCGGCGAGGGCGATGTAGCCGCGGCCGGCGGACATCTCCTTGCTGAACGCGTCCACGGCGACGAGGGTGAAGAACGAGCCGCCGATGCCCGCGACCGCCCCGCCGAGGATCGTGTTCCAGAACCGGGTCCGGTTGACGTTGACGCCCAGGGTGTCCGCGGCCTGGGGGTGCTCCCCCACGGCCCGCACGCGCAGGCCCCAGCGCGTGTGGAACAGCCCCACGTAGACCACCACGACGGCGATGTACATCAGGTAGCCCACGAGCGACTGGCGGAAGAGGATCGGCCCGATCACCGGCACGTCCGCGAGGATGGGGATCTCGATGGTGCCCAGGTGCGGGGGCTTGTTGAGCCCGTCGGGGTCCTCGGTGAGCAGGGTGGAGAAGAGGAAGTTGGTCAGCCCGACCACGAGGACGTTGAGCACGACGCCGACGATGATCTGGTTCACCAGGTACTTGATGCTCACGAGGGCGAGGATGAGGGACACGAGCGCCCCGGCCACCGCCGCCGCGACGAGGCCCACGTACACGTTGTGCGCGAGGGTGGCGCCGACCGCAGCACTGAAGGCGCCCATGAGCAGCTGGCCCTCGATCGCGATGTTGACGATGCCCGACCGCTCGCACAGCACCCCCGAGAGGGAGCCGAACACGAGCGGGACCGAGAGCGTGACGGCACCCGCGAGCAGGCCGGCGAGGGAGATGAAGGGGGTCTGGTCGCGGCCGCCGGCCACGATCCACACGAGGAAGCCCACGAGGAAGGCGACGGCGAAGACGGCGCCGACCCAGCCCGGCGTCGGGCGCCGCGCGGAGGCGAGCCACACCGAGTAGGCCGCGCCGGCGAGCATGACGGCGGCGGTGAGCCAGCCGACGACGGGCGAGCTGACGGTGACGACCGTGACCCCGGCGACGCCCAGGATCGCCAGGAGGAACACGACGACCGCGGCGGCGAGCGCCCCGGTGAGCCAGCGGGCCGGGGTGCGGCCGGCGCGGGGGCCCCAGAACCGGAGGTATCCGAACCAGGCCGCGGCGACGAGCGCGACGGCGAGGGCGAGCCATGCAGCCACCCCGGAGGCCTCCCGCCCCGCGTCGACGAGGCCGAACGAGGCGTTCTTGCTGCCCGAGAGCGCGCCGAAGAGCACCGTGCCGAGCACGGCGAGGAGACTGAGCCCGATCGGGGCCTTGAGGGATACGGGCGCGGCGACGGGGCGCGCGGCCTGCGGCGCGGCGGCTGCTGTGCTGGTGCTCATGACGCGGCTCCGCTCTCGGCAGCTTCGGCCGGTGTGGGGGTGGGTGGCCCGGACCGGCGGCGCTTCCTCCTGCGCGGGCCGAGGCCGAAGATCGCCCGCACGAGCGGCGGGGCGGCGATGAAGAGGACGATGAGCGACTGGATCACGAGGACGATGTCGATCGGCGTCTGGGTGACGGCCTGCATGGAGACCCCGCCGGCGCGGAACGCCCCGAAGAGCAGGCCGGCGAAGAACGTCCCCCACGGGGTCGACCTGCCGAGCAGTGCCACGGTGATGGCGTCGAAGCCGATCGAGGCCGCCACGCCCCCGGAGAGGTACTTCTCGGTGCCGGACACCTGGGCGATGCCGGCGAGGCCCGAGAGCGCTCCGGCGAGGGCCATGACCAGGACCGTCGAGCGCCCGACATTGATGCCCGCCGTGCGCGCGGCGTTCGGGTTGGCGCCGACGGCCCGGAACTCGAACCCCACGGTGGAGCGGGACAGGATCCACCACACGCCCCACGTGACGAGGATGGCAAGGATGAACCCGGCGTGCAGGCGGAACTGCGGCCCCAGGAGCTCCGGGAACAGGGCAGAGGCGTCCAGGAACGGCGAGATCGGGTTGGTCGAGCCCTTCCGCTGGAACGCGGGCGTGGTGAGCAGGAACAGGAGCAGGAAGCTCGCGATGTAGTTGAACATGATGGTCACGATGACCTCGTGGGCGCCGGTGCGCGCCTTGAGGAAGCCCACGATCCCGCCCCAGATGCCGCCGCCCACGATTCCGGCGAGGATCACCACGAGCAGGTGCAGCCCGAACGGAAGGTGCCACGCGAAGCCGACGTAGGCGCCGAAGAGGGCGCCGAAGATCAGCTGCCCCTGGGCCCCGATGTTGAACAGGCCGGCCCGGAAGGCGAGGGCCACGCCGAGGCCCGCGAGGATCAGCGGGGTCGAGACCGTGAGGGTCTCGGCGAGCGGGTAGAGCTGCGCGGCGAGGTCTGCGCCCTGCCAGTTGAAGATCGAGCCCTGGACCAGTGCGGCGTACGGGCGGAAGACCTCCGTGATGGTGTCGGAGGGCCGGGCGAAGAAGTAGCCCGCCGCGGTGGCGACCTTGGGGTTGGTCACCGCCATGAGGATCCCGCCGATGACGATCGCCAGGACCATGGACAGCAGGGACACCATCGGGGTGCCGGTGGCGATCCGGCGGAGAAGTGACTCGTCCGCCGCGGGGCCGGCGGGACCGCCGGGCGGCGGGGTCGGCACGGGCTGGGGCGCCTGGGCCGAGTCGGGCGCGTTCTGCACGTCAGCCATGTGTCTCTCCTGTGGTGTGCTCGCCGCCGGTGTGGCGGGCCTCGGCGGCGGCGGCCGCGGCCTCGTCAGCATGCATGCCTGCCATCATCAGGCCGAGGACGTCGCGGGGGGTGCCACCGTCGACGATGCCCATGAGGCGTCCGCGGTAGAGCACGGCGATGCGGTCCGAGAGCTCCATGATCTCGTCCAGTTCGGTCGAGACGATCATGACTGGAGTCCCGCGGTCCCGCTCGGCGAGGATGCGGCGGTGGAGGAACTCGATCGAGCCCACGTCCACGCCGCGGGTGGGCTGGGAGGCGATGAAGAGGCGCAGGGGCCGCGAGAGCTCGCGCGCCATGACCACCTTCTGCTGGTTTCCCCCCGAGAGGGACGACGCCGGCGCATCGGGTGAGCCCGCGCGGATGTCGAACTCCTCGATCTTCTCCTTGGCCTGGGCCGCGACGCGGCCCGGGCTCATCGCGAGCCCGCGGGCGAACGGCGCGCGGTCGTAGAGGTCCAGGACGAGGTTCTCCGCGACGCTGAACGCACCCACGAGGCCATCGTGCGAACGGTCCTCGGGGACGAACCCGACCCCCGCCTCGAGGACCTGCTTGACGCTGCGTCCGAGCAGCTCCGCGCCGTCGAGGGTCACCGAGCCGGTGACGTGCCGGTGGAGGCCGAGGATGGCCTCGGTGAGCTCGGTCTGGCCGTTGCCCTGGACGCCGGCGACGGCGAGGATCTCTCCTTGCGCGATGTCGAAGGACACCCCGTCCACGATCCGCTGGCCCGTGGGCGCCACGAGCGTCAGGTCCCGCACCGAGAAGGTGGTCTCCGCGGGCTGGGCAGGAGCCTTGTCGAGGGTGAGGCTCACGGGGCGTCCCACCATCATGGCCGCGAGCTCGGCCGGGGCGGCCGACGGCGGGGCGTCGCCGACCACGCGGCCCCGCCGGATCACCGTGATGACGTCCGCGACCGCCTTGACCTCGCGCAGCTTGTGGGAGATGAAGATGATCGAGGTGCCGGAGGCCTTGAGCCCGTCCATGATCGCGAGCAGTTCGTCCGTCTCCTGCGGGGTCAGGACGGCGGTGGGCTCGTCGAGGATCAGGACCTTCGCGTCGCGGACGAGGGCCTTGATGATCTCGACGCGCTGCTGCACGCCCACGGGGAGGTCCTCGATGCGGGCATCCGGGTCGACGTCGAACCCATAGCGGGACGAGATCTCGCGGATCCGGGCCCGGGTCGCGTCGAGGTCGAGGAAGCCTCCGGCCTTCGTGGCCTCCGCCCCGAGGGCCACGTTCTCGGCCACCGTGAAGACCGGGACGAGCATGAAGTGCTGGTGCACCATGCCGATCCCGGCAGCCATCGCGTCCGCCGGGCCTCGGAACGCGACGGGCCTCCCGTCCACGAGGATCTCGCCCTCGGTGGGCTCGTAGAGCCCGTAGAGCACGTTCATGAGCGTCGACTTGCCGGCGCCGTTCTCGCCGAGCAGCGCATGGATCTGCGAGTCCTCGACGACGAGGTCAATGTGGTCGTTCGCGGCGAACGAGCCGAAGCGCTTGGTGATGCCGCGGAGTTCGAGTTTCACTGCGGGAACCGTCCCCTTGGATGAGGTGGGACCAGCTTGCTCCCCGGCACGCCAGCGCCGCCCGGCCGGCGAGCGGCGGGCGGCACTGGGTGGCCCGGTGCACGGGGCACCGTGGAGCCGGAGCGCTGGATGGGATCGTGGCCGGCGCTACTTCGAGACGGGGCTGGACTTCGACTCGACCTTGATGTTGCCCGAGATGATGTCCTTCTTGAGCTGGTCGAGCTCGCTCTTCATGTCCGCCGGGACCGCCGAGTCGAGGTCGTGGAACGGGGCGAGGGCAACGCCGCCGTTCGCGAGCGTGCCGACGTACGGCGTCGCGTCGAACTTGCCGTTGAGGTCGTCCTTGATGACGGATTCGACGGCGGTGGACATGGTCTTCTGGACCGACGTCAGCATGACCGACTTGTAGTCCGGGGCCGTGAGGTAGCCATCGGAGTCGACCCAGATGAGCTTGGCGTCCTGGCCGGCGTTCTTGGCGTCCAGCACTGCGGAGGCGGCACCGGGGCCGACCGCGCCCGCCACGGGGAGCACCACGTCCGCGCCCTGCTGGAGGAAGCCCTGGGTGAGGACCTTGCCCTTGTCGACGGACTTGAAGTCGCCCACGAAGGTGCCGTCCTGCTTGTCCTTGTCCCAGCCCAGGACCTGGACGTTCTTGCCCTTCTTCTGGTTGTAGTACTTCACGCCGTCGGCGAAGCCGTCCATGAAGATCGTCACCGTGGGGATGTTGAGGCCGCCGAACGTGGCCACCTTCCCGGTCTTGGAGACGCCCGCGGCGAGGTAGCCGGCGAGGAACGCGGCCTGGGCCGTGTCGTACACGATCGGCTTGACGTTCTTGGGGAACGCCGGGTCCGTGTAGTCGATGATCGCGAAGTGGCTGTTGGGGTTGGCGCTGGCGATGCTCTTAGTGGCGTCGCCGAGCAGGAAGCCGACGGTGACGGTGAGCTTGCAGCCCGCCTGCACCATGGAGCGCAGGTTCGGGTCGTAGTCGGTGTCGGCCTTCGACTGGACGTGCTTCTCCTGGATGCCGAGGTCCTTGACGGCCTTCTGGAGGCCCTCGTAGCCGGACTGGTTGAACGACTTGTCGTCGAAGCCGCCCGAGTCCGAGACCATGCAGCCGAGGTAGTTGGAGGCCTGGGCCGAGGAGCCGCCCGAGGAGCCCGACGTGGGCGGGGCCGAGCCGCAGCCGGCGAGGGCCAGCGCGGACACCGCTGCCAGGGCCACGCCCGCGACGCCGGCTCGGTGGAAGGGGGTACGGAAGCGGTTCAAGTAGTCCTCCAGAGTGGACGAGGGAATCCTCAGCCCCGGGGCCCCGAGGGACGCGCCGGGCGTGTGGTACAGCGCACTAGGGTAATCGAAAGGAGTCCTTCACACACTCGTGCGGGACGGCCGCCCCCGAATCGTTGGTGATTCGTTACCAACCTCACGGGAAGGCCCCACCGAAGCGTGGCAGCGCGGGGACGGCTCAGAGGTCGCGCAGGCTCCTCAGGGCGGCGGCGGCGAGGACCTGCACGCCGCAGCCGATGGCCGCCTCATCGACCACGTAGTCGCCGCGGTGGAGGTCGTACTCCTCCCCGCCCGGGGTGTGCGTGCCGAGGCGGAACATGGAGCCGGGGACTTCCGAGAGGAACCAGGCGAAGTCCTCTCCGCCCATCGACTGCGGGGTGAGCACCACGGCGTTCTCCCCCAGCTCGGCACGCGCCGCCGCCTCCAGCAGGGCGGTCTCGTGCTCGGAGTTCACGACCGGGGGCACGCCGCGGATGTGCTCGAGGCTCACCTCGACCCCATACGGCGCGGCGACCTGCTGGACCACGTCGTCGAGGAGCTCGCCGGCGCTGTGCCAGGCCTCGCGGTCGAGGCAGCGCATGGTGCCGGACATGGATCCGATGGCGGGGATGGCGTTCGGCGCGGCGCCCGCGGAGATCTGGCCCCAGACCACGGACACGCCGCTGCGCACGTCCACGCGCCGGGACAGGACCGCTGGGACGTTGACCGCGATCTGCGCCAGGGCGAAGACCAGGTCCTCCGTGAGGTGCGGCCGCGAGGTGTGGCCGCCGCGGCCGGTGAGCTGGATGCGGATCGTGTCGGAGGCCGAGGTGATCGGCCCGATGCGGGTGCCGATCTTGCCGACCTCGATGCGCGGATCGCAGTGGAGGGCCATGATCCGCGGCACGCCGGAGAGCACGCCCTGGCCCATGCAGGCCAGCGCGCCGCCGGGCATGGTCTCCTCGGCCGGCTGGAAGAGGACCCGCACGGTGCCCTCGAGCGGGGTCTCCTGGTCCATCTCGGCCAGGAGCAGCGCGACCCCCAGGGCCACCGTGGTGTGGACGTCGTGGCCGCACGCGTGGGTCACACCGTGGTTGCGCGAGGCGAAGGGCAGGCCCGTCTCCTCGATGATCGGCAGCGCGTCGATGTCGCCGCGCACCGCGGTGGCGATGGGGCCGGAGCCGATGTCGACGACGACACCCGTGCCATCGAGCCGGCGCGGCGCGAGCCCTGCAGCCTCGAGGCGCGCAACGATCCGGTCCGTGGTGCGGTACTCGTGGAAGGACAGCTCGGGGTGCGAGTGGAGGTCCCGGCGGAATTGGATCAGCTCGGGCAGGAAGGCCTCGAGACGGGGGCCTACGAGGGGCGTGGGCTTCGTCTCCGTCGTGTAGTTTCGCACCCGTTCACTCTAGCGTCACGGTTCTCAGAGGACGTCGAGGTCCCCGCTCGCCTTCAGACCGGCCACGGCGTTCTTGACCTTTTGCGCGTGCTCCGTCGTGGTGACCAGGAGGGCGTCGGGGGTGTCGACGATGACGACGTCCTCGATGCCGATGAGCGCGATGACCCTCTTCGTGTCCGAGACGACGATGCCGCTCGCGTCCTCGGTGAACACCCTGGCGCCCTCGCCGAGCACGGTCACGCGCTCGGCCTCCCGGGCGCTGTTGAGCCGGCCGATCGCGGCGAAGTCGCCGACGTCGTCCCAGCGGAACGCGCCGGGCACGACGGCGACGTCCCCGGCGGCGGCGGCCGGCTCGGCGACGGCGTAGTCGATCGCGATCTTCGGCAGCGTGGGCCACACGCGGGCCGCGACCTCGTCGCGGGCCGGGGTGTCCCAGGCCTCGGCGATCTCCGTCAGCCCGGCATAGAGCTCGGGCTGGTTCGCCGCGAGGTGCTCGAGCATGAGGGCCACCGGAGCCACGAACATGCCCGCGTTCCACAGGTACTCGCCCGAGGCGAGGTACTTCTCCGCAACCTCGAGGTTCGGCTTCTCGACGAACTCCACGACGGCGCGCGCGCTCGGTGCGCCCGCGACGTCGAGCGGCTCGCCTCCGCGGATGTAGCCGAAGCCCGTGGAGGGGTGCGTCGGCTCGATGCCGATGGTGACGATCTTCCCCCGCTCGCCCGAGGCGGCCGTGAGGATCGCCTCGCGGACGGCAGCCTGGAAGACGCCGTCGGGGCTGATGACCTGGTCGGCGGCGAAGGAGCCCATGATCGTGGCCGGGTCCCGTCGGTACAGGATCGCCGCGGCAAGGCCGATCGCGGCCCCCGAGTCCTTCGGCTCACTCTCGAGGACGAGGTTCGCCGCGTCCAGCTCGGGGATCTGCCGGCAGACGGCGGCCCGGTGGGCCTCGCCCGTCACCACGAGGAAGCGGCCCCCCGCCAGCGGCGTCAGCCTGTCGTACGTCGCGCGGATGAGAGTGCTGCCGGACCCCGTGAGGTCGTGCAGGAACTTGGGCGCGGCGGCGCGCGAGAGCGGCCACAGGCGGGTGCCCACGCCGCCCGCGGGGATCACCGCGACGAACTTCTCGAGCGGATCCTGCGGGGCGGGCGCCGGGCCGGCGACGGGGGCAGTATTCTCTGTCATCACCCCCCACTGTAGTGGGCCGGATGCCCGGATCACGGTCGCGCACGGACCGCAAGAGGGGGCACTGTGACAATCCCCACTGGTTTAACATGCCCCAGAGGCCCTTTTGAGTAAGCTGTGGGCGATGCCTAGATTTAGGCTGGAATCCGACTAGGTGAGCGCGCCCTACGCACAGCAGGGCCACTCCGCACCGGTTGCCCCCTCCGCATGGGCCCCATGCGGGCGCCGGTGCCCGCAGGGAGGTTTATTCAGTGCCGACAAAACCAGCTGGCACCCTGTACCGCGGCCGTGAAGGCATGTGGTCGTGGGTCGTACACCGGATCACCGGCGTCGTCATCTTCTTCTTCTTGTTGGTGCACGTCCTGGACACCTCATTGGTGCGAGTGTCCCCCGAGGTGTACACGGCGGTCATCGCCGAATACAAGAACCCGCTTATGGCCCTCGGCGAGACTGGTCTCGTCGCTGCCATCCTCTTCCACGCCTTCAACGGCCTGCGCGTGATCCTCGTGGACTTCTGGAAGAACGGCCCCAAGTACCAGCGGCAGATGCTCTGGACGGTCGTGATCGTCTGGGTCGTCGTGTTCGCAGGCTTCGCCATCCGCCACCTCTCACTCGCGCTGGGAGCCCACTGACATGACCACAGCACCTGAAATCCGCGAGCCGCGCAGCACATCCGTGACCGGCCGCATCGCCCCGCAGTACAAGCGCAGCGGGGGCCCGAAGGGCCAGTTCGAGATGTTGGCCTGGCTGTTCATGCGCCTGTCCGGCATCGTCCTGGTCGTCCTGATCTTCGGCCACCTCTTCGTGAACCTGATGGTCGGCCAGGGCGTCCACGGCATCGACTTCGGCTTCGTCGCCGGGAAGTGGGCCAGCCCGTTCTGGCAGGTCTGGGACCTCGCCATGCTCTGGCTCGCGATGCTCCACGGCTCCAACGGCGTGCGCACCATCATCAACGACTACGCCGAGCGGGACTCCGTCCGCTTCTGGCTCAAGGCGGTCCTCTTCGCGGCCAGCGCCATCATCGTGATCCTCGGCACCCTGGTGATCTTCACCTTCGATCCGTGCCCGGTGGTCAACGGTGTCCGCACCGTGGCCGACTACTGCCCCGCCTCGTAACCAGCGGATCCCCCGCAAGAAATGGAGCTTCACAGCATGCAGGTCCACAAATACGATGTGGTGATCGTCGGCGCCGGTGGCGCCGGCATGCGGGCAGCGATCGAGGCCGGCCAGCGGGCCCGTACCGCCGTGCTGACCAAGCTGTACCCCACCCGCTCGCACACGGGAGCCGCCCAGGGCGGCATGTGCGCGGCCCTCGCCAACGTCGAGGAAGACAACTGGGAGTGGCACACCTTCGACACCGTCAAGGGCGGCGACTACCTCGTCGACCAGGACGCGGCGGAGGTCATGGCCAAGGAGGCCATCGACGCGGTCCTCGACCTCGAGAAGATGGGCCTGCCGTTCAACCGCACGCCCGAGGGCCGGATCGACCAGCGTCGCTTCGGCGGCCACACCCGCGACCACGGCAAGGCCCCGGTCCGCCGCGCGTGCTACGCCGCCGACCGCACCGGCCACATGATCCTCCAGACGCTGTACCAGAACTGCGTCAAGCACAACGTCGAGTTCTACAACGAGTACTACGTGCTCGACCTGCTCGTCGTCGAAGAGGAGGCGACCCGCGAGGACGGCACCGTCTACCAGCAGAAGCGCGTGGCCGGCGTCGTCAGCTACGACCTCGCCTCCGGCGAGCTGCACGTCTTCCAGGCCAAGGCCGTCGTGTTCGCCACGGGCGGCGCGGGCAAGGTCTTCAAGACGACCTCGAACGCCCACACCCTCACCGGTGACGGCATGGGGATCGCGTTCCGCCGCGGCATCCCGCTCGAGGACATGGAGTTCATCCAGTTCCATCCGACCGGCCTCGCCGGCCTCGGCATCCTCCTCTCGGAGGCCGCCCGCGGCGAGGGCGCGATCCTGCGCAACTCCGAGGGCGAGCGCTTCATGGAGCGCTACGCGCCGACCATCAAGGATCTCGCCCCGCGTGACATCGTGGCCCGTTCGATGGCCAACGAGGTGCGCGAGGGACGCGGCGCCGGTCCGAACAAGGACTACGTGCTGCTCGACCTCACCCACCTCGAGCCCGCGCACATCGACGCGAAGCTGCCGGACATCACCGAGTTCGCGCGGACCTACCTCGGCGTCGAGCCCTACACGGAGCCCGTGCCGGTGTTCCCCACCGCGCACTACATCATGGGCGGCGTGCCGACCAACATCAAGGGCGAGGTCCTCCAGGACAACGACACCGTGGTCCCCGGCCTGTACGCGGCCGGCGAGGTTGCGTGCGTCTCCGTGCACGGATCCAACCGCCTCGGCACCAACTCGCTGCTCGACATCAACGTCTTCGGCAAGCGCTCCGGCATCAACGCCGCGGAGTACGCCAAGACCGCCGAGTTCGTCGAGCTGCCGGAGAACCCGGCCGCCGAGACGGTCGCCATGCTCGACGCCGTCCGCAACGCCTCCGGCACCGAGCGGATCGCCGCGATCCGCGCGGACCTGCAGGAGACCATGGACGCGAACATGCAGGTGTTCCGCACCAAGGACTCGATCGCGCAGGCCCTCGCGGACATCTCCAAGCTCCGCGAGCGGTACCGCAACATCGGCATCCAGGACAAGGGCAAGCGCTTCAACCTCGACCTCCTCGAGGCCGTGGAGCTCGGCTTCCTCCTGGACCTTGCCGAGGTCATGACCGTTGCTGCGCTGCACCGCAAGGAGTCCCGCGGCGGCCACTACCGCGAGGACTTCCCCGATCGCGACGACGCCAACTGGATGAAGCACACGATGCTCTACAAGGACGACGCCGCGGAAACCGAGGGCATCAAGGGCCTGCGCTTCGGCACGAAGCCCGTTGTCTTCACCCGTTACGAGCCGATGGAGCGTAAGTACTGATGACCGCCTCAACCGCTGAGCCAGCGTCCAAGGTCGAGCTGCCCGCGAGCGTGGGCGGCGGGGGCGAGATCCCCACGTTCGATGTGACGCTGCGTGTGCGCCGCTACAACCCGGAGGTCTCCGAGGAGTCGAGCTGGGACGAGTTCCAGGTGACGATGTACGGCACCGACCGCGTCCTGGACGCCCTGCACAAGGTGAAGTGGGAGCACGATGGATCGCTCTCGTTCCGCCGCTCGTGCGCGCACGGCGTGTGCGGCTCCGACGCCATGCGCATCAACGGCCGCAACCGCCTGGCGTGCAAGACCCTCCTGAAGGACCTCGACACGTCCAAGCCGATCACGGTGGAGCCCATCAAGGGCCTGCCCGTCGAGAAGGACCTGATCGTGGACATGGAGCCGTTCTTCCAGTCCTACCGGGAGATCATGCCGTTCCTGATCTCCAAGGGCCACGAGCCCACCAAGGAGCGCCTCCAGTCGGCTGAGGAGCGGGCCCGGTTCGACGACACCACCAAGTGCATCCTGTGCGCCGCGTGCACCTCGTCCTGCCCGGTGTTCTGGACCGACGGGCAGTACTTCGGGCCGGCGGCCATCGTCAACGCGCACCGCTTCATCTTCGATTCGCGCGACGATGCCGGCGACATGCGCCTCGAGATCCTCAACGACAAGGAGGGCGTGTGGCGCTGCCGCACGACCTTCAACTGCACCGAGGCGTGCCCCCGCGGCATCCAGGTGACGCAGGCGATCGCCGAGGTCAAGCAGGCCATCCTGAACCGCAAGATGTAGGGAACCGCCGCCCGGCATGCGAAAGGGCGCCGCTCGTCTGAACTGCTCCCCTGGAGTTGGACTGAGAAATTCAGTTCCGATTGCAGGGGAGCAGTTTTGTGTATGCATGGAGTTCGTTGTCAGAGGATGAGCGTTCGGCAGCGGTAGC